>NZ_CP119559.1:2400000-2719332 GCF_029278565.1 Haloarcula halophila | reverse complement strand
AGGAAGGCGACGCCGACGGTCAGGAGGCTGACCACGAGGGTCAGTGTGACGACGCCGACGGAGACTCCGCCGGCGGTCCCGAGGAGCGCATCGGTCAGCCGTGGTTCCAACAGGAGCGTAAACGCGAGCCCCAGCGCCAGCCAGGCGACGAACAGGTCCCGGAGTTCTTGGCGAGTGAACGTCAGGTTCACGTCACCACCCCCCAGAGGAGGTCCGCGCTGTTGCGGGCACCGCGGAGCATCAGACGGGCGACCCCGTCGACGCCCCCGATCTCCTGTGAGAAGTACGGTAACAGGACCGTCGCGAACAGGAAACTCGCGATCATACTCCCGACGTTTGTCAGCGCGACGATCATGATGAGCCGGAAGAGCGGCACCGCACGCAACCGCTTGACGAGGTCGAGGATCGGCGACTCCTCGTCGGCCAGGATCTCGTTCAGCGTCGCGATATCGCCGACGTTGACCGAGATGTACCGCAACTCGACGTAACCGGCGAACCAGCCCGGCGCGAGCAGGGGGTTGACGCTGGTCATCCAGGCGACCCCACCGCCGACGAGCGAACTCGTCCAGTGGGCGCCGGCCAGTCGAGCGAGCCCCGCGGCGATGATACCGTTGATAAAGAACCAGGCGCCGAACAGTCGCAGGAGGAACGCGTCGTTGACACCCGCCATCACGAGCAGGAGGAAAAACACCAAGAAGCCGACTGTCATCGCGTAACCCAGGAGTTTGTACACCGAGAACCGGCTTCCCGTCTCTTTCCCGGTCAACGACTCCATGGGCGGGAGTTCCCCGGGGTGTTCCAGATACCGCTCGATCCCCTCCCTGTGTCCGGCACCGACGACGGCGACCACGTCGTAGCCGGCGTCACGGAGCGCAACGAGCCGGTGGGCGATGTAGGCGTCCCGTTCGTCGATCAGTGCCTCGGCGCCGCCCGGCGAGAACCGTCGGAACTCCTCCATCATGGCGCTGACGGCGTCGGTATCGGTCAGTTGCTCCATGTCGAACTCGTCGATCTCCTCTTCACTGTGAAGTTGCGTGACGAACGCGGCGACAGGGACGCCGATCCCTGCGGTCACGAGGACGCCGACGAGGACGGTGTTCAGGACGGAGGCCAGCGATCCGACGGCGGCGGTCGGGATCAGGACCGGCCAGCCGACGACACCCGAGACGACGGCCGCCATCACACCGAAGACGGCACCGATAGTGAGGCCGACGGTCAGTGGCGGCCCCATCTCGGCCATGAGGCTTCCGAGCAGTTTCAGTTTCTCCAATGCGGTGAGCCGGGACCAGAACCGCTGGACGGTCGTCTGGATATCGCGGTCGACGAGCGCGACGCCGAGCCCGTGTTGCTCGGCCGTGTCGATCGCGGCCTGCATGTCGGCACCGGGTTCGATATCGAACCGGTCACCCAGGCGTGCCTGGATGTACGAGAGCATCCAGTACGCGAGAAACTGGAAGACGGTGTTCCCACGGAGGAGATCGCCGGCGTCGAGGTCGTCGGGCGTCTCGCCTTGCATCTGCCGGTAGCGACCCTCGTCGAGTTCGACAGCGACGATGTCGGGCTGCTCCTCGGTGATGCGTTCCCGTACTTCCTCGACGCTGTGCTCCGAGACGTGGGCGGTACCGACGACACGGACACGGCCGGCGCCCGACGGCTCCGGGAGTCCGTCTGCCACCGACTCCGCGTGTTCGGTCATCAACCGCTCTACACAGTCGGGTCCTTTACCCTTGTCGGGACACAGCAAGCTCCGTGAGGAGGAGACCACGGATCGACGTGGGTTTCTGTTACAGTTCCAGTTCGGAGACATACCCGCCGATACCGGCGACAGTATCTCCGGAGGTCGAAGTTAGATTTAGCAGCCGAGTCCCGAGAACTACCGGACGTGGGGAGATAACTATCTGGTAAGTAGGTTACCCGTATACCATGAATATTGATATGTATGGCGCCGAAACAATCCGGAGACGAATGTACGATCTGACCGGATTCCAACGAGATCTGTTGTACGTGATCGCTGGCCTCGACGAACCGCACGGGCTCGCGATCAAAGAGGAACTGGAGCACTACTACGAAGGCGATGTCAACCACGGCCGTCTCTATCCCAACCTCGATACACTCGTCGAGAAGGGACTCATCGAGAAAGGCGAACTCGACCGCCGGACGAACTTCTACACACTGACGAAGCGTGGTCAGCGTGAACTGGACGCACGCAACGACTGGGAAGCACAGTACGTCTCGGCGTAGTGGCATCAGTGGATTCTGTTCCGCTATCGGAAGCGAGTGGCTATCTGTCGACGGCAAACAGCGGATAGCGACAGCAAGGATATATCAGGCTCCACGAAAACTCTGGGGTATGGTGCGTCTTCGCGGTCGGTGGTCGGACGCATGAGCGACGACGACTCCACAGAACAGGAGGACGGTGACTGGTTCGAGGAGGCAATCGAGGAGGCGGACGACGAGTCCAGCGACCGAGTCGTCGGTGGTGACGACGCCGACCCCTTCGAGGAGGGTACTGACGGTTCCGAGAGCGCCGGCGCCGGGACGAGCGAGAGCCCCGACGCGGAGAGCGACGGCCCGTTCGACGATAGCAGTAATGAGAGCCCCTTCGACGATAGCGGCAGTGACAGTCCGTTCGACGGGGGCGGCGGCGACGGTCCGTTCGGTGACAGTGGTGGTGACAGCCCGTTCGACGATAGCGGTGGCGAGTCGTTCGACGACAGTGGTGGAGAGGGCGAGGGCGGTCTGTTCGACGACGACTTCGCGTCCGCGTTCGATTCAGCCGGGGGCGGAAGCGGCAGTGGCGGCGAGTTCGAAGACGAAGATTTCGATTCGGACATCCCGAGGATCGATATCGGTATCGAGGGACTCGACCGGATGATCCAGGGTGGGATTCCCGAACGCCACCTCGTCGTCACGATCGGTTCTGCGGGGACCGGGAAGACGACGTTCGGGCTCCAGTTCCTCCATCACGGCCTGGAGATCGGCGAGAGTTGCATCTTCATCACGCTCGAACAGTCCTACGAGTCGATCATGGACACCGCTAACGACCGGGACTGGGAGTTCGAGCAGTACGAAGCCAACGATCAACTCGCCGTCATCGACTTAGACCCCGTCGAGATGGCAAACAGCCTCGACAACATCCGCGGGGAACTCCCGCGGCTGATCGAGGACTTCGACGCCGACCGGCTTGTGCTCGACTCCGTGTCGCTGCTGGAGATGATGTACGACGACCAGGCCAAGCGCCGTACCGAGGTGTTCGACTTCACCCGAGCGCTGAAAAACGCCGGCGTGACGACGATGCTGACCTCGGAGGCGAGCGAAGACAACGCCTACGCCTCCCGGCACGGGATCATCGAGTATCTGACCGACGCCGTCTTCATCCTCCAGTACGTCCGCTCGGAGACCAGAGAGACGCGACTGGCCGTCGAGATACAGAAGATCAGGAACGCCAACCACTCACGCGAGACCAAACCCTACGAGATCACGATGGAGGGGATCAGCGTCTACCAGCAGGCGAATATTTTCTGAACGGCGTTCAGACTGCGGCCGCCGCGGAGGGTTCGGTCTCGTCGGATCGTTTCATCACGTCGTTGTAGCCACCGGCCCACAACTCCGCGGCGACGATGTAGGCGTAAAACGAGAAGAACGGCCCGATGACCGCTCCGAGGCCGGGCACCACGTTGAGGACGCTGACGGCGATGCCGGCCGCGAAGAAGATCCCGACCGAGATGAGCCACGGGACCGCGTAGTCCGAGGACAGCGCCAGTTTCCGGAGCGCTCCGATGTCGAAGGCGGCACCGAGGCTGTCCTCACAGGCGAAGTTGACGATGGCCGCGACAGCGAAGTAGCCGAACACGAGCGAGAGGATCCCCGAGATGACGAACCCGCCCAGCAGGCTCGCCATTCCGAGCCCGGCGCCCGCATCGGTGCCGGTCAGGAACCCCATGATCGCCGTGCCGACGGTGAGGACGAACACGCCGACCGGGATGATCATGTAGACCAGTCCGATGACTGTCGCCTTCAGTCCGTCGACGAGGAGGTCTCCCCACTCGTCGAACACCGGCGGTTCGGTCGCGCCCCCAGCGCGCTCGCGGATCGCCCGGACGACGTATCCGCTGACCAGGATCGCCGGAACGATCAGGAAGCTGAACAACCCGAGCAGACCGCCGATGATGACCGTCTTTACCCACTCGTCGCTCTCCATCGGATAGCGCAGTGAGTCTTCACTGAAGCTCATGTTACGGATACATACTTTACACCTACATAACCTTTTGTGTCGTGTCACCGGCCCGCACTCGCGACCGGCAACAGTTAACTCACGCCCGGTCCAGACGCCCGATATGGTTCTGTTAGTTCCGTTCGACGGGTCGGATCTGTCCGCGGCAGCGCTCGAACGAGCGACCGAGTTCGCCGCCTACCGGGACGAGGAGGTACTAGTGTTGAGCGTGGTCCCGCAAGCCCCGGAGTTCGCGCTGGAACGGGGCTGGCTCACCGCCGACGAGACGTTCAGCACCGAGTTGGTCGCGGAGAAACTCGAAACACAGGTCCACGAGATCGCCCCCGACGCACGCTTCCGCTGTGAAGTGCCGGAGGACGTGAGCTCGATGGCGTCGCTGACCACCGACGTCGTTCGGACGATCCGAGCCGTCGCCAACGAAGTGAACGCCTCGATCCTCTTCATCGGCAGCGAGAACGCCGGCCGGGTGTCGACGCCGGTCACGAGCGTCGGTGCGCCGGTCTCGGAGGACCCCCAGTACGACGTTCACATCGTCAGGCACGCCTGATCAGCGGACGACCGTCACCGGAACCGTCGCCCGTCGGACGACGATCTCCGCGACGCTTCCGAGGAGGATGCGGGAGACGCCGGAGCGGCCGTGACTCCCCATCACGATGTGGTCGATGTCGTTGTCCCCGGCGTAGTCGACGATGGTCTTCGTGGGGCGGCCGACCTCCAGCGCGTGCTCGGTCTCGCCGCCGCCCGCAGCACGGACCGTCTCGTCGAGTTTGTCGAACAGTTCCTCGGCCGTGCGCTCCTGTTGTTCGTACCACTGCTCGGAGAAGGAGGGGACCGATGCCTGGGCGCTGTAGCCCGCCTCTGCGGGATTGATGACGTGTAACAGCACCAGAGTCGCGTCCGGGAACTCCTCGGCGGCGAACTCACAGGCGTGTGCTGCCCCGTCGGACCCGTCGACGGGAACGAGGATGCGCTTTCCCATACAGTACGTGGTCACGCCGTCGGGCTTGAACCTTTGGCCCGAGATCACTACAGTTCCGAGAGCACTCGGAGGACGAGTTGGAGGATGTGGATGAACACACCCATCACGGCGATGTAGATGCCGATGGCGTTGAGCAGGTCGCTGGCGTACTGGTCGGTCTTGAGCGCCCAGATCTCGTAGACGAGGTCGGCGAGGAACCCGAGGAAGAAGAACACGCCCGCGACGACGACGAAGGCTGGCGCGGCGAAGTACGCGACCGCCCCGACGACGAAGCCGCCGCCGAAACAGACGTAGGAGTACAGTTGCCAGCGCGAGAAGTCGTGGTCCGTCTTGAACACGATGACGGCGGCGACAGCGGTGATGAGGCCGGTGACGACCGCGGTGATTCCCAGCGCCGGCGCCCGGATCGACGCGGGTGCGACCAGGAGAATCGCCGAGCCGAGCAGCCCGTAGCCAGTCTGTGTCAGGGCCACGCCGGCGCCAGCAAGCGGCATGTTTCCGCTCTCAGTTCCCTTTCCAGCCAGCCAGTAACCGCCGCCCACCGTCACGAGGAAGACGGCGATACCGATGAAGAAGTTCGAGAACAGCACGGCCCCCAACTCCGCTATCGGGGTGTACGAGAGGGCGAGCATCAACAGGACGTTGACGACGACCAGTGCGGACGCGATGCCCGCGACTTTGTTGACGTTAGTCGTCGCTGTCGGCTGTGCACTGACCGATCCGTAACCGCCGGATTCCGCCATATTCGGTTTTCTCACTGCCGTCGTACTTGTAACTTAATGGACCGTGCCCGTAATCCAGGCTGGTAGCCGGAAGCCAGGTTCGGACGACGGTGCGGCCCGCTCGCTGCCAGCGTTCGGCATCACTTGACAGACACGGTGATCCGGGGAGCCGGGAGAGTTACGTGGCTATCACGTCAACGGGGAAGCGATGCGCTATCAGGCCGCGGCAGTCGACGACGAAACGACCGACGACACTCCGGTAGCGGGGGGTCGTCGATGACGGCCTACGAACCGGGCGGGGACGCCGTCGACCGGATCGTCGACAGCATCGCTGAGACGGCGACGGCGGTCCGGGACGGACTCGCCAGCGACCGGACCGCGAAGGTCGGAACGAACCCCAGCGGCGAGCGCCAGGAGGCCGCCGACGTCCGCGCGGACGAGTTGTTCGAGGAGGCGCTGTTGGCCCACGAGGGGGTGGGGACCTACGCCAGCGAGGAGCGCCAGGAACTCGTCGACGGCGGGTCGGGGGAGTACCACATCGCACTCGATCCGCTGGATGGCTCCTCGAACCTCCGGTCGAACAACGCGATGGGAACCGTCTTCGGCATCTACGACGCGCCGCTGCCCGCGAAAGGACGTGACCTCGTCACCGCCGGGTTCGTCCTCTACGGACCGATCACGACGATGGTCGTCGCCCGCGACGGCGTCGTCGCCGACTACCTCATCGAGGGCGAGACGCCGGAGCGACTCGCCGACGACGTCACGCTCCCCGAGGACCCCGACATCTACGGGTTCGGCGGGTTCGTCCCCGACTGGCCGGACGATTTCACGGCCTTCGCCCGGGAGATCGAACAGGAGCTGAAACTCCGCTACGGCGGTGCGATGATCGCCGACATCAACCAGTTGCTCACCTACGGCGGCATCTTCGCGTACCCCGGACTGGAGAGCAACCCGAACGGGAAACTCCGGCTCCAGTTCGAGGGGAACCCCATCGCCTTCGTCTTCGAGGCAGCCGGCGGAGCCTCCTCGGACGGCACACAGTCGATGCTCGACATCGAACCCGAGGGGTTCCACCAGCGGTGTCCGCTCCACGTCGGCAACACCGAACTCATCGAGCGACTGGAAGCGAGCCTGGAGTAGCCGGGCCGTGGGTCATTCCCGTCCGTGGCGGGTCACGCACGTCGAGAGACCGATCAGCTCGACGGGCTCGGAGTTGTCCGGCGAGTACACCACCCGCTGGCCTTTCTCCATGTAGGGGACCTTCGATTCGAGGTTCGTGGGGATGTTCACCGCGGAGATCGCGTCGTCGTCGCCCAGGTTCAACACCATCGTCGTGTTGATCTGTTTGAACACCGAGTCCGCGATGTCCTGGGGGTCCTGGGTGATGAGATACAGCCCGAGCCGTTCCTTGCGGCCCTGTTTCGCCGCTTCGGTGAACCTCCCGATGACTTTCCGGGCCTGGACGCTGTCGGCGTCTGTCAGGAAGTTGTGGGCCTCGTCCATCCCCAACACCAGAGGCGTCTCCTTGATCCGGTCGTACGTCGGGTCGTTCGAGAGCTTCTGGTCGATGAGCAGGCTGGACACCGCCAGCACGACCGTCGAGGCCGTCCGCGAGTCGGAGATGTGGTAGGTCGGGATGACCGTCAGCCCGCCCGCCCGGACGAACTGTGAGATCTGGTCGGTGATCGGCCGGGCGTCCTGGTCGAAGACGGCCCCGAACCCTCGCACGCGTCGCTTGACCGCGTCGAAGGTCGCCTCGTGGACGTCACCGGTTTCGTCGAGTTCCTCCTTGAGCGCCGGGTCGTTGAGGAACGTCAGGAACTGGTCGTAGGTCGCCTCCCGGCCGTACTCTCGCTTGAAGCGCGGCAAGAGGGTGTTCACGAGGGCGCCGTACTGGTTGTCGTTGAGGCTGGAGCCGGCGATGAGCCACGGGTTCTCGTGGACCAGCGAGAACGGAACGGTGAACTCGACCTGCTCGGCGCGGTGGTGGCTGGCGCTGTAGTCCGCGCCGGCGACCTTCGGAACGAACGCGATAGTGTCGTCGTAGCCGCCCGTCGCGACCCCCTCCCGTTCACAGCGGCGGGCGAACTCGTCGGTCATCGCGGGGTTGTCGTCGTGCATCTGTGCGTACTCGTCCTGGGGGTCGAACTGGACGACGGCCAGTTCCGGGGAGCGACCGTCGGTCATCTCGTATGTCCGTCCGAGATACTGCCGGAGGACGTTCTTCGAGGCGTGGGTCTTCCCCGACCCCGTCCCGCCGGCCACGAGCGTGTGCCGGAAGACGAGCGGGTCGCCGTCGTCGTAGCTGTCTTTCAACCGGTAGTCGATCGTCGGTGGCTCCGCGGCCGTCTGGACCTTCTCGCCGCCGACCGAGAGGTGACCCAGGAAGACGCCGTCCTCGGGGATCTTCAGCCCGGTCTTGATCTCGCTCTTGTCGGTGGCCTCCCGGACGACCGTCTCCGGTTTCGGGACCCGATCGGTCATCCGCCGTTTGAGGTCGTCGCCGTCCGAATAGAGGACTGCGACCGGGTCCAACTCGGCGATGAACTTGAAGTCCTGCTCGTCGATCCCCTGCTCGCGCATCGCTCGCCGGGCGTGGATCTCGGTGGCGTCGTCGGCCCGGAACTCCTGGGCGTACTCCAAGGCAGTGATCCGACAGAACAGCCGCTCGCCGTCGGGATAGGGGACCAGGAGGTACTTGCCGAGCCGGACCGCCGAGCGGTTCGCGGCGGTGACGTAGGCGAGCAGGAGCGATTCGTCTTCCTCCTCGCTGATCCGGAGCCCGTTGGTCGCCGAGAGCACGCCGAGCCCGCTGTCGGGGTCGGCCGGCGAGACGTCCATCGGCTCGAAGGCGCTGTCGGGTTCCGCCTCTTCGGCCGCGCGGTCGGTCTCGCCGGTCGGAGCCTCGGCCGTGTCCTCGTCGGTCGGCCCGTCGTCGGCGTCGAAATCCGTGAAATCCCCGAGGTCTGACATGGTCTCATCGAGGGTGGCGGGGAACTAACGCCTTTCCCTGCCCGGGCGGGCACGGGGACGTCCGGTGGAGGGGGACAGTCAGTCCGGAACTGGAACCCTTACCACGGAGGGCGCCACAGCACAGATATGAACCGGGTGCGGGTGGCGTCGTTCAACGTACGGTACGACGCCGCCACCGACGGCAGGGACAACTGGGCGCACCGCCGGCGGCTGGTGGCCGGGACGATCCGGTACCACGCCCCCGCCGTCGTCGGCGTCCAGGAGGCGATGACACACCAGCTTCGGGAACTGCAGTCGATGCTCCCGGAGTACGACTGGGTCGGCGACCCGCGGGACGGCGTCGCCAGTGGCGGCGAGCACACCGCTATCGGCTACCTGACCGACCGCTTCGACTGCGTCGCGACGGGGACGTTCTGGCTCTCGGAGACCCCCGACGAACCGGGCAGCGTCGGCTGGGACGGGGCCTATCCCCGCGTGGCAACATGGGCTCGTCTGGACGACGACAACCCGCTCGTCGTGGTCAACACCCACCTCGACCACAAGGGCGAGCAGGCCCGCCGGCGCGGGGTCGACCTGGTGCTGGAGCGACTGGACGGCCTCGTCGACGGCGAACCGGCCGTCCTCCAGGGGGACTTCAACTGCGTCGTCGGTGACCCCGCCTACGAGCGTGCGGCGGGCCGGTCGCTGTCCGACGGCCGCGAACTCGCGGACACGCGGTCCCTGGCCGACCACCGTCACGGACCGACGACGACACGGACCGACTTCCACGACCTACTCCCCGAGATGGGCATCGACCACGTGTTCGCCACGGACGACCTCGACGTGACGAGCCACGCCGTCTGTACGGACCGGGACGACGACCACTACCCGTCGGATCACCTCCCCGTCGTCGTCGATCTCAGTCGGTGACGCCGTCCGGAGAGAGCCTTTTATCGCTGTGGTCCCTACGTTCGGGCATGCTCCACATCCGCGGATCGGCCGGCGGTACCGGGTTGACCGGGACCCTGTACGAACCCGGTGAGTCGCCACCGTCGTTCAAGGGCGCACCGGACGGCGGCGCTCCCTACGTCTGGGTGTGTGACGCCTTCTACGAGGTCGAGAGCGGTGGCCAGACGCAATCGATCGGCGACCGCGAGGTCAACGTCGCCTTCGAATCGCCGATGCCACAGGGGTTCGAGGACCGCGATACCGCTATCGAGGCGGCCAAAGACCACGTCCGGACCCAGTTCGCCCGCCTCGGCGTCGCCGAGGCCGCGGTCGAGGTGACCGTCCTGCAAGCCGAGGAAGCGCGGTAGTCCGGCGCTGAGAGCGATCAGAAGGCTTCTTCGACGGCTCCCCAGCGCAGGTCGTCGTAGCCCCGCTCCCGGTCGGTGTCGAAGGCACGTTCGATGCGGCGCGTGAGTTCCTCGCCGCCCTGACGGTCGATCCCGGCGAGTTCGTCGGCCTTCGAGACGGCCAGCGGAGGACCGCGCTCGGCCGCGACATCGTGGAGCACCTGCCGGGCGAGCCGTTCCCGACAGTCGGGGTCCCGTGTGAACGCGTAGGGAGCTTCCACGCGGAAGACGAGGTCGTTGCGCGGGTCGTAGCAGACGAAGAACGTGACCTCGTAGGCCTCGGGGTCCAGCTCCCGCTCGATGCCCAGCGCGCTCCCGTCGGCGGCCATGATCCCGTCGGTGCCCGCCCGCGAGCGGAACCAGTTCGTACAGGTGAGCGCGTCGGTCCGCCGCTCGCCGTCGTCGTCGCGCCGTTCGAGTACCCGCCGGAAGAAGGCGGCGTCGTCGACCCACGGCGCGTTAGTCTTGCGGCGAACCGCGCGGGTCAGGGCCTTCGTCGAGGAGTTCTTGACGAACCCGATCAGTGGAACGTCCCGCTCGACGAACCGTTCGACGAGTTCGACGTAGTTACCGACGACGGTCTTCGGGCGGTCGTCCTCGGCCAGTAGGTCGGCCAGTTCCGTCTCGCGGTCGGCCCAGCGCAGGAGGCCGGTCGGGTAGATCGGCCCGTCGAGGACGAACAGGTCCTCGACAACGTCGGCGTTGGTCAGTGCGTGCTCGCTCTCGGCGAGATACAGCGCCAGCGCGTGGACGACCCGCTGCTCGTAGCGGTCGACCTGGGGGGCGTTCAGGACCCGGCGTTTCGCGTAGCCCCGGTCGTCGACCGCCCAGTCCTCGGAGAGCGAGACGGTGGCGTCGTTGGAGTGGACCGCCATGATGATCGTCCGCCCGCGGTGGAGTTCGACGTCCGACGGGACCGCGCTCATCGCCGCCTGAGCGACGTCCAGCACCAGGCCGTTCTTGAACGTCGTCGGGTTGATCGTCCCCGAGTCGAGTCCGTGCTGGGTGGGAAAGGGTGGGTCCGTCAGTGCGATATCGTCGATCGGGACCTTCCGGCGGCGTCGGTCGCCCATCGGAGTCAGGATCTCGTCGCCGTCGTGATAGAGCGGGTCCAGAAAGTCCTCCCACACCCGTTGGGCTGCGGCGTCGTGGTCGCTCGTCTCGACGGTCTGGCGCACCTGGCGTGCGAGGTGCGCGATGCCGTCGACGTGTACCGGGTCCAGGGTCATGGCGGTTGTTCGACGGCGGGGAGGTAAGGCTTTGGTGGGACATTTTAAGGACGGCCGGCCGACAGCGGGAGTATGAACTTGGGCAGACGGCGCCGTGTCGGAGGGAGACACTGACCCGTGTTGTTCGACGTTCTCTTCGTCGCTGTGGCCGTCGTGGGGCTGTGGGTCGGTGCCGAGCAGTTCGTCGCCGGTGCGAGTCGGGCGGCCCGCCGGCTCGGCGTCCCGGGACTCGTCGTCGGGCTGACCGTCGTGGCCTTCGGGACCTCCGCGCCGGAGTTCGCGGTCACTCTCGACGCCGCGCTCTCGGGGCGGCCGGACGTCTCGGTCGCGAACGTCGTCGGCTCGAACGTCCTCAATCTGGGCTTCATTCTGGGCGGGGTCGCGCTGGTCCGCTCGCTGCCCATCGGTCGTGACCTCGTCCGGCGGGACAGCACACTGCTTGTCGGGACCACGCTCCTGTTGCTCGTGGTCCTCCGCGACCTCCGAGTGAGCCGCGGGGACGGGCTCGTGCTGTTGGGTGTCCTGGTTGCCTATCTCGTCGTCCTGGTGCGTGCGGGCTCGTCGGGGACGGGCTCGTGCTGTTGGGTGTCCTGGTTGCCTATCTCGTCGTCCTGGTGCGTGCGGGCTCGTCGGGGACGGGCTCGTGCTGTTGGGTGTCCTGGTTGCCTATCTCGTCGTCCTGGTGCGTGCGGGCTCGTCGGGGACCGGCGAGGACCGTCCGACGGGTCGGCCGTTCGGCTGGCTCGACCTCGGCCGGTTGGTCGGCGGGCTGGGACTGGTCGTCGGCGGGGCGCACCTCCTGGTCACGTCGGCGGTCGACATCGCGCTGGCTGTCGGCATCTCCGAGTGGGTCATCGGCGTGACCGTCGTCGCGGCCGGCACCTCGATCCCGGAGTTCGCGACTTCCGTCGCCGCCGTCCGCCAGGGACGGGTCGGCATCTCCGCCGGAAACGTCGTCGGAAGCTGCGTGTTCAACACGCTCGGCGTGCTGGGGCTGGCCGCCGCAGTCCAGCCGCTCCCCGTCGCTGGGGCCGCTATCGGGACGGCGCTGTGGCTGCTGGGGTTGACTGTTCTCGTGACGGTGCTGTTCTACACGAACGAACTGCTCTCGCGCGTCGAGGGCGCCGTCCTGGTCGCACTCAACGCGGTGAACTGGGTCCTGGATTTCGTCGTCTACGGGTAGTTCACTCCTCCCCGGACTGGTCGCGCAGGAGTTTGTCGATGGCGTCGGCGATCTCCTCGTAGGAGTTCATCGAGAGTCCGTCTGTCGTGATGAGCACACCCTGGCGCTGTGTCGCCACCCGGAGGAGGTAGCCGTTCTCGAAGGCCCGAACGGTAAAGCGATAATCGCCGAGTTCGGACTCCTGATAGGCGTTCTCGGTCTGTTTGTACCCCTGCCACTCGTGGCCGACGAAGTCGTTGAGGTCGGCGTCGCGTTCGAGGTCGTCCCGCAGATAGAGCTGTTCGTAGTCGGCGCGAGTGAAATAGGTGACAGAGCGCAGTGAGTCGCCGGTCGCCGTCCGGGCGGTGGTGACGATGCTGTCGGCGAGCTCGTCCGAGAGGATATCTGGGCTCATAGCCGGACGGAGACGTTCCACCCTATTAATATCGAGGTTCCCGGCACCCTCGACGACCGCGGGACGGTACGTGACCGAAGCCCTCTTTTGGGTCTCCCGTGAGGGTTCACCCATGCACGTCGGCCTCGTCATCCTCGACGGCTGGGGGCTCAATCCGGACGAAGACACGCGGGACGCCGTCGCCGCGGCCGAGACACCGAACTTCGACCGCTACTGGGACGACGGTGCCCACTCGACGCTCGCGACCCACGGCCGCCGGGTCGGTCTCCCGGAGGGCCAGATGGGCAACTCCGAGGTCGGCCACCTCAACATCGGCGCCGGCCGGGTCGTCAAACAGGACTCGGCGCGGATCACCGACAGCATCGCCCGCTCGCGCGGCGAGAGCGCGCCCGACGACGCCGCAGAAGACCCCCCGTTCTTCGAGAACGAGACGGTCCTGTCGGCCTTCGAGTACGCCGACGATCACGACGGCCGCGTCCACTTCATGGGGCTGGTCTCCGACGGCGGCGTCCACTCGTATCAGGACCACCTCCACGCGCTGATCGAACTGGCCGGCCAGCGCGGGACCGAAGCGGTCAGCCACGCCTTCACCGACGGCCGAGACACCTCCCCGACCGGGGGCGAACAGTACCTCACGGACCTCCAAGCCCACGCCGAGGCCCACGGGACGGGCCACGTCGCGACCGTCTGTGGCCGCTACTACGCGATGGACCGGGACCAGAACTGGGACCGGACCCGCCGGGCCTACGACGCCATCGTCGACCGGGCTGGCGACCACCACGCCGACGATCCCGTCACGGCCGCCACGAGGTCCTACGAACGGGACGACACCGACGAGTTCATCGAGCCGACGACGGTCGGGGACCACGCCGGACTGGCCGACGGCGACGCGGTCCTCTTCTTCAATTTCCGGGCCGACCGCGCCCGACAGCTCACCCGGATGCTCGGGGACATCCGCCCGGAGGACTGGGGCGCGGACACCACCCCGCCGGAGACCCGGCTGGTGACGATGACCGAGTACGACGCGACCTTCGACGTACCCGTCGCCTTCCCACCGAACCAACCCGAAGACGTACTCGGCGAGGTGCTCGCGGCGAACGGGCTCACGCAGGTCCGTCTGGCCGAGTCCGAGAAGTACCCCCACGTCACCTACTTCCTCAACGGCGGCCGCGAGGTGGAGTTCGACGGCGAGATGCGCCGCATCGTCGAGAGCCCCGACGTCCCGACCTACGACCGCCAGCCCGAGATGAGTGCGCCCGAACTCGCCGACACCGCTATCGAGTTCATCGAGACCGAGGACCCCGACGCGCTCGTCCTCAACTTCGCGAACCCCGACATGGTCGGCCACACCGGCGACTTCGACGCGGCCGTCGCCGCAGTCGAGGCCGTCGACGAGCAACTGGGCCGCCTGGTCGCGGCGATCAACGCCGCCGGCGGACACGTCCTCATCTGTGCCGACCACGGCAACGCCGACGACATGGGAACAGCCGAGGACCCACACACCGCCCACACGACCAACCCGGTGCCGTTCGTCTATCTCTCGCCGGACGGCACCGCCGACGGGAGGACCGCCCGCGACGGCGGAACCCTCGCGGATCTGGCACCGACGATGCTCGCGCTGCTGGGTATCGAACAGCCGGCGGCGATGACCGGACAGTCGCTCGTCGAGTGAGCGATCGAGCGGTTCCGCGGGCTACAGCGACCGCCGGGAGACGTACCGCGGGGGGACCCGGTCGGTCGTGTAGGTCGCGGACCCGCGTTTGACGATATCGTGGCCCTCGGCCCGCATCGCCGCCGCGTCGACGACCAGCACCACGGGGTCCTCGGCGTGGCGCGCACCGACGGCCTGGGCCTCCTCGACGCTCTCCGAGAGGTGGACTTTCTGGCGTGACATCGGCCGCAGCCCTTCGCTCATGATCGCGTCGACGTGTCGCGGCGCAGTGCCGTGGTACAGCGTCTCCGGAACCGGCGTGGGTGCCGACGCCAGATCGACCGGAACCGAGTGGCCGTACGCGGCTCTGATGCGCTGTTCCCCGCCCGCCTCGTCCAGTTCGAACCGGCCTTTCGGGTCCGTCGCGACGACGCCCTCGACGTGGTCGCGGCTCGCCCAGTCGTAGTTGTCCTCGACCGCACCGACGAGTGCGGCCAGCGGCGTCCACCCGGCCTCGTCGAGTTCGATCCCGGCGTCGTCGGGAAAATGCCGCAGGGCACCGCTGACGAACTTCGAGAGCTGTCGTCGACGGCTACCGTCCAGGACTTCACGGCCGACCCGGTCACAGACCGGGCACCCCTCCCCCTGGTAGTAACTGTGGGTCTCACAGGCGAAGATCGGGTCCGGCATGTCCGGGAGTTCGAGCAGGGTGCGGAAAACTCGATCGGTCAGTTCTGGAGGTCGGCGTTGGCCTGTGCGACCTCGTAGCGGATCGCCAGCACGTCGAAGTGGTCCATCAGTTCTTCCCGAGTCCTGCGGATCGACTCGGGATCACCGGGCGGGAACTCCTCGGCGAGTTCTAGCGCCCGGTCGAGGTCGTCCCGGGCGCTCGATAACAGGTCGTAGGCCGTCTCCTCGTTGCCGGCGTCCCACTCCCAGTCGCCGGCGGTCCGCCGTTCCCGGGCCGACGCCAACAGCGCCTCGATCAGATCGGCGATGACAGCCTCGATCTCCTCGCGAGCCGTCTCCTCGCCGCCCTCGAAGGGGCCGTCGCCGCCCGCGACCAACTGCGCGACCACGCGGTAACTATCGAGAGCGTCTTCGAGGGCGGTCACTCGATCGGTCGGTTCGTCGACCGCCTGTGCACGTTCGTGGGCCTCTCGGGCGGTCGTCAGCGGGCGCTCGGCGACTGTCGTCGCGAGTTCGGTAGCGGCGGCCAGCCCCTCCTGGGCCGCCTCGTCGTCGATATCGTGTGTCGTCGCCACGTCGGTTGCGTCCTGGAACCGCTCTCGGGCCGTCCGGACCCGGTCGTAACTCTCCTCGTACTGTCGGTCGTCGAGCATCCGGCGGGCCTCGGCGAGGAGTTCCTCGCCGCGGACGACGTTGCGGTCCCGGACGAGCCGATAGAGGTCCGTTTCGAGCCGGTCGATCCGGTCCTCGACGCCCTCGAACGGCGCGGCGTCGGCCCCGTCACGGGCCGTCTGTAGTGCGGTTTCGGCGTCGGCTCGGTACTGGTCGAACGCGGTCCAGTCGGCCGATTCGAGCGCGTCGGCGAGCGCGTCGCAGTGGTCCGACAGCGTATCGAGCGCGGTCCGGACCTCGCCCCAGACGCCACACGCCTCCCGAAGGAATTCCGCGACCTCGTCGATGTCGGCCTCGCGTGCAGTGAACTCCCAGATCGCCCCGGCGCTGGTCTCGAACTGGAGCCGTGCGGTCAGGAGTTCGGTGACGGCCTCGGCCTCCTCGACGTCGGCGTACGGGAGTGAGGCGACGTAGTCGCCGTCGGAGCGGGCGGGCGGATCGCCGACGAGCAGGAGGACGCGCCGGTCGGTCAGGGCGGCGACGGCGCCACAGTCCTCGCCGGCGGTAACCTGCGTCGTGTCACCGTCCTCGGTCCGCTCGACGCCGACCCGTCGGTTGGTCAAAAGGTGAAACAGCTCTTCGTCGCTCCCGAGGTACGCGTCCAGCCGGCGCTGGTCGAGAAGATCGTCCACGTCGCTGTCATCGCCCAGGAGTGACGGCCCCATACCTAGCTCTCAGTATCCACTGCTATCTGGCTGCTCTATGTGGAATTTACCGGATGGTTCTGATAAACATACTGGTCCCGCGTGATACTGCCGGCACCGTCAGCCTCGGTTATCCCGTCCGAAAGGAGAGGTCGAGCGTCGGTGCCGAGTGAGTCAACGCACCCATCGAAATCACGTCGACACCAGTCCCGGCGTAGTCGGGAACGTCCGCAACGGTGATCCCACCGCTGGCTTCGGTCGACACAGGGTCGTCGACGAGGTCCACGGCACGCTCTGTCTCGGTCGGCGACATGTTGTCCAGCAGGACGATGTCCGCGCCGGCCGCGGCCGCTTCGGGTGCCGCTGCCGGCGTCTCGACCTCGACTTCGAGCTTCGTCGTGAAGGACGCACGCTCACGGAAGTGATCGACGGCATCCTCTAGTCCCATCTCGGCGACGTGGTTGTCCTTGACCATCACCGTATGCGAGAGATCCAGCCGGTGGGTGTCCCCGCCGCCGGCGACGACCGCCCGTTTCTCGATCCCGCGCAGCCCGGGCGTCGTCTTGCGGGTGCAGGCGATCCGTACGTCGCCGTCGACCGCGCGGGCGGCCTCGACGGCCCGTCGGGTCGTCGTCGCCACACCGGAGGCGTGGCCAACGAGGTTGACCGCGACCCGCTCGCCGCGCAGCGTCTCGCGAGCGGGGCCGTCGGTCCGCAGGACGACATCGTCGGGATCGATCCGCTCACCAACGTCGACCGCCGTTTCGACGGCCACACCGAGATAGTCGAACACCGCCGTCGCAGCCTCCAGGCCGGCGGCGACGCCGGACTCCTTCGCGACGAGTCGTCCCTCGGTCTCACCCGGAACGTGGTTCGTGACGTCGTGGTGGCCCACGTCCTCCCGGAGCCAGCGCTCGACATCGGCGTCGGTGAGCATCAGTCGGCGGTCGGCTCCGGCGGCTCGTCGGCCGCCGTGAGGTTGTGGGTCCCGACGCTGGTGTCGTTCTCGGCCGCGTGGCGGGCGACCAACAGCGCCGTGACGCTGGCGTTGCGGAGTTCGTACAGCGACCGGGCGGTCCGAGTCCGGACGTAGGCGTCGACCTCGCCCTTGAGGCGGCGCAAGACGGCCATCGACCGCCCCAGTTCGGCGGGGTCGCGTTCGACGCCGACGTACTCGTCCATCACCCGGCGTAGCCGGTGGAACTTCTCGCGAGCGAAGCTATCCGGGAGGTCCGGGTCCCGTTCGAGCAGGTCCGGGGCCTCGATAGGCTGGATCGCGTTCCCGGCGGCGTCTTCGCCGGCGCGCAACCCCCAGACCAGCCCCTCCAGCAGCGACGTGGAGGCCAGTCGGTTCGCGCCGTGGACACCCGTGCGGGAACACTCCCCGACGGCGTAGAGCCGATCGAGCGTCGTCCGGCCGCGGTCGTCGACGGCGATCCCGCCACAGAGGAAGTGTTCGGCCGGCGCGACCGGGATGCCGTCGGTCCAGTCGATCCCGTACTCCTCGCAGCGGTCGGCCAGGCCCGGAAATTCCTCTGCGAAGGCGAGCGGAGAGACGTCCAGTCGGACGTCGCCGGTGGCCTCCCGCTGGGCTTTCACCGCACGGGCGACCACGTCACGGGGAGCCAGTTCGGCGTCCTCGTGGTAGTCGGGCATGAACCGGTCGCCGTCGCCGTTTCGCAGCAGGCCGCCCTCGCCGCGGACGGCCTCGCTGACCAGGAAGGCGACCGCGTCGTTGCCCGACTCGTCGCTGTCGTCCGACTCGCCGACCACGCAGGCGGTCGGGTGGAACTGGACGTACTCCATGTCCGCGACCTCGGCCCCGGCCAGGGCTGCCATCGCGATGCCGTCACCGGTGGCGTCGTCGGGGTTGGTCGTCCGCGGGTAGAGTTCGCCGATGCCACCGGTCGCCAGGACGACGCTGCCGGCGTACCAGGGCTCGACGGCCCCGTCGGACTCTAGCATCGCGCCGTGGACCCGACCTTCGTGGCGGATCAGGTCCAGCGCGGCGGTGTCGTCCCTGATCTCGACGGCGTCGTGGTCGTCGAGGTAGTTCAGGAAGGGGACGTGGATGTGCTTGCCAGTGGCGGCGTCGACGTGGAGGATGCGGTCCTCGCTGTGGGCGGCCTCGCGGGCGTAGTCCAGGTTCGAGCGACTCGCGGGCGCCGTCGACGCCCGCTCGTCCGTGTCCGTCGAACACGGCTCGACGCGGTCGAACTCGACGGCCAGCGTCTCCAGTAACACGTCCTCGACGGCCTCGTTCGCGTTCTCGACGAGCACGTCGACGGCTTCGGGGTCTGCCGTCCCGTCGCTCGCGGTGACGATGTCTCGTTTGAACGCCTCGGGCGTGTCCCGGGAGACGGCGATACCGCCCTGTGCCCACCACGAGGAGGCCCCCTCCGGACGGGTCGCCTTCGTCGCGACAGTCACGTCGCTGCCCTCACGAGCGGCCGCGAGTGCTGCCGCCAGCCCGGCGATGCCCGAGCCGACGACCAGCACGTCGGTAGTATTGTGGTCGGTCATGGTCAGATCTCCAGCATCCGGTCGAGTGCGACCTGTGCCAGTTCCTTCTCCTCGGGGTGGACCTCGATGACGTTGCGTTCACGGCCCGCAACCAGTTCCTCCAACACCCAAGCGAGGTAGTTCGGGTCGATCTGGCGCATGGCGTTGCAGTCCATGCAGGCGTCCCCACACAGCGGGAGGACCTCGACCTCGGGGTACCACCGCTGGAGGTGGTGGGTGAGGTGGATCTCGGTCCCGATCGCCCAGGTGTCGCCGGGATCGGCCGCCTCGACAGCCTGGCAGATATCAGCCGTCGAGCCGGCCACGTCGGCGGCCTCGACGACCTCGCGGCGACACTCGGGGTGGACGATGACGTTGGCGTCGGGATGGTCGGCGCGGATAGCCTCGATGTGGGACTCGCGGAACCGCTCGTGGACCTGGCAGTACCCCTCCCAGAGGATGACGTCGTGCTCGACGGCGGCCTCGGCGTCCGTGCTCTCGGGGTCCCAGGGGTCCCACTCGACGATCTCGTCGGCCATGTCCAGGCGGTAAGCCGTGTTCTCGCCGAGGTGTTTGTCCGGCAGGAACAGCACCTTGTCGCCGTGCTCGAAGGCGTACTCGAAGGCCTTGTGGGCGTTCGAGGAGGTACAGACCAGCCCGCCCTGTTCGGCACAGAACGCCTTCAGATCGGCGTAGCTGTTCATGTACGTGATGGGGACGATCTCCTCGTCGTCGTCGAGCGCCGCGGTCAGTTCCGCCCACGCGGCGTCGACCTGGAGCGCCTCGGCCATCCCGGCCATCGGGCAGGAGGCCTCCATCGACGGAAGGATCACCTGTTGGTCGTCGTCGGTGATGATGTCGGCGGATTCGGCCATGAACGTCACACCGCCGAAGACGACGTAGTCGGCGTCGGCCGCCGCGGCCTCCTTCGAGAGTTGGTAGGAGTCCCCGATGAAGTCGGCGTGTTCGACGATCTCCCGGCGCTGGTAGTTGTGGCCCAGGACGACCACGTCGTCACCGAGTTCGTCGAGAGCGGCTTCGATCCGCTCCGTCCGCTCGTCTTCGCCCAGTTCCCGGTACTCCGGGGGAAGCTGTTCGAGGTTGTCGTATTTGAAGAGACTGAGATCCGTTTCGAACGTAGCTGTTTCCATCTGTGGCATGGGTACGGTATCCTGTGGCTACTAGATGGTTCGGACTTGTGTATTGAAAAAATTTTGCCTTCGATACTGGCTACTGAGGGAAACAATGAGTTGTATATCGGCAATTGATGGGTTTTGTTTTATGTTAACGAGTACCAGTCTCCGGATCGAGAACGGACCGGACAGCCAGTCAGTGGGACCGGAGGCGACGGGAGCGGGTGAGTGACGGCCGACAAGAGCAACTGTTAGGGGTGCGGCCCGCCACCGCCCCTGTATGACCGACGCCGAGACCCTCGCACAGCGCGTCCGCGAGGGTGAACTCCGCCTGTACGAACTCGAAGACCACGCCGACCCGGACACGGCCGCCACGGCCCGCCGGCGTCTCCTCGCCGCGGAAACCGGTGCCGACCTCTCGACCGTCGGCGACTACGGCTTCGACGCTGGCGAGGCCGACAGCAACATCGAGAACATGGTCGGGACCGCACAGGTCCCGATGGGCGTCGTCGGACCGCTGCCGGTCGACGGCGGGGCGGCCGACGGCGAGCACTACCTCCCGCTGGCGACGACCGAGGGAGCCCTGTTGGCTTCGGTCAACCGCGGCGTCTCGGCCATCCGGACTGCCGGCGGCGCAACCGCACGAGTCCTGAAATCCGGGATGACACGGGCACCGGTGTTCAAGGTCGAGGACGTGGCTGCCGCGGGGGAGGTCTCGGCCTGGGTCCGGGACCACGTCGACCGACTGGCCGCGGCCGCCGAGGGGACGACGAGCCACGGCGAACTCCAGGAGGTCACCCCCTACACCGTCGGGGACAACGTCTTCCTGCGGTTCTCCTACGACACCAAGGACGCGATGGGGATGAACATGGCCACCATCGCGACCGAGGCCGCCTGTGAGGTCGTCGAGAGCGAGACACCGGCCGAACTGGTGGCGCTGTCGGGCAACCTCTGTTCGGACAAGAAACCCGCGGCGATCAACGCCATCGAGGGCCGGGGCCGGACCGTCTCCGCGGATGTCCTCCTCCCCCACGAGCAGGTCCAGCAGCGCCTCGACACGACCACGGACGCCATCGTCGAGGCAAACACCCGCAAGAACCTCGTCGGCTCCGCGAAGGCCGGTGCGCTGGGGTTCAACGCCCACGCGGCCAACGTGATCGCCGCGGCCTTCCTCGCGTTCGGCCAGGACGCCGCCCAGGTCGTCGAGGGCGCAAACACCATCACGACCGTCGACGCCCGCGATGACGGGCTGTACGCCTCGGTGACGCTCTCCTCGCTGGAGGTCGGAACCGTCGGCGGCGGGACGGGACTGCCGACCCAGTCGGAGGCGCTGGAGGTAGTCGGCTACGGCGGCGGCGGCGACCCGCCGGGGAGCAACGCCGACGCGCTCGCGGAGGTCATCGCCGCCGGCGTCCTGGCCGGCGAGCTCTCCCTGCTGGCGGCGCTGTCGTCCCGGCATCTCTCCTCGGCCCACGCCGAACTCGGGCGCTGACGGCGGTTACCGCGACTGGCTCACCAGGAACCCGACGCCGGCGACGAGTACGACCACGCCGGCGAGCAGCAGGTCCCCGTTGCCGAGCAACGGCCCCGCGACCAGCAGCGCCCAGGCGACCGCGAACACGCCGTGGGCGAGCGCGAACAGGCGCTGCCCGCGGCGAGCGAAGACGACCGTCCCGAGCGTGAACCCGGCGGTCAACGCGACGGCCGAGAGCGCGACTGGACTCACCGACAGCCCGCCGATCGGAACCGGACCGACCAGCGGCGTCACCAGGAAGAGCAGTCCGGAGAGCCCGACGAGGCTCCCGACCGCGACCGGCCCTGGTTCCAGATCGAGCGTCGTCGTCATAGGAGTCGGTAGCGCCCCCGGGACTCGGTGACCTCGCCGGCCCTGACGAGCTTTCGTAACGCCGTCCGCGTGTAGTCGGGAGGAACGTCCCGCTCCCGGGCGTAGGCGACGACCTCGTCCTCGCTGGGCGCGTCGAGCGACCGGAGTGCCGCCAGAACCGTCTCCTTCCGTGACTGTCCCCCGCCGGCACCCGTCTCCGCGCGGTCGCCGGCCGCCGCCACGCTGTCGGTGTCGACGCCCGACCGTTCGAGGTACGTCTCGTCGTCGACCCCGGCATCCTCGACCCGGCGCTCCATCTCCGCGACCGAGTCCAGGTCGGCGAAGGCGTCGCCGTGGCCCTGTCGGTTCGCCAGCATCGAGGCCCTGACCTCCCGTGCGTGGGCCTCGTCGTCGGTCTCGACGAACCGCCGGCGCTTGTCGTGTTGCCGGCGGGACCCACAGCGGGGACACTGACTCGTCGCCTGCTCGCCCTCGACGATCCAGAGGGCGCTGCACTCGCTACACCCCACGACGGCGTACATGGTCGGAGGTTAGGCCCGCGTCCGATTGAACGTTCGGATGGCCCGTCGACCCCTGGATTTAGGCCGGTCGCTATCGATCGCCGGGACATGGAGGAAGTTTCCCAGGCAGCCAGCGAGACTGTCGAGGCGGTCGATGGCGTCCACCTGACGCAACTGGTCGTCGGCGAGCGGATGAGCGCCCAGCAGTTCCACATCGAACCCGGCGCCGTCGTCCCGGAACACAGCCACGATCACGAGCAGATCGGCTTCGTCGTCAGTGGCGCGTTCACGTTCTTCATCGACGGCGAGGAGTCCGTCGTCAGTTCGGGTGACTCCTACGTCATCCCCGGCGGTGAACCCCACCGGGTGGAGAACCGGACCGACGAGCCAGTGACCGGTATCGACGTGTTCAGTCCGCCCCGGATCGACCCCGACTGGCGTGGCTGAGACTCGGGCCACTACTGGTTTGTAGGAGTATCCCTAAGTCGGCTCGATGAGACGGCTCGGGCTCCTGATCGTCGGCCTCGCGTTACTGCTTGCGGGCTGTAGCGGGTTCAGCGCACAGGGTGCGAACGAGCCGGTGACACCGGCACCGATCCCCACCGACGAGGTACCGTACCCACCCGGCGTCTCCGAGCGGGCGATCGAGCCGAATGTCCTCGCTCGCTCCCACGAAGGAGCGCTCCGGACGACGAGCTACACGCTGACGACGCGTCAGTACATCGTGGATGCGGACGGGGAGATACTGCGCCGGACGAACCGCTCACGGCAGGTCGCGACAAACGCGACCAGTTACCGCGGCTACTTCTCACAGAACACTACCAAGTACCCCAGCGCCGGGCTCACGACGCGAGTCGACTACTGGACCAACGGGACCGTCGTCGCGACCCGACACCAGGAGCGGACCGGCCGCCAGTCGCTACACATGTGGCTCGCCGAGAACGGCGACCCGATGACCGATCTCACCGCACACCAACGGATCGAGGCCGTACTCGGTGCGGTCAACGTGACCGTCACACGCCACGAATCCGACGGCGACGTCGTCCTGGCCGGCTCGGAGTTCGTCGACCGCGAGCGACTCATCCGGCCGCTGTTCGTCAGTCATCCGACGAACGTCAGCGTCCAGTTACGGGTCCGCTCGGACGGGACCGTCGTCGCGAAACGGGTCGGCTACGACGCCACACTCGGTAGCCACGACGTCCGCGTCGTCCGGGAGACCCGCGTCACCGACGAGGGGACGACGACGATCGACCGGCCGGCGTGGGTCGCGAACGCGACGCTGTCGACCGAGGAGTGACGAAAAATCGTGGGTCGAGTAGGGAGCGTCTCGATATGCTCACGGGGAGAGCCAGGCGGCTCTCTACGAGAGTTGTTCGATGTTCTCGACGACCTTGTCCGCGTACTCGGAGGTCGAGAGCTTGGTGCCGCCCTCGATCTGGCGCTCCAGGTCGTAGGTGACGTCGCCGCTGGAGATGGTCTCCTCGACGGCGTCACGGACGAGTTTGCCGGCGTCCTTCCAGCCCATGTATTCGAGCATCAGGCGACCCGAGAGGATCATCGCGGTCGGGTTGACCTTGTCCTCGCCGGCGTACTTCGGGGCCGAGCCGTGGACCGGCTCCGCGAGACAGCGGGCCTCGCCGAAGTTCGCACCGGGAGCGATGCCGAGGCCGCCGATCTGTGCACCGGCGGCGTCGGACATGTAGTCCCCATTGAGGTTCATCGTCGCGATGACGTCGTACTCGTCGGTCCGGGTCAGTAGCTGCTGGAGCATGTTGTCGGCGATGCGGTCGTTGACGACCAGCGCGTCCTCGGGGGCCTCGCCGTCGTACTCGTCCCACAGCTCGTCCTCGGTAATGACGTCCTCGCCGTACTCCTCCTCGGCGACCTCGTAGCCCCAGTCGCGGAAGGCGCCCTCGGTGAACTTCATGATGTTGCCCTTGTGGACCAGCGTGACCGAATCGCGGTCCTCTTCGAGGGCATACTCGATGGCCTCGCGGACCAGGCGCTTGGTCCCGAACTCGGTGATCGGCTTGACGCCGATGCCGACCGAGCCGTCGTGGATCGTGTTGTCGAAGCCCATCTCCTCCTCGACGAACTCCTTGACCTCCTGGACCTCGTCGGTCCCGGCTTCCCACTCGATGCCGGCGTAGACGTCCTCGGTGTTCTCCCGGAAGGTGACCATGTCCATCTCGCCGGGGTTCTTGACGGGCGACGGGACGCCGTCGAGGTGGTAGGTCGGGCGGACGTTGGCGTAGAGGTCCAGCGTCTTCCGCAGTGCGACGTTCAGCGAACGGAACCCGGCGCCGACGGGCGTCGTCAGCGGGCCCTTGATGGCGACGTTGAACTCCTTGATCGCCTCGACGGTGTCGTCGGGCAGGTTCTCGTCGTACATCTCGCGGGCCGAGGAGCCGGCGTAGACGCGCATCCAGGAGATGTCACGTCCGGTCGCGTTCGCGGCGGCTTCGAGGACCTTCTGGGCGGCGGGACCGACGTCCGTCCCGATCCCGTCCCCGTGGATGATGGGGATGATCGGGTTCTCGGGAACGTCGAGTTCGTTGTCCGCTGTGACTTCGATCGGGTTGCCCTCGTCGGGCACCTCTACTTTGTCGTAATCGTATCCCATATCTCCGGCATCGATACTGTGGCCTAAAGGATTGCCGTTTTGCTGCAAGAACGGTAACGTGAGACACACGAACGTGCTCCTCAGAGCGCGTCGAGCATCGCCAGCAGCTCCCGCGGGCCACTCGAAACGAGCGCCCGCGGGAACCGGCGTCTTGCGTTTCCGACGGCGTCCTCCAGCGCATCCCCGGCGTCCTCGAAGACACCGGTGCCGTGACCGACCAGCACCCGTTCGGGGTCGAGGTCGGCGAACGGCTCCCGAGGCGGGGACAGCCGGAGAAAGAGGTTCATCGCCAGCCGTTCGTTCCCGACGGTGAACGACTCGCCGGTCGAGAGAACGTCGGGGACGTACAGCGTCCCGTCGCGTTCCCGGTAGGCGACGGTCTCGCGCCAGGCCCGCAGCGGGTTCAACCGCCGGAGTTCGAAGTCCGCGAGCGAGTTCGTGACCCGGCGTGTGGGCACGTCCAGCCGCTCGACGACGCGGTTCAACCCCGTCGGGACCGTCACCGGAACGTCGTGGCGTCGGGCGAACGCCGCCGCGTCGCGAGTGTGATAGTCCGCGAGGACGGCCACGCCGACGACCTCGCCGAGATCGGCGTACACGTCGGTCACGTCCGGCGCGTCCAGCGGGTCCAGCAGCCAGACGCCGCCGTCGTCGTCACGGATCGCGTGGCTCGTCCGGCAGCCGCCTTCTTCGGGGTGGGCCTGCCAGCCGACGCCGTCGGGAAAGCGGTCGACGATCCGGGGTTCGGTCGCCTCGTCGCGGGCGTACATCGGCATGGCTGACACGGGAGCAGCCACCGAGAAAGGGGTTCAGGTTCCGGCAGGGGGCTACTGGATGCGGGTGCCGAGCGGCGCGTCCTCGTGAGTGGTCAGCAGGTCGGCCTCGTCGCCCGCAGCGAGTACCATCCCGTTGGACTCGATACCGAACAGCTCGGCTTTCTCCATGTTGGCCAGCAAGATGACCCGCGTCCCCGGAAGCTCCTCGACGTCGTGGAGCTTCGCGAGGCCGGCGACGACCTGGCGGACCTCGTGACCGATATCGACCTCCAGGCGGAGGAGCTTGTCGGCGTCCTCAACCGGCTCGGCGGTGACGATCTCGCCGACGCGCATGTCGATCCCCTCGAAGTCCTCGAAGCCGATCCGCTCCTCGACAAGCGGTTCGAGGTCGACCGTCTCCTCGGCGTCGCTCTCACTGTCGTCTCCGCCGTCCTCGCTCGCAGCCTCAACGCGACGCTGGAGCTGTTCCTGGAGGGCCTCGATGTGGTCGTCCTCGACTTGCTCGAACAGTTCGACGGGCTCGTCGAACTCGGCGGGCGGTTCCGAAAGCGCCGTCTCCAGGGTCACGTCGGCCACGGAACCCCGTTCGCCGAGTTGGCCCCACAGCCGCTCGGCCTTCCCGGGCATGACCGGCTGCATGACGACGGCGACGGCCTTGGTCAACTGCACGCAGTCCCGGATGACTTGTGCCGCTTCCTCGGGTTCCTCGCCGACCAGGTTCCAGGGCTCGTTGCGCTGGATGTACTCGTTGCCGTAGTTCGACAGTTCGATCGCGACCTCGGCCAGCGATCGGATGTCGTACTCCCTGACGGCGGTCTCGAACGTCTCGATCGCGTCCTCGATGCGCGCCTCGACGTCGTCGCTGACCGCGGCCTCGGGCGTGCCGTCGTAGTTCCGGTGGGCGAACAGCAGCGACCGGTAGGCGAAGTTGCCGACGTTGCCGACCAGTTCGCCGTTGACCCGCTCGGCGAAGCGGTCCCAGGAGAAGTCGACGTCCATCTCCAGGCCCGCGCCGGTGGCGATGTAGTACCGGAACAGATCGGGGTGGAAGCCCGCGTCGAGGTATTCGTCGGCCCAGACGGCGCGGTTCCGGGAGGTCGAGAGCGCCTTGCCGTCGATCCCGACGAAACCGGTCGCCAGGATCGTCCGGGGTTCGTTGTACCCCGCACCCCGCAGCATCGCCGGCCAGAAGACGGCGTGGTGCTGGATGATGTCACGGCCGATGACGTGGATGATCTCGCCGTTGTCCGCGCTCCAGTCGGCCTCCCACTCGGTGCCGTGCTCGGCGTCGCCGTCGAGTTTCCAGACGTCTTCCCAGTCGTACTCGTCGGCACCGACCCGTTCGGAGTACTGTTTCGTCGAGGCGACGTACTCGATGGGCGCGTCGACCCAGACGTACAGCACGAGGTCCTCGCCGTCTTCGCCCGGGTAATCCACGCCCCAGTCCATGTCCCGGGTGATACAGAGGTCCTGTAGCTCGCCCTCGATCCACTCGCGGGGCTGGTTCTGGGCGTTGTCGGTCCCCTCCAGGCGATCGAGATATCCCTGAAGGTACTCCTGGAAGTCCGCCAGGCGGAGGAACTTGTGTTCCCGCTCGCGGTACTCCGCGGGGTTGCCCGTGATCGTACTCACGGGGTCCTCGATCTCGCCGGGTTCGAGGTGGCGCTGGCACCCCTCGTCGCACTCGTCGCCGCGGGCCTGCTCGCCGCAGTACGGACAGGTCCCCTCAACGAAGCGGTCGGGGAGTGGCTGGTCCTCCTCGGTGTCCCAGGCGACCTGGATCTCCTTCTCGTGGACGTGATCGGTGTCGATCCAGGAACGGACGAACTCCTGGGTGAGTTCGGTGTTCGTCTCGTCGTCGGTGTGCCCGTAGTTGTCGAACTCGACGTTGAACCGCGGGAACGTCTCGGCGTAGGTCTCGTGGTACTCCAGGGCGAACTCGCGGGGCTCGACGCCCTGCTGGGCGGCGTTGACCGCTACCGGCGTCCCGTGCATGTCCGACCCACTGACGAAGGCAGTCTGTTGGCCGATACGACGCAGGGCACGCGAGAGGGCGTCCCCGTCGACGTAGGTCCGGAGGTGGCCCACGTGGAGGTCGCCGTTGGCGTAGGGCAACCCACAGGTCACCACCGCCGGCTGATCCGTCGGGAACTCGTCGTGGCTCATACCCGGTGTGTGCCGCCCACGGGTCAAAAGGGGGGCGGTTTCCGGGCGCGCCGTCGTGTATTGGCCGCGTCGGTCGTGAGTGAACGCGACGACGCCACCCGTACTACAACAGCGCGAGCGTCCCGCCGGCCAGTCCCAGCGTGACCAGCAGACGACCCGCGCTGCCAGCGAACGTCGCCGCGCCGAACCGGAGGTAGTCCTCTTCGAGAACGGTAAAGGCGTAGATCGACAGCGTGTCCGGGAAGAAGGGGACACACAGCGCCAGCGCGAGGCCGACGTAGCCGTACTTCTTCGCGATCTGGATCGTCTTCTTCTCGGACCACTCGATGATGTCGAACCTGGACTGCTTGATCCACCGGACCAGCGGGCCGTACTCCTTTGCCTCCTGTCCGATGTGGAAGGCGAAGAGACTCCCCAGGGCCTTCCCGAACGCGCTGACGACGATGATGACCGCCATGTTCCCCGTCGTCGACAGCCCCAAGCGGAGCGTCTCGGCGGGGACGAGGACGACCTCGCTCGGCAAGGGGAGGATGAACGCGATCAGAAACGAGTAGAGTCCGATGATGCCCAGCCCCGTCGGCCCCGTCGCGGTACAGACTGCCTCCTCTAACGGGGACAGAGCCGTTCCCGACGACGTACAGTCGGCCGCGAAGATTATCATCGCGTGGAGGGGCGCTACCAGGTCCACACCCCCCCATAGCAATCAGGGGGTTCTAAACCTTGGTATGTTTTCTCCGTAGTCCACAATACTCCCCGCGAACGATCTGCGGACCGCTGGCGCTGCCGACGGGGCGACCGATCGACTACGGCAGTGTGAACGGGTGCCAGCCGGTCGGTTGGTCCGGGAGGCCACGGACCCTGAGTTCGTTGTCCCCGTCGTCGCTCTCCCGGACCTCGATCCGGCCGTCGGCGACCTGGCTCAGCGTGTTGACCGTCTTCGTGTCGTGGGTCGTGGGATCGATCGCGAACACCCCGAGCCCGTCGGCACTGTCGATACGGCCCGAGAGGGTCTGTGCGAACTGGAACAGCGATCGCAGGTCGACGTACATCGACAGCGAGGAGAGACTGATGAGACTGGTCCGGACGCGACCGCCCGTCGCGTCGGCGTACAGTGACTCGTACAGTGCCGAGAACTTCATCCCGATGCCGGTCAGATCGCTCTGGGTCGAGACGTACTTGACGTTCACGCCGGGTGGTGACTGTCCGATCTCCTGTCCGCTACAGTCGATGACACCCACCATGTCGGTGTCGAGCGACGGATGGGTCTGTCGGCAGGCGTCGAGGACTTTCTTGTGTGTCTTGTTCGTCGAGATGTACAGCGCCCCTTCGCCGGCGCTGTTCCCGTCGGTGACCATCGAACGTGCCAGGTCCTCGGTCCGGCTGAGTGCCGGGCCGGCGACGAGCACTGTCGTCCCCGGTGCCACCGGTTCGAGTGGCACACCGTCGCCGAACCCGTACGCCGAGTCGCTCTCGGAACTCACCGGTGGCTCCCCTCCAGGGCCTGGTTCGCATCGACCTGGGCACGTAACTCGATGAGATCCATCGCCACAGACGCGAGGTCCCGGAGGTACGCCTCGTCGGCCGGCGAGAACGAGCGTGGTTCGTCGTCGTAGATGCACAACGGCCCGATCACCAGGCCTGCGCTCGTGACGAGGTTCGCACCCATGTACGCCCGGATACCCAGTTCGAGAAGCGAGTCACTCCGGGATTCGAACCGCGGGTCGTCGGTGACGTCCTCGACGGTCATGACGTCGTCGTCTTCGAGGATCGTGAACGTACAGATCGAGTCCTCGCGGTCCATCGTCTCCCAGTCCTCGGCGCCGCCGTAGCAGGCCAGGAACTCCTGGCTGTGTTCGCTGATGATGTTGATCGACGCTTGATCGACGTCGAAGTGTGTGGCCGCGAGGTCGGTGATCCGGTCCAGCGAGGAGAGTAACTCCTCGTCGTCGAGGTCGTACGAGCGGAGGGCGGCGATCCGCTCGGCCTCGTTCTGCGGGACCGGATACGTGTTCTGGGTCCGCGACTCGATCGTCGTCCGGAGCAACTCGACGAGCCGTTCGGCCCCGAACACCGACCCCTTGCCCACGTACTCCGTGATCGACCCGCGGAGTTCGTCGGTGTCGATCGTGTCGGGGTCGGTCTCGGTGTAGAGGATACAGCCTGCGTCCGGACACCGCTCTCTGGCCGTGTTGATGAGATCGAACCCCGTCCCGTCGGGAAGTGTATACTCGGTGATGATCGCGGCTGTCTCCCTGGTCAGTGCGGCCTCCGCATCGCCGAGTGTCGCCGCCGTTTCGACGCTGTAATCGAACCCATCCAGTTCCGACCGGATCGTCTCGACAGTGTCGGCACGAACACCCTCGTCCGGGTCGACACAGAGAATGCGGTCTGTCATTCGAATCCTGGGTGAGAGTTGTCAGTGACGACTATGTACGTACTGGCCCGCGTATCAACAGCGAAAACGGGCGGTCAGTACCAGTCCAGGTCCGCCACGCCACCTTTTTCCGCGTCGGGTGACCTCGCGGCGCTTCGCGCCGCTGCGGGCACCCTCCTCGAAAAACGTGGGCGAAAAAGCCGCTCGGACGCCGCTGGCGTCCTCGCGGGCAGCATCACTCAGTACCAGTCCAGGTCCGCCACGAACGACCGCAGCATCGACCGGGTGACGTGGGGCATACAGACGACGCGCATCTCGCCGGCACCGGTCTTGGAGACGCGCCAGCCGCGGTCGCGCAGTTCGTCGGTCATCGGCACCGAGAGGTCCGCCGCGACGAGCGGGAGTTCCGGGCCGACGACCTCGTGGCCGCGGGCGTCCAGTTGATCGGCCAGCCACTCGGCGTTGGCCATCGAGCGCTCGTACTGCTCGCGGTAGCCGGCCGGCCACAGCGCCTCCATGGCCGCGACCGCCGAGGCGACACCGGCCCCCGAACGCGTGCCGGTCAGGGTCAACTGGCTCGTCGACTCCAGATACGGCGTCTCGACGGCCAACTCATCTAGGAGCGAACGATCCCGTGCCAGCAGCCCGCCGGCGGGGACCGCCGCCTGGCCGACCTTGTGCGGGTCGATGGTCATCGTGTCCACGTCCGCGTGGCCGAAGTGCCAGTCGTGGTCGGTGAAGGGGAGGTAGAACCCGCCCCAGGCGGCGTCGACGTGACAGAGCGCGTCGGCGTCCGTCGCGAGGTCGGCGATCGCGGGGATGGGGTCGACGTAGCCGTACTCCGTCGAACCGGCGACCCCGACCACACAGATGGTGTCGTCGTCGATCAGTTCCGCCATGGCCTCGACGTTCACACGGTGGTCCGTCGCGGGAGCGGTCCGCAACTCGACGCCGAGCACGTCGGCGGCCTTTGTAAAGGAGAAGTGGGCGTGGACCGGAGCGACGACGTTCGGATCGTCGGTGTCGGCGCGGTTCCTGGCGATCCGGATCGCCTGGATGTTGGCCTCGGTCCCGCCCGAGGCGACGTAGCCCGCCGGCTCCGGCAGGCCAGTTAGCTCACCGAGGGAGTCGACGGCCTCGGCTTCCAGTTCCGCGACCGTCTCGTACGTGCCGGGATCGCCGGGATTCGTCGCGAGGAACCGTTCTGCTGCCTCGCGGGCCGTCGGATGTGGGACCGTACACATCGACGAGAGGACGCGTTCGAACTCCTGTGGCTCGGCCCGCTGAAGCATTCTATCCGGTATACGGCGGGCAACCGGTTTATCGGTTTTGCTCGGCCGACGGCCGCCCGAGTATCAAAGTTGATCGCGTTAGGTATCGCTCTTTTTATATGATCCGTCGATCGTGCTGTATATGAACAGAAACGTTCTCTGTGTCGACACCGACCAGCGGATCGACGCGGTCGCGGATACGATCGACGCTGACGACTCGCTGACGGCGCTGCGGGCGACTTCGGTCGCCGAGGCGACGGCGACACTCGACGACGCTCCGGTGGTCTGTGTGGTGACTGCCTACGACCTCGACGACGGGACAGGTCTCGACGTGGTGGCCGCCGTCCGCGAACAACTGCCACAGACACCGACAGTCCTCTTTACCGACCGGCGGCCCGACGAGATCGACACCGAGTCGTTCGGGGAGACGATCGTCGAGTATCTCAACCGTGACCTGCCGGACGCCGACGATCGCCTCCAGTTCATCACCAACGACGTCATCGACCACAGCGCACAGGTCAGTTTCCTCGCGCCCGAGGACGAGGACGAACGGCTCGACGCCCTGGCCCGCTACGAGGTCGAATCGCTGCCGATCACCGAGAGCTTCGAACGGCTGACGGACCTGATCGCCGAGCACTTCGACGCGGCGGTCTCCTTTATCGGCCTCATCGAGCGCGACGAGGAGAACCTGCTGGCCTGTCACGGTGGCGACTGGGACTCGGTGACCCGCGAGGAGACGATCTGTACCCACAGCATGCTTCAGGAGGACGTGATGGTCGTCGAGGACATCCGTGCTGACGGGCGGTTCAGCGAGAACGAACTGCTAGAGAACCTGGGGATCAGGTCCTACGCCGGCGCGAACATGACCACGCCCGACGGCCACGTGATCGGACAGGTCTGCCTGCTGGATTACGAGGTCCGGTCCTACGACGACGAGGAACGCGCGCGCCTCCAGCAGTTCGCCGAGACCGCGATGGAGATCCTGGAACTCCGCCAGTCGCTGCGGGACGCACAGGCCGGGGGGACGGCCGTCGGTCCGGACGCCGCCGACACCGCAGAGGTGGAGCGATGAGCGTCACAGAGCGCGGCTTCGCGGTCGAGACCGGGGCGCTCGGCCCGATCCCGAGCGGGACGAGTATCCTGCTGACCGGCGACGACACCGACGCTCTGGAGGCGGTGTTCCACGGCTTCGTCGCGCCCGACACCGACGAGTCGAGCGTCGTCCTGGCGACCGATCTTACCGGTCGGTCGGTCCAGCGCTCGCTCGACGACGCCCGCCGGCAGTCCGACGAGCGTTCGTACGTGTTGACCGCCGAGGGCCGGGGCGGCTCGAACGTCGAGACGATCGACGACCTGAGCGATCTCACGCGGCTGGGGATGGAGTTCTCCTCGCTGGTCGCTACCTCACAGCAGGACGCCGAGCGGTTCCGGACCGGAATCCTGCTGTGTTCAGAGCTCTGCCAGGCCGTCGAGGACACCCGTTCGGTCTATCGGTTCCTCAACTCCAGTTTCCTGACCGACCTCCGCCGGGGCGACGGGATCGGCGTCTGTGCACTGAACACCGACGACGACGTGGGCGGCGACGCCAACAGCATCGTCAGCGGCCTCAAGACCTCCTTTTCGGTACATATCGAGGTCGAGAAGACCGGCGTTCGGGAGGCCGAACTCACAGTCGATGGACTCCCGGACGCTCAGGAGACGGTCACAGTGTCGCTGTAGCCCGTTCACAGCAGCCGGGTGAGTGTCGCCGAGCGAGACGAGGTGATGAGCCGTCGCCTGGTCACCAGTTCGAGGGACCGATCTTCTTGGTCGCCTTCGCCCGAAAGCCCGTCGGTCCGACGAGTGACTCGAACACCGTCTGGCGCTCCGAGTCCAGCGCGCCGCCGAAGGAGCCGACCCGCATCGTTCGGTAGGTCTCGAACCCTTTGTCGTTGGAGTAGAAGTAGACGGCACCGTGGAGCAGGCCGTGGATTCGATCGTCGTCACGAACGGCGCTGGCCCGTCGGTCGAGTTTGACGTATGCGACGTTGCCCCAGTTGACGACGGCTTCCCGCAGTCCCATGAGAAAGGCGATCTCCCGGCCCTGCGAGAGACCGAACTCGGTCGCGCGCTCGATATCCGACAGCGAATCGATCACGAGGATGTCGCCGGTCGCCTCGGTGATCTCCTCGCTGATGTCTTCGAGTAGGTCCCCGAACGTGGCGTCGTCGGCCGCCTCGTCCTCGCCCTCGACGGTCGTCTCCGCCGTCTCGATCTCGCTGTCGCCCCGGCGAGCGTCGAACAGCGCCTTCGGGACCGGGAGCAGTTCCATGAACCGCTGGGAGAAGTCGACGACGGTCATGTTCTCGGTCAGCGTCTCGAACTGGTAGCCATCGAGCACCGCGTCCAGTTCGCTGTAGACGTGCTCGCGGTCCTGTGAGAGCGTGACGTAGGTGACCGACTCCGGGATCGTGTCGCTCCGACGGGCGATCCCGTTGGGGACCATCTCCGGGGTGTGTTTCGCCAGCATCAGCGTCGCCAGACTCGTATAGACGAACGCGTCCCCACCGGCGTCGGGCGCACCGGCGACCAGAACCGTACTCCCGGTCGGGATTCCCCGGAGGGTGCCGTCCAGACCCGGGATACCGAACGGCATGTACGAGACGCCCGCACTGATACTCTTGGCCTCTGGCGCAGACGGAGTCATACCACAACGACGGCGACGGCCGTAAAAAGTAGTGTGGAGGCCGATCAGCGGACCGACTCCAGGAGCAGCCGCTGTTCGACCCGCTTGACCTCGTGTTGGACGTCACGGACCGCGTCGATGTTCGGCGAGATGGAAGTGACACCCTCGTCGACGAGGAACTGGACCATCTCGGGTTTCGAGGCCGCCTGGCCACAGATGCTCGTCGCCACGTCGTTCTCCCGGCAGGTACCGATAACCTGGCTCATCAGGTCCAGCACGGCCGGGTGGAGTTCGTCGAATCGGTCGGCGACGGTGCCGTTGTTGCGGTCGACCGCCAGCGTATACTGGGTGAGGTCGTTGGTGCCGAAAGAGACGAAGTCCAGCCCTGTCTCACACAGCTCCTCGATACACAGCGCGCTGGCGGGCGTCTCGACCATCACGCCCCAGCGGCGCTTTTCGGGGTCGATGCCGACCTCCCGCATGAGCGACTTGGCGCGCAGGATGTCCTCGGCGTCGGTCACCAGCGGGAGCATCAACTCGACGTTGTCGTAGCCCAGGTCGAACAGCCGCTCGAAGGCCCGGAGTTCGAGTTTGAACTCGCCGGGCCGGTCCAGCGACCGGCGGATACCCCGGTAGCCAAGCATCGGGTTGTGCTCACTGGGTTCGTCCTCGCCGCCCTGGAGCTGTCGGAACTCGTCGGAGGGCGCATCCAGCGTCCGGACCCGCACCGGCCGGGGGTAGAACGCTTCCGCGGCGGTCCGGACGCCCTCGACGATCTCGTCGATATAGGCCCGTTCCCCGTGGTCCTCGACGTAGCGAGCCGGCGTCTTGTCCGTCGAGAGGATCATATGCTCGATGCGGAGCAGGCCGACCCCGTCGGCGCCGGTCGCCGCGGCCCGTTCGGCGGCCTCGGGGATAGAGACGTTGACCTTCACCTCGGTCCCGGTCATCGGTTTGACCGCGGAACGCTCGCTGGTCGGCTGGTCGGCCGGTTCGGACTCCTCGTCGTCTTCGGTGGTGACCGAAGTCCCCTGTTCGACAGTGCCCATATCGCCGTCGAGCGTGACCGTCTGGCCGTCGCGGAGCCTGTCGGTTGCGTCCTCGGCACCGACGACTGCCGGGACGCCCAACTCGCGGGAGACGATGGCCGCGTGGCTCGTCATCCCACCCTCGTCGGTGACGATGCCGGCCGCTCGCTTCATCGCCGGCACCATGTCGGGCGTGGTCATCTCGGCGACGATGATGTCGCCCTCCGAGACCTTGTCGAGGTTGTCGAGTTTGGTGACCACACTGACCGTCCCGGTCACCGTGCCCGGGCTGGAGCCGATGCCCGTCAGACGGACAGTGTCGGGGGCTTCCATCTCGCCGCCGTCGGCGACGCCGGCCGCCGTCGCGTCGGTCGTTTCGTCGGCGCTCTCCTCGGCGCTTTCGGCCGCCCCCTCGTCGATGGTCGTGATCGGTCGGGACTGGAGGACGTAGATGGTGTCGTCGTCGATCGCCCACTCTACGTCCTGTGGCTCGTCGTAGTGGTCCTCGACCCGCTGGCCGATCGCCAACAGGCGCTCGATCTCGTCGGCCGAGAGGACTCGCTCGGTGCGTTTCTCCTCGGGGACCGAACGCTCGATCGTCTCGCCGTCCTCGCCGCGGACACACATCACCTTCTTGTCGGCGACGGTGGCTTCCTCGACCTCGCCGCTCTCGCGATCGACGATATAGTTGTCCGGCGAGACAGCCCCGGAGACGACGGCCTCGCCCAGCCCCCACGCGGCTTCGAGGATTGCCTTCGGTGCCCCGGTCGAGGGATGACTCGTGAACATGACGCCGGACTTCTCGGCGTCGACCATCTCCTGGACGACGACCGCGATGTCGACGTCGACGTGGGAAAAGCCCTGTTCCTGGCGGTAGTAGATCGCCCGCTGGGTGAACAGCGAGGCCCAGCATTCCTTGACGCGATCGAGCAGGTCGGCCCGCGAGACGTTCAGGAACGTCTCCTGCTGGCCGGCGAAGGAGGCGTCGGGCAGGTCCTCCGCGGTCGCCGAAGAGCGGACCGCGACATCCGACTCCCCCATCTGGTCGTACGCGGCGAGCAGGTCCTCGCGTACCGACGGGGGCGTGTCGGTCTCCAGGATGAGTTCCTGTGCGCGTTCGGCGGCCGCCGCGAGCGCCTGTGAGTCGTCGCTGTCGATATCGACCGTCTCGAACAGCTCCGTGTCGATCCCCGATTCTTCGATGAACGAACGATAGGTGTCGGCCGTGACGACGAACGCCGACGGAACCGGCAGCCCGGCCGCGGTGAGTTCTCCGAGAGACGCTGCCTTGCCGCCGACCACGTCGAGGTCGTCGGCACCGATATCGTCGAGCCACAGTGTTGGCATTGACTCATCGAGTTGTTCATGAACGACGAGTATGATCTTTCCGGTCGCGGCATTCCCGGCTTCCGTTCACTCGAAACCGAGACAATCAGATCTCGATGATGTCGTCGTCCTCGGCGGCCGGCGGGACGGTGATATCGCCGGACAGCGACGTGACTCCGCGGCCACCGATCCACACTTCGAGTCCGTCGGTATCGACCGTCACTGTCCCCGGACGGTCGATGAAGTGACCCTGCTCGACGACCACCTGCTCGACCGTACTGTCGATTGCGCCGTGCCGGCGGATGTAGGCACCACAGGCTCCGGCAGCAGTCCCAGTGACGGGGTCTTCGGCGATGCCGGCAAGCGGGGCGAACGCTCGCCCGTGGAGCGTCGATCGGCCGCTGATCGTGTCGAACGTGAACGGGTAGATCCCCTCGGCGTCGACCGCCCTGCAGAGTTCCTCGATCGCGGTCACGTCGGGGTCGATACTGCCGAGATGTTCGAAGTAGTTCACCGGGACGACCAGCCACGGGAACCCCGTATCGGCGACCGACAGGGGGAGGTCCGCACCCACGTCCCGGAGCGTCGCTACGTCGAGTCCGAGCGCGTCTGCGACCCGCTGTTCGTCGAGGTCGACCGTCCGGATGTCGGCCTCGTCCTGTTCCATCCAGACCATGTCGTTTTCCTTCGTCTCGACCTCGAAGACGCCGGCTTCCGTCGCCATCGTGTGCTGGCCGTCCTCGACGACTCCCCGTTCGGCGAGGGCCGCGTGCGCAGCGACGGTCGCGTGCCCACAGAGGTCGACTTCCCGTTCCGGCGAGAAGAATCGGAGCCGCCGGTCGGCGTCACTGTCGGTGGCCGGGAGGACGAACGCCGTCTCGCTGGCCCCCAATTCGCTGGCGACGGCCCGCATCTGGTCGGCTGTCAGTCCCTCGGCCTCGGGCACCACACCGGCCGGGTTGCCGGCCAGTGGCTCGTCGGCGAAGGCATCGACGAGCAGCGCCTGTCTCGTCTCCATGCCCGCCCGTTGTGGGGTTGCAGTGATAACCTTTGTCGGTGTCCGGCGCGGATTGATGTCCGTTCGCGACCGACGGTCGGTATGCTCCCCCCGTTCGTCCGGCGCTGTCCCGACTGTGGATACCTCGGCTGGAGCCACCGGTTCGCCGTCGTCGAGCGGCCGCCACAGGTGGTCGCCTGCCCGTCGTGTGACCACCGATTCGGCCCTGTTGAACTGAGCGCCGTCCTGAAACCGTTAAGTCCCGGCGCACAAGCGATGACACATGGGCGAGTTACCGGAGGAGTTTCCGTGTACCATCACCAACTGGGAGTACATCTACGGGCTCTGCCGCGACGTAGCCGACGAGGTGAAAGCGGCCGACTTCGAACCGGACGTCATCGTTGCGCTGGCACGCGGCGGCTGGTTCGCCGGGCGGTGTCTCTGTGACTTCCTGGGATTGGACGATCTGGCGAGTCTGAAGGTCGAACACTACGTCGGGACGGCACAGAAAAGCGGCGAGCCGGAAGTCCGCTATCCGCTGGCCGACGGCGCAGTCGACGGCAAGGACGTTCTGATCGTCGACGATATCGCCGACACCGGCGGCTCCATCTCGATGGCCGCCGAGTGTGTCGAGGACAATGCTCCCGCGAGTGTGCGGACGGCCACGCTCCAGTTGCTCCAGACCAGCGAGTACGAACCCGACTTCGTCGGCGAACGGCTCGATACCTGGCAGTGGGTGGTCTATCCGTGGAACTTCGTCGAGGACATGATCGAACTGCTCGAAGGCGTCATGGAGAAATCCGACCGACAGCACCACACCGCCGAGGACCTCCGGAAGCTCCTCGCGGAGTACCACGGGGTCACCCGCATCTCGATGGAGGTCGCACAGCCCGGTCGGCTCGACGAAGTCCTCACCGAGATGGAGCGTCGGGCCGTCGCCGAGGGGACGACGACCGCTGACGGGACCGACGCCTGGCGACTCGCCGACGGTTAGCTGTCGTCGCCGTCTTCCTCGTCGACGGGGACGGAGACGGGGCCGTCGTCATCGTCATCGTCGTGGTCGTGTCGGTGTTCCTGTTCCATATCACCCAGCGCGTAGCCGACCGCGTAGCCGGTCGACCCGCCGACGAGTCCGCCGATGCTCGCGCCGACGGGGCCGCCGGGAGAGCCCAGCACTGCGCCGACGAATCCGCCGACGGTCGCCGACCGTTCCGCCGCTCGTTCGGGGTCCTCGTCCAGGGGATCGCAGTCGTTGCCAGTCATGGGACAGCCGGTGGTTCGGGTCGCTCGGTTGAAACGTTTTCGTGACTGGCCTACCGGTCGCTGGCTTCCTCGTGGATCTCGATCCACTCCCGGAGCGGCCCCCTGATCCCGTCGACATCGACGTTGACACCCCCGTTGAACCGCCAGGTCGCCTGCGGGGAGTCGTCGCCGAAACGGATCGGGACAGTCACCGTGAGGTCCTCGGCCTCCAGATAGATCGACTCCTCGCGGTCGACCGTCTCGTCGAGGAGTCGCTCGACGGCGGCCAGCAACTCCTCCGGGTCGGGCTCCGGGACGCCCGCTTGTTGGCTCATATCCACACCAACGATGGCCGTCGTCTTGTGTGTTGTGCGGGCTCGACCCGCGGAGTCTTGAACGTGGGACCGCTACGGACCCCATGGAGGAACGAACGGGGACGTTCCGCGTCTTCCGTGTCGTCGAGTCGGTGCCCCACGTCAACTTCTTCGACACGGCGGAGACGCGGTTGTACACGGTGTTCCAGTCGGGCTACGATGAGCAGTCGACCGTCGACAGTCTGCGGACCGGCGATCTCGTCGAGGCGACACTCGCCGGTGACCCGGAGGACCCCGACGACCCCTGGTCGATCCAGTCCGTCGAGCGGATCGGCGGCGTCGCGATGGACTTCGCCGTCGACGCGGAGCCCCCGGCGGTCGCCAGAGAGCTGTGGGAGCCGGGACTGGACCACCCCGCCAGGGCGATCCTCAAAGAAGACGGCACGCCCGTCGCGGAGGTGTACGTCCAGCCGCGCGACCCGCTGCCCGGCGGATCGTTCGTCCCGAGCGTCCTCACCGGGCTGGTCCCGATGGAACCGTGGCTGACCGAGCTACCGAGCGTCGGAGAGCCGGTGACGGACGCGCTGTTCGTCGATCCCGACCCGCCGGATACCGACCAGTACAGCCACCCCTACGGCGTCGTCGTCTTGTTTTCCGACGGCGCCGACGAGACGCTCGCGGAGTTCCGCGAGCTGTACGACTGCCCGCGCGAAGCCGACACCCGGCCCGACTACGACCCCTACGGGATCTGAGCCGGTCAGACCGAGACCACGATCGGCACCGGCACGAAACAGAGGACGCCCAGCAGCAGTGTCAGGACGCCGACTGCGCTCCGGCCGGGACCCAGCGGCGTCTCGTCGAAGGGAGTCACCGCGCCGGCACGGCTGAACACCAGCGCGAGGACGCCCCAGAACCCCCAGAGGAAGGCGCCCTGACCGCGCTCGAACGCGACGAGGTAGCCCGCGAGCCCGAACAGTGCGACCGGGACGACGAGCTGGACGCTGCCGAACCGCTCGCCGACCAGCGACCGGACGACGTGAGCGCCGTCCAGTTGGCCGACCGGCAGCAGGTTCAGGAACGTGACGAAGGCGCCGACCCACCCCGCGATGACGACCGGGTTGACGATCGTCGTCGGGTCCGAATACTGTAGCGGTTCACCGACGAGCACGGCGATCCCCTGGATCAACGGCGGAAAGCCCAGTTCGACCTGGGTGACGACGCCGCCGGCGACCTGGACCGGCGGGAGCGTGACGCCGACGGCCGTCACGACCACCGTAGCGACGAGGCCGGCCAGCGGCCCCGCGACCCCGATGTCGAACAGCGCGCGCCGGTCCGGGATGTTGTCGTTCATCCGAATGACCGCGCCCAGCGTCCCGATGACGTTGAACGGCAGCGGGATGAAGTACGGGAGGCTGGCCTCGACCCGGTGGTACCGGCTCAACACGTAGTGGCCCGACTCGTGGATCGCGAGGATACCCAGGACGCCCGCGGCGAAGGGCCAGGCCTGGATGATCGAGGCGGGGTCCCCCAGCACGTCGAGGCCGTACCAGCGGCTCCCGGCAAACAGCGTCGACAGCAGCGTCGCGGCCGCCAGGAGGACGTTCGTCCACGGGACGCCGTCGACGCCGACCGAGCGCTGCTGGGCGACCAGGACGTGTTCGCCCATCTCCTCCCGGAGCGCGACCCGGTACCCCCGTTGACGGAACAGCGGCCCGATCCGCTGGAGGATCGTGTCGCTGTCGACGACCGGATCGCCGTAATACTTGACACCCTCGTCGGTCGCCGCGTCGACTTCGTAGACGCGAAAGCTCTCCGCCAGCCGTCTCGGGGCCGGAAGGTCCTCGGGCAGGCGCTCGGCGTCCCGGACGGTGCCTGCCAGACGGTCGCCGGGAAACTCACCCGGGAGGGAGTCCTCACTCATCGTGCCGGCTAGGGACTCGACCCGTTTAGGCTGTTTGCCGGAGCCGGCTCGGTGCATCGGTTGCCGGAGCCGGCCCGGAGCATTATAGTCGTACACGTCCACGGCGAAGGTATGGATATCTCCGAGAGCGATCTTCCCGGCGTCGGGAAGAAACACGAGATCGAGATCGGGGGCGACAAGCGCCTGGTCATCGTCACCCACAACACCGGAAAACGCCAGCTCTTCCTGAAAGACGGCTCCGACGCCGACTCCGAGGAACTGTTCGAACTCTCGGACCAGCTAGCCCGAACCGTCGGGACGATCCTAGAGGGGGCGTACTTCCAGCCGGTCGCCTCCGAGAGCGTCGAGACGATGCTCGCCGAAGGGACGCTTCTAGAGTGGTACGCCATCGGGGACGACTCGCCGCTGGTCGGCGAGACCCTGCGAAGCGCCGACGTGGCCAACCGCACCGGCGTCACCGTCGTCGCCATCCAGCGCGAGGACGAGGTGCTCTCGGACACGCTGGCCGAGACCGAACTCCGGGCTGGCGACACGCTCGTCGCCGTCGGCGACCGGGAGAGTTGCGACCAGTTCGAGGACCTGCTGACGGGGGACGCGTAGGTGTCTCCCCGCACCTGCGGAGGTGACGTGGAGTGGCAAACCTGTTAGAAGTCGGCGTGATGTTCGCGGCCATCGCGGCCGCTGGCGTGCTCTCGACCCGGCTGGACAAGTCCGTCATCCCCTTCTACATCGTCGTCGGGATGGTGCTCTCGCCGTCGGTCGCCGGCCAGTTCTCGGTCGGCGGCTACGCGGTGCCGAGCGTCGAGTCCACCGAGTTCGTCGAGATCGGTGCCGAACTCGGGATCGTCTTCCTCCTCTTCTTCCTGGGCCTGGAGTTCAATCCGAGTCGACTCGTCGAGAGCCGCGACCGCATCGTCCGGGCTGGCGTCATCGACTTCGCGGTGAACTTCACCGCGGGTCTCCTGTTGGGGTTCGTCCTCTTCGGCGACCCGCTGGCTGCCCTGCTGGTCGCCGGTATCGTCTACATCTCCTCGTCGGCGATCATCACGAAGTCGCTCATCGACCTGGGGTGGATCGCCAACGACGAGGCCGACCCGCTACTGGGGACACTCGTCTTCGAGGACCTCGTCATCGCCGTCTACCTGACGATCGCTGCCGCGCTCGTCGCGGGCGGGAACGATCTCGTGGAGACGGTAACCTCCGTCGGCGTCGCCGTCGGCTTCATCCTCGCGCTCGTCCTGGTCGTCTACCTGGGGACCGCGTGGTTCGAGCGGTCGCTGGCAACCAGTTCCCGGGAGTTCACCGTCCTCCGGGCGATCGGGATCACGGTGCTCGTCGCCGGCGCGGCCCTGGCGCTGGGCGTCAGCGAGGCCGTCGCGGCCTTCTTCGTCGGGATGGCCTTCGCCTCGACCTCCCACGTCCACGACCTGTCGGAACTGCTCGAACCGATCCGGGACACCTTCGCCGCGGTCTTTTTCTTCTGGATCGGCGTCGAGACCGACCCCGCGCTGGTCGCCGGGGTCGCGGGTCTGGTCGCCGTCGCGGCCGTCGTCTCGGTCCCGACGAAAGCCGTCTCGGGCTATCTCGGCGGCCGCGTCTACGGCCTCAGTATCCGGCGCTCGACGCGGGTCGGCCTGGGGATGGTCACCCGCGGGGAGTTCTCGCTGATCATCGCCGCCGTGGCGCTGACCGGCGCCGGCGGGTCGCTGTCGGCCGCGATGGCCGGAGAGCTCTACTCGTTTGCCGTCGGCTACGTCCTCGTGATGAGCATCCTCGGCACGCTGTTGATGCAGTACTCCGAACCGATCGAGACCGCCGTCGAGTCCCGACTCGGCGGGTGATCAGTCCGCGACGGCCTCTTCAGAACTCAGCACCGCGTTGGGGTCCTGTATCCAGAGGTCGCCGAAGAGGTCGTCCTGCTGGAGACGGACCTGCCCGCGGTGGGCCAGAAAGAGCAGTCCCAGGAACGTCTCGACGCGGGTGCCGCCGGCGGTCTCGACTTCCTCGTACAGCACCTCCTCGCGGCCCTGGTCGTAGTGTTCCCGGACGGCTGCGTGGACGTCCTCGATGATCGCGTCCATGTCCTCCGCGTGGGCCGTTCCGGTGACGTCGTCGACCGTCGGCTCGTCGTCCATCCGGAAGTCGTCGTTGGCCCGGTAGTCCAGTTCCTGTGTCCCGCGGTCGTAGCCGCTCGGGGAGTCGCTGGTGTCGTACTCCCGGGACTCCTTCCACCAGGAGTCCCGTTCTGCCTCCCGGAGGTCACGGACGAGTTCGTCCAGCGTCTGTGGCATTCCCCGGGCGCGCCGGCGTTCGAGCCGCCGGTCCATCTCGGACTCCAGTGCGGTGAACGGGTCCGGGTCTTCGATCGGCGCGTCCTCGGTCATCGCCTGTTCCCAGGGTTCTGCGGGTTCTTCGGCTGGCTCGTCCTCTCCGAGCATCGCGTCGCTTTTCATCCGGATGAGCACGGAGGCGTAGAACAGGACCCGCCCGGAGGTCCGCAGGTCCGCGTCGTCGATGTGGTCGAGGAACTTGTCGGTCACCTCGACGACGTCGATGTCCCAGGGATCGATCTCCCCGTCGTCGGCCAACTGGACGAGCACCTCGACGGGTTCGACCTCCTCGTCTTCGCCGTCGGCTGTCCCTTCCTCCGGCGAGTCGTCGAGCAGCGACTCCGCGTCGTCGGAGCCTGGCGGCTCCCTTTCCTCGCGGGTCCCGTCGCTCCCCGCTTGACTGTCGGAGCCTGGCGGCTCCCTGTCCTCGTGTCCGCTGATGTCCAGGGGGATGTCGTCGTCTGTCATTGTCAGTCGTCCGCGGGTGCTTCCTCACTCTCGTCTGTGCCCGAGAGATCGATCCCGGTAACGGCCGAGACGTTGTCGCCCTGCATCATCACGCCGATCGCGCGCTCTGAACGGTCGAGCATCGCCGAGCGATGGGAAACGACCACGAACTGGGCATCGCCGGCCAGTTCGTCGACGAGTTCGCCGACGAGTTCGGCGTTGGCGGCATCGAGGAAGGCGTCGACCTCGTCCAGGGCGTAGAACGGGGCGGGGTTGTGCCGCTGGATGGCGAAGATGAACGCCAGCGCAGTCAGTGACTTCTCGCCCCCGGACATCGCGTTAAGCCGCTGGATGGGCTTGTCGGCGGGCTGGGCTTTCATCGTCAGGCCGCCGTCGAAGGGGTCGTCCTCGTTCTCGAGGTGGAGGTGGCCGGTGCCGTTCGAGAGCCGCTCGAAGATCTCCTCGAACTGCTCGTTGATGGCGTCGAACGACTCCATGAACGTCTCCTTCTTGCGGGCCTCGTAGGTGTCGATGCGCTCCCGGATACCGTCGGCCTCCTCGACGAGCGTCTCGCGTTTGTCCTCCAGTTCGTCGAGATCCGCGGCCACGTCGTCGTACTCGTCGATCGCACGCATGTTGACCGGTTCGAGCGCCTCCATCTCCCCGACGAGGCGCTCGATCTCGGCCTCGACGGTGTCGTGGTCCGGGACGTCCTCGGGGTCGTACTCCCCGACCTGGGCTTCGAGCTCGTCGATCTCCCACTCCAGGCGGTCACGGTCGTCCCGGGCGTCTTCGAGGTCACGCTCGACCTCGCTGACGGCGGTCTGTTGCTCGTCGCGGGCCTCCTTTGCCGCCGAGAGTGCCTCGCGAAGCTCCTCGCGCTCGGCCTTGAGGTCGGCCAGTTCTTCCTCCAGGTCGGCGATCTTCGCCTCCTTCTCGGCTTTGAGTTCCTGCTTCTGTGCGACCTGTTCTTCGAACTCGGCGATCCGTTCTTCCTGTTCGGCTTTCCGGTTCTGTGCGGCCTCGATGTCGTCGTGGAGCTCCTCGACGGCGTCCTCTGCGTACTGTTTCTCCAGTTCGAGTTCGTTCCGGCTGCCCTCCAGTTCGTCGAGCCGGTCCTCCAAGTCGTCGATCTCGCCCTGGATGGCCTCACGCTCGTCGGTCAGCGCCGGGAGCTCGGAGTCCTCGACTTCGGCCTCTAGCTCGTCGATCTCGGTTTGTAGCGCCGCGATCTCCTCGTCTTTAGCCTCGATCTCGGCTTCCAGTTCGTCCATCTCGTCGGCGACGTTCGCTCGCTCGGCCGCGATCTCCGCCAGCTCCTCGTCGAGTTCCTCGATGCGGGCCCGTGTGTCGTCGACGGCTTCCTGCTTGCGTTCGATCTGGGCCTCGATGTCCCGGACCTGCTCGGTCGCGTCGGACTCCCGGTCGCGGGCGTCGTCCAGTCGCTCCTCGACGTCCCGGAGGTCGCTGCGGACGCCCTCACGTTCTTCCTCCAGATCGGTGATCCGCTGTGCGACCCGTTCGAGTTTGCCGGCCCCACCGGAGAAGGAGTACCGCGTCCCCGACGAGGAACCGCCGGTCATCGCGCCGCTCTTCTCGACGAGGTCACCCTCCACGGTGACCATCCGGAAGTCGCCGATGAGGTCCCGTGCCGTGTCCATGTCGTCGACGATCACGGTGTCGCCGAGCACATAGGCGAAGATGCCGGCGTACTCCGAGTCGAAGTCCACGAGATTGTACGCGAAGTCGACGACGCCGTCGTGGCTCGGCAGCGACGGCAGCGACCGGCGCTGCATCTTCGTGATCGGCAGGAACGTCGCCCGGCCGGCGTTGCGCGATTTGAGGTAGTCGATACACTGCTGACCGACGCCGTCGTCGTCGACGACGACGTGTGCTAGTCGTCCCCCGGCGGCCGTCTCACAGGCCGTCGCGTACTCGGGATCGACGCCGCCGAGCTGCCCGACGGTGCCGTGGACCCCCCCGAAGTCGTTGTTCAGGATGGTCGTCACCGCGCGGCCGTAGGAGGAATCGCCCTCCTGGCCGGCTTTGGCTTCGAGTTCGGCGTACTCCTGTTGTTTGGCGCTGATCTCGTCTTCTAGCTCGTCAAGATCCGACTGGAGTTGTCGTTTCTCCGCCCGCAGGTCGTCGACCACCTCGCCGATGGTCGCCTTGTTCTCTCGGGCTTTCTCCAGTTCGGTCTCTAAATCCTCGATGTCCGCCTCCAGATCGGGGATGCGCGCTTCACACTCCTCGATCCGGTCCCGTTTCTCGTCTTCCTCGTTAGAGCGCCGACGGGCCTCGTCGAGCAGCCGGTCCTGCTCGCGCTGGAGGTCGTTGTGCTCGCTCTTGAGCGTCTCTAGCCGATCACGTTTGGCTTCGAGTTCGTCTTTGACCTCCTCGAACTCCTCGCCGACGGCGTCGATCCGTTCTTGGACGTCGGCCAGTTCGGCCTCCTTCTCGGCGATGTCGGCCTTGAGGTTGGACTGCTCGACTTTCGTCTCGCGGATCTCGCTCTCCAGCTCGTCGATACTCTCTTGTTTGCGGTCGATCTGGACGAACGCCTGGCGGCGCTCGTTTTCGGCCTCCTCGACGGCCGCCTCGGCGGCCTCGATCTTGTCCTCGAACCGGGAGATGTCGCCTTTGATCTCCTCGATGTCGCGTTTGATCGCGAGCTGCTCGTCCTCGCCTTTGCGCTCGATCTCCTGGTTCAGTTCCTGGAGTTCGTCTTCCAGGCGGACGACCTTCCCCTGGCGCTCGTCGAGTTCGGCCTGGAGGTCCGCGAGTTCGGTCTCCAGCTCCTCGATATCGCTCTCGACGGCGTCCAGTTCCGCGCGCTTGTCTTCCAGTTCCGCCGCCTTTCGGTAGCCCTCGTACTCCTCTTTCTCCTCGCGCAGCGACTGGTACTCCAGAGCCGTCTCGCGTTCGTCCTCTAGCTGGTCGAGCCGGTCCTGTTTCTCCTCGATACGTAACTCGGCCTCGTCGATGCGCTCCTGGACGACCTCCAGTTCCTCGAAGGCGTCCTCTTTCTTGGCGTCGAACTGCGAGACGCCGGCGATCTCGTCGATGATCTCCCGCCGGGCGCCGGCGGTCATGTTGATGATCTCGGTCACGTCGCCCTGCATGACGACGTTGTACCCCTCCGGCGTGACACCGGCCTGTGCGAGCAGGTCCTGGATGTCCGAGAGGTTGACCGAGCGGCCGTTGATGTAGTAGTAGGAGTAGTAGTTGTCCTCGGTCTGTTTGACCCGGCGTTTGATCGAGATCTCGTCGACGTCGCCGACGTCCTCGGTGCCGGCGGCGTTGACGACCTGCGAACGGTCGAGCGTGCGGTCGTCGTTGGCCAGGATGACCTCACAGCTGGCCTGGCGCTCGCCGGAGACGTCGGCGTCCTCGTCGGCGTGGCCGGGGTTGTAGATGAGATCTGTCAGTTTCTCGGCCCGGATGCCCGACGTGCGGGCCAGGCCGAGGGTGAAGAGGACGGCGTCGATGATGTTGGACTTGCCTGAGCCGTTCGGACCGCTGATCGTCGTGAAATCGTCGTAGAACGGGATTCGGGTCTTCCGCCCGAAGCTCTTGAAGTTGTCCAGAACGAGCTCTTTGATGTGCATGCGGTGTGGTGGGCCGGGTCCCTACGCGACGATGATGTCCGACTCGGACTCCTCGGTGGTCTCGGCGTCGGCGGGCGCCTCGGCTCCCTCCTCTGGCGGTTCCTCGGGAGCCTCGGTGTTAGATGTGTCGGCCCCGTCGTCGAACTCCGCGTCGACTTCGGCGTCGACGTCGGTCTGTTGGCTGGCGATGGGACCCACTTCGCCGTCGACGGCGTTTTCCATCTCGCGGAGGCGGACTTTGCACTCGACGAGTTCGTCCGTGAGTCCTTCCACGGATGCTTCCAGTTCCTGGACGCGTGCTTCCAGTTCCGCGACGCGGTTGTCGCTCATATGAACACACGTTCCGGCCTGGACACTTATACCTACGTCAGACAATATCATGGATTCTGACAGCTCTCGGACGGGTCAGGTGGTTCGCCCGCGTTCACGCGTGGTCGTTAGTCTTTAGCCACCCGACGCCGAACGCCGGGTAATGACTGCACAAGCCGCCGAGTCCCGTGAACTCGCGGCCGTCATCGGGCTGGAGGTCCACGTCCAACTCGAGACGGATACGAAGATCTTCTGTGGCTGCTCGACCGCGCCGGCCGACGAGCCAAACACCCACACCTGCCCGGTGTGTCTCGGACTCCCGGGCGCGCTGCCGGTCGTCAACGAGGGCGCCGTCGAGGCTGCCGTAAAGATCGGGAAGGCGATCGACGCCGACGTACCCGAGGAGACGGCGTTCCACCGGAAGAACTACTACTACCCCGACCTCCCCAAGAACTTCCAGATCACCCAGTACGACGCGCCGATCTGTCAGGACGGCGAACTCTCCTTTACTGTCGAGAGCGAGCGGCGGTCGGTCGACATCCGCCGTGCCCACCTCGAAGAGGACCCCGGATCGATCAAGCACGTCCGTGAGGGTACCGGCCCGCTGGAATCCCGGACCTGCTCGATCGACCGGGCCGACTACACGCTCGTCGACTACAACCGCGCCGGGACGCCGCTGATGGAGATCGTCACCGAACCGGACTTCCGGGCACCGGGCGAGGTGCGAGCGTTCCTCGAAAAGCTCGAAGAGGTCCTGGAGTACCTGGGCGTGTTCGACCCCGGCCGGGACGGCAGCCTCCGCATCGACGCGAACCTCTCGATGGTCGACGCCGACGAGGTCGGCGACGACGGCGAGATCGACGAGTCGGTGCTGGAAGACGCCAACCGGACGGAGGTCAAGAACATCTCCAGCCACAAGGGGGCGGAACAGGCTCTCTCCTTCGAGGCCTCCCGCCAGCGGAAACTCATCCAGTCCGGGCGCGCGGTCGAACAGGAGACCCGCCACTTCAACGAGACCCACGGCAACACGGTCTCGATGCGTTCGAAAGAGGAGGAGAAGGACTACCGCTACTTCCGTGAGGCCGACCTCCCGCCGCTGCGTGTCGCCCACTGGAAGGACGAACTCTCTATCCCCGAACTCCCCGACGCCCGCCGCGGGCGGTTCGTCGCGGAGTACGGGCTCAGCGACGAGGCCGCCTCGAAGCTCACCTCCACCAAGCAGGTCGCGGACTTCTTCGAGAGCGTCGCCGAGCGGTTCGACGCCGACCTGGCCGCGACCTGGGTCGCCGACAACCTGCTGGGCGAACTGAACTACCGCGACATGGAGATCACCGACGTCGACGGTCGCTTCGACGAGGTGATGCGGCTGGTCGAACTGGTCGCCACCGACGAGATCACCGCCAAGAACGCCCGTGAGACCGTGCTCCGCGGGATGCTCGACGACGGCGACGACCCCGAGACGATCGTCGACCGGGAGGACCTGGGCAAGACCTCCGGCGACGAGATCCAGCAGGCCGTCGAAGCGGCGATCGACGAGAACCCCGACGCCGTCCAGGACTTCCACGACGGCGAAGGCGGCGCGATCAACTTCCTGGTCGGCCAGGTGATGCAGAAGACCGGGGGCAGCGCCGATCCCGGAGACGTGAACGAGCGATTGCGGGCCGAACTGGAAGACTGACGGGAAGGGTGGTCTGCGGTCGCTGTCGCGATACGGTGGCCGGGAGCGCTCCGTCGTGCGACCTGAAGACCGGCGGGGGCTGACAGAGAGCATCCGGCGGCGTAGCCGCCGGTTCACCGAACGCGAGGCACCGCCGAGCGTTCGGCCGTTTTTCCCCATGTCTTTGCAAACGGGGTTCGCGCCGCGAACCCCGTGCAGTAAAAAGTGGTCGTCAATCACCAGGACTGGACCCGACGGCGGGCGGATCGCCGCGCTCGCCGACCCGGGGTGCCATCGCGGCAGCGGCGGTCGGTGCCAGGGCGTTGACCACCGCGCGGCCGTCGCGCTCGCGCTCGACGAGGCCGGACTCCTGGAGTCTGTCGAGGTGGTGGGTCACGGTACTTGGGTCCCGGTCGAGTTCGTCGGCCAGTGCCGACACTGACGCCGGCCCGACGGTCGCGAGCGCCCGGAGGACGGTCTCCGTCGCGTCGTCGGCCAGCGCGGCAGCGAGTTCGTCGGTCGGTTCGTCGCCGGGGAAATACCGGCGCTTGCCCCGGATCTTCACGGGGGTGACGACGTCCTCGCGTTCGAGGACTTTGAGGTGGTACCGGACGGTACTCATCGAGGCGTCGCTGGCGTCGGCCAGTTCCGAGAGGTACGCGCCGGGGTTGTCCTCGATGGCTGCCGCCAGGTCCGCCCGCGTCTCGTGTTCCAGCGGGTCCTCGGAGTGGAGCGCGTAGCCGGCGATCCCCAGGAACCGCCAGAGGCGGTCGGCGACTCCGCGGTAGGCCGTCCGAACGAGTGGGACACTCGACTGGGCGACTCCGCTTGCGGCGGTTGGACTCCCGCCCGTCGCCCCGACGTAGGCCCGGCCCGCCGCACCGGCTGCGACCGTCGCACCGACACCGACGGCGACGCTCTTCCCGTCCGGCGTCGGCATCTCACCGCCGAGGCCCGGCGGTTTCGCTCCGCTCGCAGCCCCCGCCGACGCGTTAGCTGCGGTGCTGGAAGCGTTTGCGGTCGAACGGGTCGCTCCAGCGGCCGCAGTGCGGTCAGCGTTCGTTCGGGTCTGGTCGGGCGTCGCTCCCCGGGCCGCGGCCCCCTCCGCGTTCACCGCTCCGTCCACGGTCGCGTTCACCGACGGGCGTGCCGTCACGTTCACGCTCGTGGTTGACGCACCGTCCAGCGTCGACCCGGCGGACTGGCTGGCCGACTCGACGTCGTCGCGGACTGTTCCGGTCGTGTCCGTGGCGTTCTCAGTCGTCTCTTCGGCGGACCCCGTCGTGTTCTCGGCCGTCTTCGATACCGTCGGTGTCGTGGTACCGATCGTCGACGTGGTGTTGTCGTCGGTATCTGCCGCGTCCTCCGTCGTCTCGTCGACAGACGACGTGGTGTTGTCGGTCGTATCACCGACCGTCGACGTATCGTTGTCCGAGGGGACCACGCCGTCGTCCGTAACCTGACTGGACGGATTCCTCTCGTCGGCCGTAGCGGCCGCTCCGAGACCTGACGCGAGGAGGACACAGCAGACGAGCCCCACGGCGAGGGCGACGGACGAACGGGTCATCGGGCGGTTCGCTCGGCACGTAGTTTCCCTGAGAGAGGCAAGTATCTTGTGCCCGAACCCGCGTTCTTTTAAATACTATCCGGAGTGCGAAGTTTTCGGTCTGCAGCCACTATCTACCGTCAATACGAACGTTTGGACGGTTTTGTCAGAAACGCCTTTTATTAACTGTCCCTCGATCCGAGTGGACGATGATCCGACAAACGACACTGACAGCGGTGATGGCAGTGCTGCTGGCCACCGCCGGTATCGCGCCGGCTGCCGCAGCCAGCGGTGACGCGAGTAGTACGGCCGGCGAATCGCTCACGGTGACGGTTCACACGACCGAGGACGAGACTGTCGTGACCGTCGTGTCCGACGGCGAGGCCGTCTCCGGTGCCGCCGTGGACGTCGAGCCCCTCGTCGAGAGCGAGGTCGCCGCCGAGGGCGAGTACGAGACCGACGCGGACGGACAGATCCGCGTGCCCACGCCCGAGACGACCGCAGCGGTCGACGTGGGTATCGAGAGCGAACAGGCCGACGCCGAGGGTGTCGTCACCCTGGCCGGCGAGGCGGCCGCCGAGCGCACGATGACGGTCACCGTTGACGTCGAGACGGAGGCGGACGCCGAAGCGACGGCTAGGAACCAGACCGTCACGGACGAGCGGCGTTCGAACGACAGCGAGCAGCAGACCGAGGGACCCACCGCAGCCTCCGAGAACGCACGGGACGGTTCCGATGGCGACCGGTCCGGCAACGGCTTCGGTGCCAGCGTCGTCATCGACATGGTCGTCGACCTGTTCGCCGGCGGTCCCGGTGAACCCGCGGCGCCCGCTAGCGACAACGCACGGGACGACAACGCGAGCGACCGCGGTACCCAGCACAGCGACGAGCGGTCCCGAGCGGACGCTGGGGATTCGAGGAACGGCACTGCGGCTGTCGATGCCCGAGCGAACGCTAGCGCTACCGCCGACGTGAACGCGACGGCAAACGCCGACACCAACGCGGCCGTCCACGCCGACAGCGATGCGGACGCGGATAGTGACGCGAACGCCGACAGCGAGAGCGAGTCGAACGCCACCGTCGACGCCGAGGCGACCGCCAGTGCCGAGGACAGCGCGTCCGCGAACGGTTCGGCACGCGGCGCGGTTGGCCTGTAAACTGCGAACCAGTCACGGGCGGTCCCGCTGACCACTGCGGTTCGGCCCTCCAGTCAGTCGGTCACTCAGTGGTGTCAGTTCTCCACGGCGTCGCCTGTTTCTGACTCCCCGGCGTCGACATCGCTCGCGTTCTCGCCGGGGATGATCGCGGGGTCTTTCCACAGCAGCGTCACGAAGATGGCGACTCCCAGGAACTCGATGGTCTTGATCGCGGACTCGACCGGTTCGGTGACGAAGTGATCCAGGATCAGGAGGACAAGACTCCCGCCGTGGTGGCCCGCGCCGCCGCCCGGCGCTTCGAAGCCGTCGACGAGGAACGCACCGTGGCCCGTCGCGTGCCAGAACACCCAGGCGGCGATCGAGCCGGCGAGCAGGACCATCCCGGTCAGATAGGCGTTCCGGAGGCTGACGATCCGTCGGGTGACGAGATACGGACCGGCGAGCAACACCACCGCGAAGGCGACGAAGAAGAACGGACGCGGGTCCGGGGGGAGTCCGCGAAGGAGAAACCCCTCGGCGGCCTGGAGGTAGACGATACTTCGGGGGAGCCCCCACCAGAGGTGAAACGCCGCCGTCGCGAACACGAGTGCCGCGACGGTCGCACGGAGGCCGGTGACGAGCCGTCTGTCCATGGTGTGGCTCGAACCCTCGGCGACAAGAGCCCATCGGAGTTACAGGGACGTTCCGAACGCGACCGCTGACTCGTCTCAAAAGGGTTAATCGACGGGCTCTCCGAGGGGGTGGTGTGCTCCCCGCCGACTACTCCAGGGCGACCGTGGCACGCCTCCTCGCTGCGCTGCTGGTCGTCTCGTTGATCGCGCCGATAGCGGTCAGCGCGGTGACCGCAGACGACCGGGAGGCGACGACACTCCAGCGTGGAACCGTCACGTCGCCGGCCAACGGCACCACCGTCGTCAGTACCCAGGGCTACACGTTCCAGGGGAACACCAACCCCAAGAAGCCGGCCCGGCTGGTCGCGGTCGACGAGCGGGCCCGGCTCCAGTGGACCTACACGAGCAGACAGGGGACCGACGCGTGGTTCTTCGACGTCGATCCGCTGCCGAACGGTAACCTGCTCGTCGTCTCCCCGCGGGAGGGCAAGACCCTGGTGTACGAACTCGACCCCGAAACCAGAGAGCGCGAGTGGGAACGGCTGCTCCCGTACGAGGACACCCACGACATCGACATGCTGAACGACACCGCACTGGCGGTCTCGCACATGCGGGCCTGGAACGAGAGCGAGGGGGTCTCCAACGACGAGTTGCTCGTCTACAACCTCACCACCGATACCGTCACCTGGCGGTGGCGCTACCGCGACCACTACCCGGCCAGCACCGACGGCGGACAGGACGACGACTGGACACACAGCAACGACATCGATCCCGTCGGTGACGACAAGTTCCTCGCCTCGCCGCGGAACTTCGACCAGGTCATCCTCGTCAACCGGACGACCGGCGAGATCGAACTGCAACTCGGCGAGGACGGCAACCACGACATCCTCAACGAGCAACACAACCCCGACTTCCTCCGTGGGGCCGACGGGACGCCGACGATCCTGGTCGCCGACAGCCACAACGACCGCGTCGTCGAGTACGCCTACACGAACGGGAACTGGACCCGGACCTGGGAAGTCGGTTCCGGGCAGTTGAACTGGCCCCGGGACGCCGACCGGCTTCCCAACGGCAACACGCTCATCACCGACACGCTCAACCACCGGGTCATCGAGGTGACGCCGACGGGTGAAGTCGTCTGGGAGTACTACGCCACCTGGGGTCCCTACGACTCCGAGCGAGTGGCCCACGGCGACGGTTCGACGGGGCCGACGATCCGCGAGCAGAACGCGACCGGGAGCTACACGCTCTCCGGGAGCGCGAACCTCACGGCGGGCGGCAGCGAGCCGACCCCAGTCGGGACGACCATCGAGGCGACCTTCGCCGGAACTCCCCTGGACGACACCGGGGCCACGGTCGGCGCGCTCTGGGGACATTACACCCCGTGGCTGCGCCCGGTCTGGATGAGCGGCTGGGATCTCTTCTACGGGTTGGTGGCCGGCGTCGTCCTGTTGGGCTGGGCAGTCGCCGAAGGGATCAGGGTCGGACGAACGCGCCTGGCCGGCAGATAAATCCATCCCCCGTACACGCGAGCGCGAGCGAGCGTACACGCCGCGCACACCCGCGCTGTCTGTCGGTTTTGGCGAAACACTTTAGAACTCGTCCGGACCTATCGGGACCAATGATAGCCACAGGTGGTGTCCGATGGAGCTGATAATCACCGAGAAGGACAACGCCGCACGGCGCATCGCGGAGATCCTCTCGGAGGGGAGCGCGGAGAGCGAGCGACGCAACGGCGTCAACGTCTACCGCTGGGGGGACAAGCGGGTCGTCGGTCTCTCTGGTCACGTCGTCGGTGTCGACTTCCCGCCCGAGTACAGCGACTGGCGCGACGTGGAACCGGTCGAACTCATCTCGGCGGACGTGACCAAGGAACCGACCCAGGAGAACATCGTCGCGACGCTCAAGCAACTGGCCCGCCGCGCCGACGAGGCCGTCATCGCGACCGACTACGACCGCGAGGGGGAACTCATCGGCAAGGAGGCCTACGAACTCATCCGCGACGAGACCGACATCCCGGTCAGTCGCGTCCGCTTCTCCTCGATCACCGACCGGGAGGTCCGGGAGGCCTTCGCCGAACCTGACGAGATCGACTTCGACCTGGCCGCGGCCGGCGAGGCCCGACAGATCATCGATCTCATGTGGGGCGCGGCGCTCACGCGTTTTCTCTCCCTGTCGGCGCGGCAACTCGGCGACGACTTCATCTCCGTCGGACGGGTCCAGTCACCGACCCTGAAGCTCATCGTCGACCGCGAACGGGAGATCGAGGCGTTCGATCCCGAGGACTACTGGGAGCTGTTCGCTGACCTCCAGAAGGACAGCGTGGCCTTCGAGGCCCAGTACTTCTACGACGACGACGGAACCGAGGCCGAACGCGTCTGGGACGAAGCGGCCGCCGAAGCCGCCTACGAGGACCTCCAGAGCGTCGACGCCGCGACGGTCACGAGCGTCCGCCGTCGGACCCGGACCGACAGTCCGCCGACGCCGTTCAATACGACCGCGTTCATCTCCGCGGCCAGCTCGCTTGGCTACTCCGCACAGCGGGCGATGTCCATCGCCGAGGAGCTGTACACCGCCGGCTACGTCACCTACCCGCGGACCGACAACACGGTCTACCCCGAGGACCTCGATCCCGACGACCTGCTAGACGAGTTCGTCGGTTCGGCCTTCGCCGAGGACGCCGAATCCCTCCTCGAACAGGACGACATCGCACCGACGGAGGGCGACGAGGAGACGACCGACCACCCGCCGATCCACCCGACAGGAGAGCTACCCTCGAAGGCAGATGTATCCGAGGACGAGTGGGAAGTGTACGAACTCATCGTCCGCAGGTTCTTCGCGACCGTCGCCGAGGCAGCGACCTGGGAACACCTCCGGGTCGTCGCCGAGGCCGCCGATCGCTCGCTGAAGGCAAACGGCAAGCGCCTGGTCGAACCGGGGTACCACGCCGTCTACCCCTACTCCAGCGCCAGCGAGAACCACGTCCCCGACGTCGAGGAGGGCGAGGAGCTGACGATGCCCGAGGTCCGCATCGAGGCCAAACAGACCCAGCCGCCGCGCCGCTACGGCCAGTCCCGACTCATCCAGACCATGGAGGACCTGGGGGTCGGCACGAAGAGCACGAGACACAACACTCTGGAGAAGCTGTACGACCGCGGCTACATCGAGGGGGACCCACCCCGACCGACGACGCTGGCGATGGCGGTCGTCGAGGCCGCCGAGGAGTTCGCCGACCACGTCGTCAGCGAGGAGATGACGGCACAACTGGAGGCGGACATGACCCGCATCGCCGACGGCGAGGCCACTTTGGAGAACGTGACCGACGAGTCCCGAGAGATGCTCGAACGCGTCTTCGAGGAACTTCGCGAGTCCCGTGAGGAGATCGGGGATTACCTCCAGGAGTCGCTGAAAGCCGACAAGACCCTGGGACCGTGTCCGGAGTGCGGCGAGGACCTGCTCGTCCGGCGCTCCCGACAGGGCTCGTACTTCGTGGGCTGTGATGGCTTCCCCGAGTGTCGGAACACGCTCCCGCTGCCCTCGACCGGCGAGCCGCTCGTCCTTGAGGAAGTCTGTGACGACCACGACATGCACCACGTGAAGATGCTGGCCGGCCGGGACACCTTCGTCCACGGCTGCCCGCGCTGTGAGGCCGAAGCCGCCGACGAGAGCGAGGACGAGGTGATCGGGCCGTGTCCGGACTGCAACGAGGACGAGGGTGGCGAACTCGCGATCAAGCATCTCCGCTCCGGATCGCGGCTGGTAGGCTGTACGCGCTACCCCGACTGTGACTACTCGCTGCCCCTCCCACGGAACGGCGACATCGCCATCACCGACACCTACTGTGAGGACCACGACTTGCCCGAACTCGTCGTCGACCCCGACAGCGACGACCCCTGGGAACTGGGCTGCCCGATCTGTAACTACGAGGAGTACAAAGCCCGCAACGCTGTCGAGGACTTGGCCGATCTCGACGGCATCGGCTCCGCGACAGCCGAGAAACTCGAAGCCGCCGGCGTCGACGACCTCGACACGCTCCGCGAGGCCGACTCCGACACCGTCGCCACGGAGGTCCAGGGCGTCAGTGAGACCCAGGTCCGAGAGTGGCAGGCGCAACTCGACGACTAGCGACCACTTTTTACTGCACGGGGTTCGCGGCGCGAACCCCGTTTGCAAAAACAGGGGAAAAACGGCCGGACGCTCGGCGGTGCCTCGCGTTCGGTGAACCGGCTCGCTTCGCTCGCCGTATGCTCGCGGTGTCCCGCCCGTCTTCAGGTCGCGCAACGGAGCGCTCCCGGCCACCACACTGCGACAGCGACCGCCACCGCGACCTACAACTGCAGATGCGAGGTCGAACTCGGGCCATCGTCGTCGTCGATCCCGCCCTCGTGGTGAAAGTCGTAGTCGTCGTCGATCAGGAAGACGGTGCCGTGTCGCTCGGCGATGTCGACCCCGGGGAGAGTCGTCCCCGCCGCTTCGCCGTTGTCACAGTCGCCCGAACACGCGTCGAACAGCGACCCGTGGCGGGGACAGATCAGTTGGCCCTCCCGCATCGGGACGCCACGGCCGGTGTCGAACCGCTGTTGCTCGTGGGTGCAGACGTTGACCCACGCTTCGACGCCGTCCTCGCAGGGGACGACGACGATTTCTTCGAGGTCACCGTAGGGGTCCGTCGCGGTGAACAGCACCGACCCCTCCTCGTGGACGGTCTCGACCGTCGTCAACTGGTGCATGGAAGATGCTTTGCCGCCAGCCGCTAAGGCGTGGTGGTCACTCGACGAAGTCGGCTCCGGGCGCGACTAATCGACGTACCGTAACGTCGGTGGTCGATGTCGCTATCCGGGCGGAACTGGAACGGGGCTTCGCGAGTCGCTGACGGTAGCAGTACCGCCGAAGCGGTCGGGCGTACCGAACCGTCCCGGTTCGACAGGACCGAATGGATGTCACGCTGCGCATCCCGGCCATCCGAAGCGGTTATGCCGACAGACGAACGTCACTGCGGTATGAGCGACTGGGCGGACTGGGACCACATCGTCAAGATCGACCCGGACAAGACGCTGGTCGACGGCGAAACGTTCGAGGACGTAGCTGCGACCGGGACCGACGCGATCGAGGTCGGCGGTACCACTGGGATGACCGAAGAGAAGATGGAGCGGGTCGTCGAGGCCTGCGGGAAGTACGACATCCCCGTCTACATCGAACCCTCGAACCCGGCGTCGGTCGTCCACAGCGACCGCCACGACGGCTATCTGGTCCCGGTCGTCATGAACGCCGGCGACGTGACCTGGATCACCGGTGCCCACAAGGAGTGGATCCGTATCGACGACGAGATCGACTGGTCCAGAACCTTCACCGAGGCATACATCGTGATGAACCCCGAGGCCTCCGTCGCCACCTACACCCAGGCCGACTGTGATCTCGACGCCGAGGAAGTCGCCGCCTACGCCGAGGCCGCCGAACACCTGCTCGGCCAGGAGATCGTCTACGTCGAGTATTCGGGAATGTTGGGCGATACCGAGATCGTCTCCGCTGCGGCCGAGGCCATCGACGACGCCACGCTGTTCTACGGCGGCGGGATCGGCGGCTACGAGTCCGCTCGGCGGATGGCCGAACACGCCGACACCATCGTCGTCGGCGACCTCGTCCACGACGAGGGCGTCGACGCGGTCCGTGAGACCGTCGAGGGGGCCAGAGACGCCCACGCAGCGACCGCCGATCGCTGACACACGCCGCTTTTCTCCGCCCAGTCCCTACGGCGGCTATGCAGCACGTGGAGGCGGTCGTCTTCGACCTCGACGGGACGCTGTGTGAGTCCACCCAGGCGGAGGAGACCCTGTATGCCGGCGCCTTCGAGGCCGTCGACCTCCCGCAGTTCGGAGCCGTCGACGAGCTGTGGGCGGCTCTGGACGGTCCACCGGACCCCGAGGACGAACAGTCGTATCTGGCTGCCGGCTTCCGCCGGCTCGGCGCACAGTACGGCCACAGACAGGTCCCGGCCGACGAACTGGCCGCCGGGCTGCTCGACACCGTCGACCGGCGCGCCGTCGCCTTCCGCGACGGGGCGGACGGAGCGTTGCGGGCCGCCCGAGCGCACGGTCCAGTCGGCGTGTTGACCAACGGACCTGCAAGCCGTCAGCGTCCGAAAGTCGAGTCGCTGGCGCTCGCTGACAGGGTCGACACTGTCCGGTACGCGGGCGACCGTCCGCGCCGCAAGCCACACCCGGAACCGTTCATCGACGTGTGTGAGACCCTGGGAACCGCCCCCGAAGCGACGCTGTACGTCGGCGACTCGCTCGCCTACGACGTGGCGGGCGCACACGGTGCCGGCCTTCAGGCCGCCTGGTGTCCCCGGGAACCCGGGGACAGCGAGGGCTACCGTCCCGAATACGTCTTCGACAGTCCGGCGGACCTCATCGAGGTGTTGGAGCGGTCGGACGAAGCTCGACAGCCGTGAGCGACGTCGAACAGGTGTTCCGTCGGGTTGTCCCGGGCCGGATACCCGAGACGATCGAACGGCCACCGCAAGGGAACCACAAGAGGACAGCCGTCGCACGGTACCCCGACCGGCCCGCAGTCGTCGCACAGCTGACGGACGACCCCGCGGCGATACACACCGAAGCCACACTACTGGCTGCCGTCGCCGACCGGACGAGCGTTCCGGTCCCGCGGCTGCTCGCACACGGTCGGCTCGACGGGCGTGGCTATCTCGTCACCGAGTACGTCGACGGCACGGACCTCCACGAGCGGTTCGACGCCCTCCCGGCGGACCGACGCCAACACGTCGCCCGACAGTTCGGGAGCGTGCTGGCCCGGCTCCACGAGGCGTTTCCCTTCGAGTCCGCCGGGCCGCTATCGGTCGATGACGGCGGATCGTTGATCGGTGGGGGCCGGTCTGTCACCGAAGTGTTCACCTCCGTCGCCGAGGACGCCCTGGCGGCACTGCCGGCGGCGTTCGACGACCTACGGCCGGAACTTGCCGCCGCGATGGAGCCCCCTACGCGGACCCGACGGCCGCGGCTGTTCCCCTGGGACCTCCGGCCCGGGAACGCCCTGCTGTCGGCAGGTGACCTCGCCGCTGTCCTCGACTGGGGTGGCCCGCGAGCCGGCGATCCGGCCCTGTCGGTCGCCAAGACCGAACACCTCGTTGCCCGCTGGTACGGGACGGACCCGGAGCCGCTCCGGAGCGCGTTTCGCGCGGGCTATCGGTCCGTTCGCCCGCTGCCGTCGGTCCCGCGGGCCTACCGGGTAGCGGCCGTCGTCACCGCCGCGGTTGACTCCGCGGGCGTGGTGACCCGACCGCACTACCCCGAACAGACCGGGGCCGAAGCCGTGGCGATCCACCGCGCGTGGCTGACCGAGTGGCTGGACACCGGCGAGGGTGAATAAACGGAGTTTAAGTCCGTCCCCGCAAACGGACGAACATGGACGACCGAACCTACACAGCGGACGCCGAGCCCGGCGAGACGGTCACCGTCGCCGGCTGGGTCCACGAGCTTCGAGATCTGGGTGGTATCGCCTTCCTGATCCTGCGGGACACGACCGGGAAGATCCAGGTCAAGTTCGAGAAAGACGAGATGGACGAGGACCTCGTCGAGACGGGGCTGAACGTCCACCGCGAGTCGGTCATCTCGGTCACCGGCGCGGTCGAAGAGGAGCCCCGTGCTCCCACCGGCGTCGAGGTCACGCCCGAGTCGGTCGACGTGATCTCCGAGGCCGACCCCGAACTCCCGCTTGACCCCTCGGGGAAGGTCGACGCCGAACTCCCCACACGGCTGGACAACCGGACGCTCGACCTCCGCAAGCCAGAGATCAAGGCCGTCTTCGAGATCCGCGCCGAGGTCCTGCGCGCGGTCCGGGACGCCTTCCGTGACCTGGGCTGTACGGAGATCAACACCCCGAAGATCGTCGCCACGGGAACCGAGGGCGGCACCGAGCTGTTCCCGATCACCTACTTCGGCCAGGAGGCCTTCATGAACCAGAGCCCCCAGCTGTTCAAGCAGCTGATGGTCGGGTCCGGCCTCGAACGTGTCTTCGAGATCGGCCCGATCTTCCGCGCCGAGGAGCACAACACGCCGCGGCACCTCAACGAGGCCACGTCGATCGACTTCGAGTCGGCGTTCTTCGATCACACCGAGGCGATGGACGCCTGCGAACACGTCGTCAAGTCCGCCTACGAGGCCGTCGCACAGAACTGCCAGGCCCAGCTCGAAGCACTGGACCTGGCCGACGACTTCGAGGCCCCCGACGGCGAGTTCCCGCGACTGACCTACCAAGAAGCGCTCGACGAGATCAACGCGACCGGCGAACTCGACGAGCCGCTGGTCTGGGGCGACGACCTCTCGACGGAGGCTGAACACGTTCTCGGCCAAGAGGTCGGCGAACACTACTTCATCACTGACTGGCCCAGCGAGATCAAGCCGTTCTACATCAAGGACCACGACGACGACGAGGAGGTCTCGACCGGCTTCGACATGATGCACCCGTCGATGGAGCTTGTCTCCGGTGGCCAGCGTGAACACCGCTACGACCAGCTCGTCGCCGGCTTCGAGCAGCAGGGCCTCGATCCCGAGGCGTTCGAGTACTACACCAAGATGTTCCGCTACGGCATGCCCCCCCACGCCGGCTGGGGTCTCGGTGGCGAGCGGCTCATCATGACGATGCTCGGTCTGGAGAACATCCGCGAAGCGGTGCTGTTCCCGCGAGATCGGCAGCGCTTGTCTCCCTGAGACAGCGATGCTCGGCGAGCGGGAGCCCGGAAGTCGCAGCCGGCGGAACGGAGTGAGTAGGACCGTCTTCAGACGTTCCCGCGGGATCGCCAACGTCTGAGTCCCTGACGAAGACGTTGGGAGCGCACGAGAGGCGCCACGCGCCTCTCGGGCAGACCGGCAGCGACTCAGTCCGTAGGACTGGTCGCTAACTGTCGAGCGGGTGCTCGTTGGACGAACGAAGTGAAGTCCAACGGTGTTCCCGCGAGCCGCAACGGTAACGACGGAACGCTTATCACTGCGAGTATCCGACCGCTGGGAGTGGGTGACGACGTCCAGTTCCGGAAGGCCAGACCCGAGGACGCCGGCACGATGTTGTCCGTCAAGCGCGCGGCGATCCTCGGTATCGAGGACGAGCGGTACACTGAGGGCCAGCTTGCGGCCTGGGCACCGGACGAGGGCAACATCGAGGCCTTCGAGGCGTCGCCGTCGGCCGACCAGTACGAGATCCAGGTGGCGACGATCGACGACACCGTGGTGGGATACGGCGTCCTCCAGTTGCCGGAGCAGCGACTGGACGCGCTGTTCGTCAGTCCGTTCTACGCCGATATGGGCATCGCGACGACGCTGTTGAAGCAACTCGAAACCGCCGCGCGGTTCGCTGGCATCGGGGTCGTGGAACTCGCGTCGTCACTGAGTGCTGTCGGGTTCTACGAGCGACACGGCTACGAGCGGACGGGAACCATCCACCGGGAGATCGAGGATGTGACCGTCCCGTTCGTGACGATGGAACGCCACCTCTCCCCTGAAACCCCACAGAACGATGGGTGACCGGTTTTCGTGCCATCGCGGGACCATCCGATACTGATGGCGACGTATCGGTTCACCTGCCCCGAGTGTGGGGCTGCCGTCACCGTCGATGCCGGCGCACGCGAGCGACTCCTCGAAGCGGGCTGTGCGGTGTGTGGGGCCGGTGTCGGGACGGCAGCGTTCACCTCGGCGAACACGTTCGGGACAAGCGTCTGACCGACAGCCCCCGTCCTGTCGCGTATGGCGACGGAACAGCGTGACAGTCGGACGATGGACGTCCGGAACATCGACGGCGAACCGTTCGGAGAGATCATGAGCGCGCTCGACGACCTTGAGGAGGGCGAGAACCTGGAGTTGATCAACAGTTTCGAGCCGGTCCCGCTGTACGACGCTCTCAGTGCGCGGGGGTTCACCCACGAGACCGATCGGATCGCCGACGACGAGTGGCACGTCCACATCAGCCCGGAGTGAGATGAGCGACCCGCGGGTCACGCGCTGGGCCCGCAGGCTCGTCGCGGTCGGCGTCCTGTTTTTTCTGGCTGTACACCTCGCTGTAGCCGCCGATCTCGGCCGCCGACCGGTGGTCGTCCTCGGCCTGTACGGGTTCGTCCTGCACGTCCTGTTCGGGAAGGCCTACGCGCTGGTCCCCGCGTACTTCGATCGGGATCTCGCGCTCCCGTGGGCACCAGCCCTGCAGTTCCCGCTGTCGGTCGTCGGAACGGCGGGACTGGTGCTCGTGTCCGCGATGCCGGCGTCGGTCACCACGGTCGGGCGCGTCTGCTGGGCACTGGGTGTCGTCGTGTTCCTGGGATCGCTGGGCTGGACCCTCCGGACGAACCTCACGGGACGGGAGACGGGCACGGGCGGCGCAAACACCCACCGGAGGGGCGTCGACAGGGTCGCCAACGCCGTCGTCCCGGTCGCGCTTATGTACCTGGCCGCTGGCGCGGTCGCCGTCACACTGCCGGCCCTCGGACGCCAGTGGCTCCTGCCGGCGCAGGTCTCGCACCTGCTCGGCGCGGGGGCCGCCGCGCTGTTCGTTTTCGGCGTCGGGTTCCGGCTGTTCCCCCGGTTTCTCGTCGCCGAACCGCCCCGGCCGCTGGTCTGGCTCGTCCTCCCGGCCGGAGCAGTCGCACCGGCGTTACTTGCTATCGGGCTGTTCGACCGTCGGCTCCTCCTAGTCGGTGGTATACTGGAAGCGCTCGCGGTCGTCGGGTTCGCGGCAGCCTACGTGGTCATGTTTCGCCGTTCGGACCGGCGACGCGTGGGCTTTTATGCGGTTCTGGCGGCCGTCGGCTACGGCGTCGTCGGTGTCGGGCTGGCGCTGGCGACAGTCTTGAATGGGCGGGACCCCCAACTCGTTCGGGCACACTACCGGACGATGCTGCTTGGCTTTCTCGGGATGACCGTGATCGGTGCCACGTTCCAGTTCTACCCGCCGACCGTCGGCCGCTCGCGGCTGTCGACGGACCGTATCGCAGCAGTGACGATCGGACTGCTCGTCGTCGGACTCGGGGGACAACTACTGGGGATACTTAGTGAGTCGCCACCGCTCGTGTTCGGTGGTGAAGCGACCGGCGTCGTCGGCGCGGGGCTGTACTGTTGGCTGCTCGGAGCGGCGTTCCGTCGCCGTTAATCCGCCAGGATCGAATCCATGAGCTTGGTCTGGGCCGCCGCCAGGTGCTCGGCGAACGTCGATACCGAGATGTCGAGCGCCTCGGCGACTTCGCCGGCGTTGGCACCCTTCGGATACTCGAAATAGCCCATCTCGACGGCAGTCTCCAGAACCTCCCGCTGGCGATCGGTGAGTTTGCTCCGGTCGACGACGGTCGTGTCCATCACCGTCGCGTCGCCGTCCCGTCGCAGCGACCGCAGCGAGACGCCGTCGTAGAGATCTTTGAGCCGAGTGACGATGGCCCGAACCCTGTCGACGTCCGGTGCGTGAAACGTCAACATGAGTCGACCGTCGACCGCACGGATGTCCGCGACCGGACACGAGAAGGTCTCGACGGCTTCACAGACACAGTCCGTCCGGTCGCGCTCGAATCGATACCGCCCCCCGTCGCCCGCGGCGAAGACCTGTTCGGCACCGGGGTAGGCTTCGACGACGTCGGCCTCGCCGTCGGTCGTGAACTCCTCGACGACCTGTCCCTCCTGTGGGCTGGACCGCGAAACGTCGGTCACGGAGGCCCCGACCTCTTCGGTGACATCCGCCACCGGACAGGCACCGGGGGAGTCGACCGCCAGTTCGACCCTGATACCCGAGTCGCTCATACCAGACTGTGCGGACTACTGGCATAAAACGGGGGTCGCCCGTTCCCAGTGGCTGAAAAACCCCCTCAATCGGCCGGGTGCTGATCGGGAACGGGGCCGTCGTAGCCCGGTGGTTCGTACTCACACAGCGGGTCCGCCGCGAGCGGGTCGCCGGTGGTCGCGTAGGCTCGCGAACGGCTCCCGCCACAGACACCACGGAACTCGCAGGCACCACACTTGCCCGACAGCGCGTCGTCGTCCCGCAGCGACCGGAACAGCTCCGAATCGCGGTAGATGTCGACGACGCTCCGTTCGCGGACGTCACCGGCCGACTTCGGGAGGAACCCGGAGGGGTAGACCTCGCCGGTGTGGCTGACGAACGCGAACCCCTTACCGGCCCGAACGCCCATCCGTCTGGTCGGGCCGCCCTCTTCGCGCTGTTGCATCCCGACCCGGCGGTAGTGGGGTGCTTCGGTCGTCTTGACGCCGAAGGGGGCCTCGTCGCTGACCTCGTGGAGCCACTCCATGACCCGCTCGGCCCGGGCCGGCGGGATCGGGGTCAACACCCGACCGCGACCGACCGGGACGAGGAAGAACACCGACCACAGGACCGCACCAAGTTCCGCGACCCGCTCCCGGATCGTCGGTAGCTGATCGACCGTCTCCGCACAGACTGTGGTGTTGATCTGCAGCGGGACGTCCAGGTCCTCGGCCGCACGAGCCGCTTCCATCGTCGCCTCGAAGCTCCCGCCCTCGCCTCGGAAGCTATCGTGAGCGACGGCGTCCCCGCCGTCCAGCGAGAGGGCCAGTCGGCGGAGCCCGGCGTCCGAGAGGTCCGAAACCGCCTCGCGGGTGATCGAGTCGGTGCCGCTGGGCGTCAGCGTCATCCTGAGCCCCCGGTCGGTGCCGTAGTCGACGAGGTCGACCACGTCGTCCCGGGCCAGCGGATCGCCCCCCGAGAGGACGACCAGTTGCCCCTCGCCGAACTCGCGGGCGTCGTCCAGCAGCGCCTTCCCCTCCTCGGTCGACAGCTCCTGGGGGTGACGGCGCGGCTGGGCGTCGGCCCGGCAGTGTTTGCAGGCCAGCTCACAGGCCTGGGTCAGCTCCCAGATCAGGACCAGCGGCCGTTCGGTCAGGTCCATCTCCCCGTACATCAGACGTGCACCCGGGTGACGTGGCCGCCACAGCCACACTGCTCGACGTACTCAACATCGATCTCGTCGCCGAAGGCCGACTCCAGTTCCGCGAACAGGTACGTCTCGGGGTGGCCGTGCTCCCCGTGGGTCACCAGGTTGACGTGGTGTCCTGCGGTCGTGTGCTCGATCGCCTCCATCGCCTGTTCGACGATCAACTCCCGATCGTCGGCGTGGGCGGGCTGTTCGAGGTTCGCCGACCAGGAGTTGTCGTGGACGGCGTCGGTCACCGACGGGATGTCTTCGTGTGCGTGGCTCATACCCGTAGTTGGCGGGCTGTAGGGGTCCGTCCTGTCCCGTACATGTTCGGCGAACGTCGTCGGTCAGCCGAGTCGCTCTTCCAGCCAGTCGAACTGGGCTTCGAGTTCCTTCCGGCGTTGGCGGTCGACGACCGTCGAATCGAGCAACTGGCCGACCACCGCCAGGTCCAGCGCGGTGTACTCCGTCGTCGCGGTCACCGTCGTCCCCTCACCGTCGGCATCGACGTGGTACTCGGTTCGCATCGACTCGAAGACGCCGTCGCGTTGCTCGTAGACCAGCGCCGCGTCGTCCTGCTCGACGATGTCGAGGACGAGTTCGATGTCGAACAGCCCGACCCGGTTGTTGATGACGATGGTGTCGTCGTCGACGGTCACGTCGTCGAAGCCGGCACCGAGCATGAACGGCTCCAGGTCGGCCATCTCCTGGCGGACTCGCTCGGGCGTCGCGTCGAAGGGTCGTCTCACCGACACGCGTTCCATATCGGATGGCGACCGTCCGACGGGATAAGCCTTCGCCACCCCCGAACATGTCCGGCTAGAGGTTCTTTGTTACCGGCCGCGTACTCGTCCCTATGCAGCGCACACCGCTCCTCCGGGCGAACCGCGAGGTCCTGTGTGCGATCGAGACACCGCCGGACTCCGGAATCGAGGAGCGTCTGGACGACGTAGCCGCCCGGCTGTGGTACCTCGCCGAGGAACACCCGTACGACCCCGACACCGGGCAGATCACACGACTCCGGTACACCCTTGGACAGCTCGCCAAGCGGACCCACGAACGCCGAGCGAGACGGCTCCGGCGCGCCCGCGAGGCGCTGGACGAGTACCGCCGGCTGCTGGACCCCGTTTGAGTTCCCTGCCAGTACACTGATCCGTCTGGCCCGTGAAGCGAACATGTTCGGCAACACTGCCCTGCGCCCTCGCCGAATATATTCGGGTGAGAACGATGCCACGCGCAGAACTCACGCTCACGGTACCGGACGACATCTGGATCGGTGACGTCTCCAGGCAACACGACGTCACGGTTCGGGTCTTAGCTGCGCTTCCCGACGAGGAATCGGGGGTCGGGCTCGCGGAGGTGACGACCGACGACCTGCCCGGCGTCCTCGGTGACATCGAGAGTCGGGAGCCGGTGACCTCGATGGAGATCCTCTCGACGACGAACGACACCGCACTGATACAGTTCGAGACGTCGACCCCGCTGTTGCTGTTCCCGATCCAGGGGTCGGGGATCCCGTTAGAGATGCCGTTTACCCTCGAAGGCGGAGAGGCCATCTGGGAGATCACGGCACCGCAGGAACGGCTCTCCCAGTTGGGCGAGCAACTCGACGAGTTCGGCATCCCCTTCACCGTCGAGAAGGTCCAGCAACACGTCACCGAGGAGCCGGTCCTGACCGAGAGCCAGCGTGACCTCGTCCGGACGGCCGTCGAGGAAGGGTACTACGACACCCCACGACGGTGTTCGCTGACCGAACTCGCCGAGACGGTCGGGATCGCGAAATCGACCTGTAGCGAGACGCTCCACCGGGCCGAAGAGCAGGTGCTCAAGCGGTTCGTCTCGGAACTGGAGGCCACGCCGAGTCGAAGCGCGTAAGAATCCCCGCTGTGAGTGAACTGACAATGAGCAACGACGCCGACGAGGTTCATCAGAACGCCGAGCAGGACGTCATCGCAGTCGACGCCGACGACAACGAGGAGGGGCTGGTCAACCGTCTCGAAGCCCACACCGGCGACGGCGTCCGGCACCGGGCGTTCACCGCACTGCTGTTCGACGAGGACGGTCGGGTGTTGCTGGCCCAGCGTGCCGCCGGCAAACGGCTGTGGGACACCCACTGGGACGGCACCGTCGCCTCTCACCCCGTCGAGGGCCAGACACAGGTCGAGGCGACCCGCGAGCGGTTGGAGGAGGAACTGGGGGTCTCGCCCGATCAGTACGAGAACCTGCGGGTCACCGACCGCTTCGAGTACAAACGCTACTACGAGAACGCCGGCCTGGAGTGGGAGGTCTGTGCGGTGCTGCAGGCGACGCTGCAGGACACTTCGCTGGACCCCAACCCCGAGGAGGTCGACGGGCTGCTGTGGGTCCCCTACGAGCGCCTGCGCGAACATCCCGAGTACTACCGGCAGCTGCGGCTCTGTCCGTGGTTCGAGATCGCCATGCGCCGGGACGAGGAGCAGTAACGACCAAGACCCGTCGTCCGGTTTTTCGGCACGGACGCCGTAGGGGCGACATGGACGTTCCGCTGTACGACGACCTCGACGGACAGGTCGCGCTGGTGACCGGCGCGACACGGGGGATCGGGAAGGCGATCGCCGACGGCCTCGTCAGTCACGGAGCGACGGTGTACGCCGGGGCGCGGGACCCGGCGGACGTGACGGCGGCCGACCGTCGCGCGGTCGAACTCGACGTGACCGACGACGCCGAGATGGCTGCCGCGGTCGACCGGATCGAGGCGGAGTCGGGACGGCTCGACGTTCTCGTCAACAACGCCGGCGTGATGGACACACGGGAGCCTCTGGCCGAGATGCCCACCGACGCCATCGACCGGACGTTCGAGACGAACCTCCGGGGACCGACGGTACTGACCAAACACGCCCTCCCACTGTTGCTCGACCGGCCCGGCGGCCGCGTCGTCAACGTCTCCTCGGGGCTGGGCGCGATCACCGAGCGTCAGTCCGGCGGAATGCCGGCCTATCGCGTGTCGAAGACCGGACTGAACGGGTTGACACGGTATCTGAACGGCGAGTACGCCGCCGAGGGGCTGCTCGCGAACTCGGTGTGTCCGGGTTACGTCCAGACGGACATGACCGAGGACAGCGCCCCACGGACGCCCGAGAAAGGCGCCGAGACGCCGGTCTGGCTCGCACGGTTCCGCCCGGAGGCACCGAGCGGGGAGTTCTGGCGCGACCGGGAGCGGAAGTCCTGGTGAGTCACGCCTCGTCGTACTCCGGGGGTTTCGCGGCGGGGAGGCCGACCGCGACGGTCGTCCCCGGCCCGCCCTCGAACGAGAGTGTCCCACCGACGTTGCGGACGACCCAGGCGACGAGCCACAGGCCGACACCGGAGCCGTGCTGGAGCGGCGTCTCCTCGCCCGCCTGGATGACCTCCCGTTCGTGGGCGGCGATACCGGGTCCGTCGTCGGCGACGGTGACGAGGACCCTCGGCGGTTCCGCACGGTAGGTGACGTCGACGTCGACGTTCACGCTGGCGCCGCCGTCCGCTCGGCCGGCTGCTGTCGGGCCGTCGGTGGCGTCCCGTTCGGGCGAGCGGCCGTGTTCGACGGCGTTGTCGACCAGTTCCTCGAAGGCAAGCGAGAGCGACGGCCCAGCGGACACCCAGATGTCCTCGTCACAGGAGAGGGAAATGTCGGCCGCAGGATAGGTCTCCCGAGCGTCCTCGATCAACGGGGCGAGCACGCTCGCGAGTCGGACCGGTCGAACCGACTCGTCTTCCAGCGCCTCCGATACCCGGCCGATCTTGTTGCTCCGGTCGACGACAGTGTCGACCGTGTCCCGGATGCGCTCGATCCGGTCCTGTTCGTCGTCGGTGACCCGATCGGCGAGGAGGTCGGCGTTGCCCCGGACGACGTTCATCTCGTTGCGAATGTTGTGCCGCAGGAGGCGGTTGAGAACGTCGAGTCGCTGCTCGCGCTGGCGCCGACCGGTGATGTCCCGGAGGCTGATGAGGTGGCCGGAGACGACACCGTAGGCCCGGTACAGCGGCGTCACCCGCACGTCGTAGTAGTTCACCGCACCGTCCCGTTGGAGTTCCGTCTCCGTCTGGGTAGATTCGCCCGGATCGGGAACAGTCGCCGCCAGCGCCGGCAACAGCTCCGCCAACCGCCGACCCTGGAGTTCGTTCCGCTCGCAGTCGAACAGCGCGACGGCCGCGTCGTTGACGTCGACGATACGGCCGTCGTCGTCGACGATGACGACCTGATCGTCCATCTCGGCGAAGATCGCCTCCCGCCCGAGGTCACGGGTCACTGGGGCGACATCGAGCAGATGCCCGCGCAGGAGTGCCGCCGAAAGGACGACGCCCGAGACGACGTAGCCCAGACTCGTCGGATCGAACTGAGTCGGGATCGCGTCGAGAACGTGCAGGGCCTGGGCGACGGTCGGCGCGGTGATCGCGAGCAACAGGACGATGGCCTGCCCGCGGAACGACTCGTTGGCTCGAAACGTCGTCCGGAGCAACAACCCGCCACCGCCGAGAATCAGCGCCAGGATGTACGCGAGATGCGCCAAGTACAACAGCGTCCACTCGGGTGCGAGCGCGCTCGTCCCGCCGAGAAGCGTCGTCGTGCTCCCCTCCCAGACCAGTTGATGAGCGGCGTTCGACCAGACGAGCGTGACGAACGCCCCCGGTTCGACCAGCAGGAGCGCGAGTCGCCGGCGGGTGAGCCACTCCGGACGCCCGCTGTACTCCAAGACGGTGGCCAGCCAGGCGACCGGGACGACCACGGAGAGGGTCAACTGCACCTTGAGGAGCCAGCGCATCGTCTCGATGTCGGGGACCGCAAGCTCCAGGCCGTGAGCGACGGCCCACAGACTCGCGGCCACGACGAACGCTGCGAGGGGGCCCGCACCCGGGCGGTCACGGTGGAGCCAGACCAGGAAGGCAACACACATCCCGAGAACGGCCGCCAGGAGGACGACCGAGAGGAGCATTTGTCGGGGAGTACAGGAAACCCGAGTATAAATCGTTCCCCGACGTTACAAGCACTGATACTGGGTTACGACCGACGGGACCGTAGCGCGGACCAGACGGCGACCGTACCCAGAACGAACGCCGGAACCAGCGGTAACACCAGGTAGGCGTCCCGGAGCGTCAGTCCCAGAGCGGCGACGATCCCCCGCGCCGCTGGGAGATAGAGGATCGCCGCGGGAACGACGAGGAAGGCGACGAACACCACACCGACGAGTACCCAGCCGTGCCAGCCAAACCCCTCGGTCGGTTCGGCCTGGCGGGGCGGCTCGCCGCTGGGTCGCTCGTAGCCGGAGTCGTCGTCAGTGACCGTCACCGAGCCGTCGCTGTCGATGGAGACCCGGTCGCTCGCGGCGTCGTCACTCATCGCTGGCGAACCGGGTGACGACCCTTCGGCCGTAGTCAGGACGGAGCATACCTCACAGTCGGGCCAGCGGCCGCAAAACGCTGGCGGTCCGGCCAGCGGCCGCCCCCGAGTATTTACCCGGGGACCGTCCACGTACTGACATGGTCGATTTCCAGTCCAGGGACACGCGGCGGGGGGCGAGCGAGGAGTCCGACGACGAGCCGGAAACGGAGCCCGATCAGGAGACAGAGCAGTCCGGTGACGGCGGAACGAGCGAGTCGGGGACAGCGAGCGAGGCAGCGACGACGGACGGAACAGAGACCGCAAACGAGACAGACACAGTGGAAGAGACGGACACGCAGACGGCGGAGACAGACGCGGCCTCACGGACCGACACAGCGGACGAAGCCGAGGGGACAGCCCCGACCAGCGACACGGAGCCGGCCGAACCACCCGGCTCGCCGCCTGAATCAACCTCGACCGACGCCCAGGGGCCAGCCGAAACAACGCCAGGGCGATCGAAACCAACCGGCTCGGGGCCGGTAACGACAACGCAAACGGCACGGTCGGTGTCGACGACACCTGCACGATCGATCGACGTGGCGCTGGTCGCCGTCGGCGAGGCAGCGACTTCGGAGGGCGATCCGAACCTGACGACGGATCGACTGACGGAGAGTCTGACCGACGCCGGTCACTCGGTGACTGTGACCCGAGAGCTGTCGGGCGGATACGACGAGGTCCAGGGGGCCGTCGACGGACTGGTTTCGCGACCGGACGTGGAGGCGGTCGTCACCGTCGGCGGGACCGGTATCGCGCAGTCGGAGGTCGTCATCGAGGCGGTCCACCCGCTGTTCGAGAAGGTCTTGCCCGGGTTCGGTGAAGTCGTCAGGAACCTCCTGTTTTACCGGGCCGGGACCAGCGTCGTCGGCGTCCGAACGACGGCGGGGATCGCCGGCGAGAGCCCGGTGTTCTGTCTTCCCGGCGAGCGAGAACTGGCGGTCCGCGCAGTCGAGGAAGTCGTCACGACCGAAGCACCGGCGCTCGTCGCCGAACTCGAATGACCCCGTTCGACCGGTTTTCCCTCGCGAAATCGAGGGCGTAAAACGAATAAAACGTCTTAATCGAGCCGGCAGTTCACAAAACGAATGAACCGAGACGCTATGAACTGCTTGACCGACCGCTGAATCGCGACACCCCTCGGTTCCGGTAATTCCCCCCCCCCCCCTCAGCATCCCGAAAACTTCCCGTACAAACCCTCTAAAGCGTCTAAATCGTCTTAACTGCGTCAACCCTTCAAGTGGGTTCCATCCCCAGGCGAGAGTGCAATGTCCGATCGAACTGCGACGCGACGCGGTGCACTCAAGGGTATCGGTGCGACAGTTGCCGCAGCCACGGGGATCACGGCGTTCTCCGTCTCGGGGGCGGCCCAGTCGCCCTGGACCGCCGTGGAGTCGCCGACGGGGAACACGCTCCACGACGTCGAGTACACGGACGAGGGCGCGTACGCGGTCGGTGGTGGTGGCGTCGTCCTCGAACGGACGCCCCTGGGCTGGCAGAAGATCGTCGACGGCGGGCCGACGGGGAACGGAAACAGCCTCTACGGCGCGGACGTGACCGACGACGGCAAGCGCCTGTGGTTCGTCGGGTCGTCGGGTGCGATCGGCGAGTACGACGTCGAGTCCGGTGTCCTGACCGACCACAGCGCCCCCATGGACGTGACCAACAACTTCAACGACGTCTCGGTCACGGGCCGGGCCGACGAGGCGAACGTCTACGTCGCCGGCGACTCCGGGAAGATGTACTACTCCTTCGAGAACGGCGCCAGCCAGACCTGGGAGTACGTCACGCCCGGTTCGGGCTCGGCGATCAACGCCGTCGACTTCTTCGACGACCGGAAGGGCCACATCGTCGACGGCAACAAGTCCGTGTTCCGGACCAGCGATGGCGCGACCTGGGACAAGATCGGGCTGGCCGACGCCAACGTCAACTTCTACGGTGTCGATTCGGACGGCTTCGACGACGTGTGGATCTCCGGCGGTGGCGGGATGATCTTCCACTGGGACGGCGTCGAGTGGACGCCCGCCGACACCGGCGACGCGGGGCTGCGGGACATCGAGGTCACCGACGACGACAGTGACGGCCTCACGGTCGGTGGCGGCGGGAAGGTGTACGACCTCGACGAGAAGTGGAACCAACAGGCGACCCCCAGCGGCCAGAACCTGAAAGCGGTCGTCCGGGGCAGCACCGACATCGCCGTCGGCTCCGGCGGGACCATCGTCGAGCGGTAACGAGTGCGTGACGACTCCGTTCGGCCCTCCAGCGACACACGTCGTCCCGTCGTGATGGACGACACCGCCCGCTGACTGGCTGCTCGATCGGGGATTCCGCCGACAGAGCCGTGAAGGGTTTTGGCGTCGGCGTTCGTACCGACAGCTATGGTACAGTCTCTCGGCGACGGCGTGTGGTGGTACGACCTCACGGGCGTCAACGCCGCGCTCGTCGACGACGGCGGGACGGTGACGCTCGTCGATACCGGGATGCCCTGGGACGGCAACCGGCTGGTCGCAGGACTGATCGACACCGGGTTCGAGCCCCGCGATGTCGAACGGATTCTCCTTACCCACTACGACATGGACCACGTGGGCGGTCTATCCGCCTTCGAACAGGCCGGCGCCACGGTCTACGTGGGGACCGCCGACGCGAACTTCGTCGCCGGCGACCGTTCGCCGCCCCTGCGAAACCACAAGGGCGCACTCCAGCGACTCACGTCGCCACTGGTCGACGCACCCGACCTCCCGATCGAACCACTGTCCGACGGCGAGACCGTCGGGAGCTTCACCGCCTATCACACATCGGGCCACACGCCCGGCCACGTCAGTTACGTCAGCGAGTCGCTGTCGACGGCGCTGCTCGGCGATCTGGTCCGGGAGAAGCGGGGACGGTTTCACCCCTCGCCGTGGCACCTGAGCTACGACATCCGGGATGTCCGTCGGTCGATCCAGTCGCTCGTCGAGGACGCTCCATCGTTCGAGATCGCGGTGCCCGGCCACGGAACGCCCTTCGAACGCGGCGGCTCGGACCGGCTCGCCGATCTGGCTGCCCGGTTATAGCTCCTCTGCGACTGCTTCCGGGCTCAGCAGGTCGGGGTCGACGACGAGGTCCGCCTGTCGGCTGGCGAAATCCGGGAGCGAGCCGTCGGCGTAGATGACGACCCGGACGTCCGGGTTGAGGTCTTTCGCGACCGCGATCGAGGTCGCTTGGCGCATCTCGGTCAGCAGATAGACGTCGGCCTCGTGGATGCCGGCCTCCTCCAGACCCGGCCGGTTCGCGACATCGACCGCATGGACATCGGCTTCGATGTCGGAAAGCGCTGCGCCCAGTCCGTCCTCGTCGGCGCCGGCGATGATGATATGCATACCTTGACGGGGAGCTTCGAGGCGTTAATGTGTTCGGTTCCAGAACGGCCCGTTCTCGGAGGTATCGGTACTCACAGAGAGCAGTTGCTGAGCGTGGTCGGCCTTCGCCAGGAACACCTCGCGGAGATCCGGCGGGTTCTCGAACCGGTGGTCTTCGAGGAGGTCACGAGGGACCGCGAGTGTATCGGCCGGGACGCCGTCGTCGCCGTGGACGGTGAAATGCTGTGAACCGAGTTTCATCACGAGCGGGAGGTCTGTGCGTTCGACCCCGTCACCGGTCGTGTACAACTGTCGGTTGACGCGCTCGTGTTGTTCGCGACACATCGTTGCGGCTGCGTCGTCGTGTGGCTCGACGTACAGCCGCCCGAGATAGTATCCGCGTGAAAACTGTTCGAACATCGGTGCAGTCGAGTGTGTGTCATCGACACGCATAAACGCTGGCCCATAAGTTTTTGTCGTCGCGCAATCCGACCGCCAGCAGGGCGACTCCGACAGTGCTTTTTTCTGTGGGGTCCCGGACACGGTATGGACAGCGAGCGAGCGACCGGTACCGGTGACTACCTGCTCCCCCGCCGGTACGCACGCTACTACCTGGAGAACACGCCGAGTCTGGTCTGGTTGCTGCTCGTCAACGTCGTCGCGATGCTGGTCGGCGTCCGGTACTACGTCGAGACGATGCCTGACGTGTCGACGTTCCTCTGGCCGCTGTACGCCGACTCGCCGGCAGCCCTGTTTCTCATGACGCTCTCGCTGGCGACGCTGCTGCCGTTTCTCGGTCGGTCGCTGGACGAGGTTCCGCTGAGTCGACCGCTCGCGTATCTCCACACCATCGCGCTGGTCTGGCTGCTCAAGATGGGGCTCTGGACCGTCGTTGCGCTGAACCTGGGGTTCGACGCCTACTTCCCCGCGCCGTGGGCGTACTTCGGGATCATCGTCACCCACGTCGGGTTCGTCGCCGAGGGGTTGCTGGTCCCACACTACGCGCGGACGACCCGCGGTGCGCTCCTGACGGCGCTTGCGCTCGCGCTCGGCAACGACCTTCTCGACTACGGGTTCGGCTACTACCCACCGCTTCGCTACGATCCGGGGATCACGCTCACAGCAGCGACAGTCGCACTCTCGGTCGGCGCGGTCGTCGCCGCGTCCTGGCTGCTTCCAAGACACGCTGAAAACGAAGTATAAACGCTATTGGACTGTTTATGAGGCCCTCGGTGGAGGGTAAACGCTTCGAACGAAGACCCCTATTTTTACGACTGGATGGCCATAGCTATCGATAGATGCGCCACCGTTACCTCGTGTTAGTCGCTGTCGCCGCTCTCGCGTTCGGTGTTCCGGGTGTCGCTGCGCAGGGAACTGTGGCGGACAACGACTCCGGAAGCGGCGTCATCAGCCAGGCGAACACGACCGGTAACACTACGCTAGGGACGCAGCTGAGCGCCTTCCTCCAAGCCAGTTCGGCGGCAGCTGACGACACGGTCGAGTCGGGGATGTGGCGTGCCGGCTACGAGCAAGCCAGCGACGAGGAGCAGCCGGAGCTCGTTAGAAACCGAACAGGGACGCTCGAACGCCGACTCGAACGGCTCCAGGAGCGAAACGAGTCGCTGGAGGAACGGTTCGAGAACGGGTCGCTTTCGGAACAGGCCTACGTCGCACAGCAGAGCCGGCTCGCGGCCCGGATCACGGGGCTGAAGACGGCGGTCAACGAGACCGACACGGCTGCCCGGGAGACGGGCGTCAACGATACGCAACTCGAACGGCTCAAGCGGAACGCCAGCAACCTCACCGGACCGGAGGTGTCACAGATCGCCCGCGGGATCGCCGGACCGCCGGACAGGGCAGGTCCGCCGAACGCGAGCGAGCGGGGACCACCGGGTGACAACGCCAGCGAACGTGGCCCGCCGAACGCGAGTGAACGTGGCCCACCGGATGACAACGACAGCGAACGTGGCCCGCCGGATGACACCGGCCCATCTGACGACCGGTCCGATCGAGGATCGTCGGACGATTCCAGCCCGTCTGACGAGGCTGAGAGTGAGCGGGGACCGCCGGACGACGCCGGACCTCCTGACGACGACGACTCCGACCAGGGACCACCGGAAGACGCCGGGCCTCCTGACAATGACGACTCCGATCAGGGACCGCCGGAAGACGCCGGCTCTCCGGAAGACAGTGACTCGGAGCAAGGACCACCGGACGACACTGGACCCTCCGACGATAGCGATTCCGATCAAGGACCACCGGAAGACGCCGGACCTCCCGATGATACCGAGAGCGACGGGGGACCGCCGGAGGACACAGGTCCGCCAGCGGACAACGGGCCACCGGACGACAGCGACAGTGAGAGCAACCCATCCGGGGATACGACACCGTCCGATGAGGATACCTCGCCCGACGACGAGGACGACGATCCGTCCGAGAGCGGAGACGCACCATCCGACGACGGACCCCCGGACGACGGCGCGGAATCGCCCGACGACACTGACGACCAGGACGACACGGAATCCGACGACAGTGATGACCAGGACGACACCGAGTCCGACGACAGCGACGACCAGGACGACGGTGGACCGCCGGATAGCGGCGACAGAGGGAACGGCGGCCCACCGAGTGACGATCAGTCCGGTAACGGCGGCAGCGGTGGCCCACCCTGATCCCGCTCGAAGGGGTCACCCTTTTCTACGCAGACCCGCTACCCTCGGGTGAATGGACTCCGCCGAGTTGCTCGATCTCCTCGGGAACGCCAACCGTCGGCGTATCCTCCGACTGCTCGCCCACAAGCCCTGTTACATCACGGAGATCAGTGAGTACCTTGGCGTCAGTCCCAAGGCGGTCATCGACCACCTCCAGAAACTGGAAGACGCCGGACTCGTCACCTCCCGGACCGACGACAAGCGCCGAAAGTACTTCTCGATCTCGCGGAACCTCCGACTGGAGGTCCGTGTCTCGCCCTACGAGTTCGGGACCAAGAGCGCCTACCCGACCAATCCCGGCTTCGACATGTCCAGATGTCGCCATATCAGCATCGACGTCGGCGACGGCGGAGAGGAGACGCTTGGCGACCTCGCCAGCGAACTCGAACGGCTCGAACAGTTGGAGAACGAGCTCTCACTGGCCCAGCGGTGGGTCCAGGGCCGCGCGACAGACGTCCGTGACCGGATCGACGAGGCCGTCGACGACGGTGACGGCCGGCTCTACGCCGAACTCGTGAGCGCGCTGGCAGCCGGCGTCTCCACCGTCCCGGCGCTGTCCCGCGAAGTCGAAGCGCCACCGGAACTGATCGAGGAGGTACTCGACCGGCTGGCGGCACAGGACGTGGTCGAGGAGACCGAGGACGGCTGGCAGTTACGATAGGTCGGCGGTGAGGCCGGCGCGTAGGTCCCGGCCGAGGTAGTGAGCGACCAGCGAGGCGACCAGCCCCAGTACCGCCGCGACGAGGAACAGACGGCCGGCACCGACGTTCCCGCCGGCGACGCCCCGGAGCGCGAGCTGTGAGAACACCGAGAGGACGGTCCCGACGCCGGCGACGAGCCCGCCGGCCAGTCCCGTCTCGATGTAGCGCCGTTCGCTCGCCGCGAGGCCGTAGAGGAAGGCACCGACGGGAATCCCCAGGATCGCGGTAAACGGGAGTAGCGGGACGAAACTGCCCGCGACCATCCCGCCGCCGGTCGCGGCGAACGCGAACAGGAGCGCCCGGGCGGAGAAGTAGCTCCCACCGGACTCCGCCGTCTCGTCGGTGGACTGGCGTTCGGTCGTGGTCCCGCCGATCCCACCGATGTCGACGCCCGTGTCGGCATCCGTCGTGGTGTCTGCCTCGCGGGTCCGCTCCTCGGTTCGCTCGGACATACCTACCGATGGCACGCCGAGGGGCATGGACCTTTCGGGAGCGTGTCACCTTCCGGGCCGCGAACGGATGGGTTCAAGTCCCGCCGGGCGGAACTGGCGCGCATGAACGCAGGCGACCGCGTCCGCGTCGACCGCGCGGACCAGACCTACGAGGGGGTCTTGCTCCCGTCGAGCACCCCTGACCACCTCGCGATCAAGCTCGACGGTGGCTACAACGTCGGCGTCGACCGGGCCGAGGCCGAGGTCGAAGTACTCGAATCCGACGTGTACGACGTCGAGAGCGCCCAGGACGAACAGGGACAGTCCGAGATCGAGTTCGACGACGACCTGCCGACGGTGTCGCTGATCTCGACGGGGGGCACCATCGCCTCGACCGTCGACTACCGCACCGGCGCGGTCACCGCACAGTTCGACGCCGAGGACGTCCTCCGGGCGGTGCCGGACCTGGCGGGGATGGCAAACTACCGTGGTCGCGTCGTCGCCAACATCCTCTCGGAGAACATGACTCCCGCCGTCTGGCAGGACCTCGCGGCGGCCATCTACGAGGAGATCGAAGCGGGCGCCGACGGCGTCGTCGTCATGCACGGCACCGACACGATGCAGTTTACCGCCGCCGCGATGGCGTTCATGTTGGACACGCCGGTCCCCGTCATCTTCACCGGGAGTCAGCGGTCGGCCGACCGTCCATCCTCGGACAACGTGATGAACGCCGTCTGCTCGGTCGAGGCGGCCACGAGCGACTGCGCGGAAGTGCTGGTCTGTATGCACGCCGACGAGTCCGACGACCGGTGTGCGCTCCACCGCGGGACCCGCGTCCGGAAGAACCACACCTCCCGCCGGGACGCCTTCGAGACGGTCGGCGCGAACCCGCTGGGGGAAGTCGACTACGACACCGACGGCGACAACGAAGTTACCTTCCGCCGGGAGTACGCCGAGCGCGGCGACACCGACCTGGCGCTGGCCGACGACCTGGCGACCGACGTGGAACTCGTGAAGTTCACACCAGGGATGGACCCCACGCTGCTCGAAACGGCTGCCGAGGACAGCGCCGGTATCGTCATCGAGGGGACCGGCCTGGGCCACGTCAACACCGACTGGATCGACGCGATCGATGCGCTGGACGTGCCGGTCGTGATGACCAGCCAGTGTCTCGAAGGCCGGGTCTGTGACCGGGTGTACGACACCGGCCGGGACCTGTTGGAGGCCGGCGTCATCGAGGGCGAAGACATGCTGCCCGGGACGGCGAAGGTGAAACTGATGTGGGCGTTGGCAAACGCCGGGGACGTCGAGGACGCCATCCGGGACCCCCTGGCCGGCGAGATCCAGCAGCGGTCGACCCCCTGGCTGTAGCCTGCGATCGTCGGTTTTCCGCCACAGTTTCAAGACGGAGGCCGCCACCAGTCGTCGTATGTCATCGACCGTCCGGCAGGCACGCGAAGCCGACTACGAGGACGTGGTATCCGTCGTCGAGGGCGTCTGGGACGACCGTGAGACTGACGATTACGTTCCGGACGTCTTCGACGACTGGGTCCGCAGCGACGGCCCGAGTCAGCGGACCGTCGTCGTCGAGGTCGACGGGACCGTCGTCGGCCTCTGTCAGGCAGCGCTGGTCTCCGACCACGAGGCCTACGTCCAGGGAATCCGGGTCGATCCGGCTCACCGCGGCGCAGGCTACGGGCTTGCGATGCTCGGGGACCTCTTCGAGTGGGCCAGCGACCGCGGTGCGACCGTCGCCCGCGGGATGGTGTTCTCCTGGAACGACGCCGGCCTCGGACAGGCCGTCGCCGCCGGCTTCCGACCCGAGAGCGCCTTCCGCTGGGCGCGCCCGGAACCGGGCGAGGCGGAGCCGTCGATGCCCGTCGAGCGCGACCCGACGGCGGCCTGGAGTTACTGGACCCGAAGCGACGGCCGGACCGCCCTCTCCGGGGTCACACTGGACACAGAGCAGACGTGGGCGGTCGCCGAGTTGACACGGGAGCGCCTCCAGCGGTTGGCGGACGAACAGGCCGTCTTCGCGGTCGCCGGGAGCGGAACCCGGGGGATGGCCTGCCGCGTCCGGACGACCGAGGACGCGGGAACCGACCGGACGCTCGCCGAATACGCCGTCGGGACGTGGGAGGACACCGACGCGGCGGACGCGCTGTTCGACGCCGTTCGGGCCGACGCGGCCACGTTGGGCGTCGACGGGACACGGGTCTTCATCCCGGAGACGCCGCGCCACGTCGCCGAGGCGGCCTACGTCCGGGCGAACACGAGCGACTGGCCGACGTTCGCCCTCTCGGCCGACCTCACCGGGGCTTAGCCGCCGCTGACCGGCGGGAACAGGGCCAGTTCGGTGCCCTCGTCGACGGTCGTCGCCAGGCCCTCACCCGCAGTGAAGGGGTCCTCGCCGTCGACCAGTAGTCTGACGTGGTCGACCAGCTCGCCGTCCTCCGATACCTCGGCGGCCAGGGAAGGGTACTCCTCGCGGAGTGCGTCCAACGCGGCACCGACTGTCGGTTCGCCGTCGACGTCGACGGTAACGGTGTCACCGCCGGCGACTTCTCGGAGGTGTGCGAACAGTTTCCACTCCATATCTGGAGGAGATAGCCGGGAGACAAAGAGGGTTCCGAAGGTCACTCGCGGTCACGGTCGTCCGGGTCGGCGGCTGGATCGTCCCCCGTCTCGTCGTCGCTTTCGGTGGCGTCGGGGTCCCACACCGCCACGTCCTCGTCCTCGCCCTCGCCCTGGAGGAGCGCGTCCAGGTCGATGTCGTCCCCGTCGCCCTCGTTGAGCGACTCAAAGATGTTGTCGGCAGTGTGGACGGCCTGGTCGGTCGGTTCGTCCGGCCCAGTCAGTTCGTCGGGATCAGTCGCTGCCTGCTCGGGATCGTGTGCTGAGACGTCCTCGCCCGTCTCGTCGGCGAACGAGTCCAACAGATCGGTGTCCGGGACCGTCTCGTCGTCGGGAGACAGGTCGGGCTCTGTGTCGTCGTCGGACTGGTCGGACTCTGTCTCGTCGGGGGACCGGTCGGCCGCTTGTCCGTCGGTTTCGGTCGGCCGATCGGAACCGTCGTCGGTATCTGTCGGTGGTTCGTCGGTGTCCGACAGTGCGACGTCGGTCTCGTCACCTCCGTCGTCTTCGGTGTCCGTCTCGTCTCCGTCGGAACCGTCGACCGGCGGCTCGGGTTCGGCGGTGTCGTCAGGACCTGCCCTATCGGGCGTGCCACCCAGTACGTCGACGAGTGACTGGTCGTCAGCAGGCTCTTTCTGGTCGGCCTCGTCCCCTGTCGGTTCGTCGGGACCGTCCGATTCGACCGCGTCCGCAGCGTTCGAAGCCGGCGCGTCCGCCATCGTGTCCGAGTCAGGCCCGTCGGTCTCGGCACTCCCGTCACCGTCGGACTGCTCGTTGGACCCGGTGTCTGTCGTCGCTGCCTGCTCGGAGTCTGCGTCGGGACGAGACGTTGTCTCCGCTTCGGACACCGTCGGCTGCTCGACGGCGGGCTCGGACTGTGCGGCCGCCGGTGGCCCGGAGATGTCGTCGGTGTCGTCACCGCCTTCGGTCGTGGGGACAGCCGCCGTCGGCAGTTCCTCGCTGGCGTCGACATCGCTGGGTTCGGCACCCACGGCCGCGGCTTCGAGCCGGCGGAGCGCGTCGGGCGTCGCGATCGCGTAGAGGATGTCACCCGCGGACAGGACCCGGCTCCTGTCGGGGATCGGTTCCGGTTTCGCGCCCTCGCGGGTGATCGCGACGACGGTGGCCTGCAACCCGCCGATCGTGACCCCGTCGAGATCGCTCCCGGCCTCGACCGTCGCGGTCCCGAGCGTCTCGTCGGCCGCCCGTAACAGGGACGCGAACTCCCGGTCAGGCCGGTCCTGGACCGGGAGCGTGACGAGTTTGTACTGCGTGCTGGGGTCGACTTTCTGCGTGTCCGCCGCGTCGATAGCGACGGTGACGATCTCGCCGGCGACACCGCGGAGTTCCCCCGTCAGGACCCGCTGGAGCGGGTCCGTCTCCCAGACCTGAACCAGGTCGCCGGCGCTGGCGGCGTGGGCCGGGTCCGCCTGGATGGCGACGGCGTTGGTCGCCGGCGGGAGCGTCGGTCCGATCCCCGCGGCCCGGGAACCGATCGCGAGGTATTCGACGGTGCCGTCGCCGGTCAGTTCCAGGTCGACATGGCCGACGCCGTAGTCGACTTTGAGCCGGGAGACCAGCCGCTCGCGGAGTTCCGTCTTCGTCAGCCGCCGCGGGAAGAGGAACCGTCGGCCGGCCAGTTTCTCCTTCGTCTTCTCGGGCATCGGGTCGTAGCCGACGATATCGTCGATCTCCTCGGGCAGCGTGACCGATGTGACGCGGCCGACCGTCCGGACGATCTCGCTGACGTCGGCGTCGATCTCACGACCGCCGGTCACGCCGAACAGGTCGGTCCCCAACCGCTCGCCGATCCGGGTCCCAGTGTACGCCCCGAAGCCGCCGACGACGAACGCGCCGATGTTCGCCAGGATCGCTTCAGCGGCGAGTACGTCGTCGCTGCCGCCGATGACCTGTCCCAGCGCAGTCGTCGTCCCCATGTAGAGCGCGACGGCGCTCAGTCCGACCAGGACCGCCAGTCCGGCAGGGACCCGCTCGCGGACGTACCAGCGGTACGCCAGTGCGACGGTCCCCGAAAGGGTGCCGGCTACCGTCGCCAGCCCGAGCATTCCCGCGATGACGCCGACGAGTTGGTCGGTGAGTGTCCCGTTCTGCGGGACGACGCCCTGGAGCGCCAGGCCGGCGACAGCGGGACTCACGCGACCGCCTCCGTGAACGCCGTCAGAGCCTCGCGGGGGCCGACCGCGTACAGTTCGTCGCCGGCGGTCAGATCGCTGTCGCCACGCGGGGCGAGTCGCCATCCCCCCTGCGTACGCACGGCCACGATCGCGACGCCGTAGGTCTCTCTGACGGCCGCGGCACCGATCGTCTGTCCGTCGAGTGCGCTGTCGGCCCCGATCGTCACCCGCTGGAACCGGCTGCCGGCCCGGCGAAGCAAGGAGACGAGTTCGAACTCCCGGCGGGTCCCGCGGGGCTCGACGACCACTTTCGCTGTCGAGGCCCTGAGCAACGGTTGGGCGTCGGTCCGCCGGACCCCGACAGTCAACCGTCCCTCGCCGCCGTCGGTCGTCGGCGCCTGCGCCGGCGTCGGCGGTTTCTCGGTGGCGTCGACCTCGGGTTCTTCGGGCGTCTCGACCGGTTTCGACCCCTCACAGCGGGCACTGACGACGGTCCCCCGAACCTGCGCGTCCGTCGTCAAGACGGTCACTTCGTCGCCACGAGCGAGTCCCGTCGGGAGTTTCGCGTCGATCGAGACCGCGTGACGGCCGTCGCCGACGCGTTTCGAGAGTCCCGAGAACGGCGGCGCGGCGACGACGGTCGCCTGCCCCCGCTCGTCGATGTTCACCGCGACGTCGCCGAGATCGTGTTCTGTCTTCAGGCGGTCCTCCAGGCGGGATTCGAGTTCGCCGATCCGGAGATCGACCGGAAACGTCCACTCGCTGCCCCGGATCTCCGCCCGGAGCGGTTCCGAGAGGGGAGGATATCCTTCCATGTCGGCGATCTCCCCGACGACGTGGATACGGACCTCGTCACGCCCGCCGACGAGATCGGCCAGGTCCGTCGAGAGTTTCTTCTCCCGTAGCGACTGTAAGGAGAGCCGTTTCGGGAAGTTCGCGCCCATCTGGTCGCCCTTGGCGTGTGCGTACAGCGACACCATCGCGACGACGAGGATCGCGGTGATGACGCGCTCGGCGTTGGGTAACGAGGTGATCGACTGGTCGGCAAGCGCCAGCAGTCCGCCGCTGACGCCGGCCAGCGCGATCGCTAACACGGCGACACCGAACCCGGGCAGTGTCACCCCGGTGAAATATTTGAACGTAAACCCCAGCGCACCGGAGACGAGCGCGGGGATGACCCCCACGAGCAGTCCCAGATAGACGCCCAGGAGGATCTCGACCGGGAGCGAAGCCATGTGCCCACCGTGTATGTCCGGCAGTAAATCGCTTCCGGCGTCGGCCACCCTTCCGAGGCAGTACATTTAGGACACGGCACGGTGACAGAGAGATATGGATCGGCGACGGGACTGGGTCGGTGCACGTGCCGCAATCCTCCTCCCGACGGTAGTCGCGATCCTCTCGTTTGCAACCGGTGTGGTCAACATCAGCGAGGCCCCCGTCTTCGGTCCACTGGCCGCGTACGTCCCACGGAGCGCCCAGCGGGCCGCGGGGTTTACGGGTGCGCTGACCGGCTTCACGCTGCTGGTCGGCGTCTTCGGCCTGCGACGTCGACTCCGGCTGGGCTGGTACGTGACCGCCATCCTCCTGCCGGTCTCGGCCGCACAGGGCCTCGTCCAATCGTCGGCGGTGTCGGTTCCGCTCGTGGTGCTCTCGCTGGTCTCGATCCCGACGATGCTGTTCAACCGGCAGCGGTTCGACCGGGCGATCGATCTCTCGACGGCGCAACTGGCTGCCGGCGCGGCGCTGATCGGCGCACAGGTGTACGGCACCGCCGGGACCTTCGCGCTGCGCGAGGAGTTCAACAACGTCTCGACGCTGACCGACGCGTTCTACTACACGCTCGTGACCGCCAGCACCGTCGGCTACGGCGACGTGACACCGAACACCGAGCAGGCGACGCTGTTCGCGATGTCGGTGGTCGTTCTGGGGACCGCCAGTTTCGCGATCGCGCTGGGGACCCTGCTCGGCCCCGCCATCGAGAAACGCCTCTCGGAGGCACTCGGAAACATGACTGACGCACAACTGGAACTGTTCCAGGACCACGTACTGGTCCTGGGCTACGGCGACCTGACGGAACCGATCCTCGAAGAACTGACCGGCGCAGTGGAGTTCGTCGTCATCACCCCCGACACGGACACCGCGTCGCGGCTCCAGCAGCGGGACATCGCCGTCCTCACCGCCGACCCCAGCGACGAGGAACCGCTCCAGCGGGCCGGCATCGAGGACGCGAGTGCAGTCGTGGCGGCCACGAACGACGACGCACAGGACGCCCTGTCGCTGCTGACGGCGAACAACATGAACCCGTCGGCGACGCTCGTGGCCGCGGCGACGGACCGCGAGAACATCGAGAAACTCCGCCGGGCCGGCGCCGACACGGTCATCAGCCCGGCGGTCATCGGCGGACACCTCATCGTCCAGTCCGCGCTGGGCCGTGAGGGGATGGAGAGCGTGGCCGACACGATCCTCGAAGTCGACGACGAACGCTAGTTCCGGTCGACTATCGCCACGTCGGCCTCGACGGCGTCGAGCCGTTCGAACGTCGGCGGCGAGACGAACCGCGAGGCGGCGCTGCGGTCCTGGCTGGCACCGATCACGACCAGGTCGTACTGGGAGCCGGTCTCGGTGAGAAACGACTGGATGTCGGTCCGGGCGACGCGGGTCTCGAAGGACCCCTCGAACGGTTCGACCAGGTCCGCCAGCATCTCCTCGGCCCGGCGCCGATCCGATCGGGCGCCGATACAGGTGGCGACGGCGACCCGGCCGCTGCGGCCGGCCAGTCGGGTCGCGAAGTCGACCATGTTGTGCGAGACGTCGCTGGCCCGGCGCACCGAGACCAGGACGTGTTTCCAGCGGGTCCGTTCGGTCCGCGAGCGGTGGACCAACACGTCGGTGTCACCGCCGAGCAACCGCCGGAGGTACGGCGTGAGCGCCCCGTGTTCGCTCTCGTAGGGGGCGACGACGAGGTCGCAGTTGACCGCGTCGGCCGTCCCGAGCGTGGTCGCCGCCGGGGTCCCGTCGTCGACGGCCACGACCACCTCACAGGGGACGCCGGCCCGGGTCTCGATCCGACCGGCCTCCCGCTCCAAGGCGTCGACGCGGGTCCCAAGACCCTCGTCCAGGGGCTCGTCGCCGCCGTCGTCGGGGTCGATATCGGTGTCCTCGCCGTCCAGTAGCGCCCGTTCGGCCGCTGCGACCGCCTGGTCGGGAACCAGATCGAGCAGGACGACCTTCCCGGCGTCGTGGGCCGCGGCCAACCGCGCGCCGAGTAGTGCGGTCCGGCCGGGGGTCTCGCCGCGCATCGGCACCAGGACGTGGTCGTCACCCTGTGTCGACTCGTAGAGGTAGGTCGCCCGCCGGTCGTAGAACCGCTCGCGCCAGACCGTGAAGACGACCGCGACGAAGGTACTCGCGAGGAAGATACTCCCGAGATAGGGGAACCGTTGGGCGGGCTGGAGCAACAGCGTCAGCAGCGCGGTGGCGTATCCCGACGGCTCCTCAATCCCCAGCGGCCAGGTCACCAGCCCGGTCAGCAGGACCGCACCCCCTGCGGCGACGGCGTTGACCGCGAACGGCCCGGGCGGTGCCGTGAGAAACGACTGTGAGACCCACAGCGCGGCGAGGCCACAGGCAGCCCCCAGTGTCAGCCCGGCGACGAACCGCCCCGGGCTGGAATACTTTCCCGTGGGGTCGACGAAGAGCGTGTAGGTGCCCGACGCCAGCGGCGGGAACAGCAGGAAGGTCAGCGACGGGACGGCGTTTGCCAGTGCGGTCACCAGTCCGATGAGCAACGGTACCACCACGAGCATCGAGAGGTGGACCAGGTGGTCGGTGGTCTCCATCCACCGGCGGAACTCCCGCAGTTCCCGGCGCTCGACGCGGTGGAGTCGCTGGGCACCCGTCCGGACCCGGTCTCTGACCCCGTCGAGCATGACTATCTCTATCGTGTGGGCCAGCCGGAGTAAAACCACCGCCCGGCGGTCGGCGTCCCCCTACAGCGACGCCGCGGCGGTCAGCCCGAGTTCGATCGCCCGCTCGACGTTGTCCTTGGCCTTCTCGGGGAGTTCGTCGGCGTCGGTCTCGCCTTTCTGTGTTCCCTCGACGAGGTTCCCGTCGACGGTACAGATAGCACCCGCGGCCAGTCCCTTCCGGCGGGCCAGCGAGAAGACGGCCGAGGCCTCCATCTCGACGGCCAACAGCCCCGCCGCCACCCAGTCACTGACGTATTCCTCTGTTTCGGCGTAGAAGGCGTCGTCAGTGGCGATCGGGCCGACGTGGACGTCCTCGTCGTTGGCCTCCGCGGCGTCGACGAGCGCCGAGAGGACGTCGTAGTCCGGGACGGCCGGAACGGTGACGTCCTCGTAGCGCTGGCTGGTCCCCTCGTCTTTGGCGGCACCGGTGGCGACGACCATGTCACCGATCTCGATATCGGACTGGAGCGCCCCCGTTGTCCCGACGCGGATGAACGTCTCGACGCCGACGGACGCCAGTTCCTCGACGGCGATAGCCGCCGACGGGGAGCCGATCCCGGTCGAACAGATCGTCAGGTCCCGCCCCTCGTAGGTGGCGTTGACGAGCTTGTACTCGCGGTTCTGTGCGACGGTCTCGGTGTCCTCGCAGTGACCGGCGATGCGGTCGACACGGCCGGGATCACCCGGAATAAGCGCGATATCGTTCAGATCGCCCGGTTCGACGAGCAAGTGGGGTTGTTTGGCCATACCCGAGGTTACACTGGTGGGGCGAAAAACGGCGGGGGTTCGCCACACCGACGGGATAGCGGGAGTGCTCTGCTCGCGGGACTCAGAGGACGAGTATCCGGACCATCGCCGGGACCAGCAGCGCCAGGGTTACGCCGTAGATGAACGTCGACAGCGCCCACTGGCGGACGATCGGCGTCGCCTCCTCGCGGAGACTCCCGCCGGCGCGGGGCATGGCGACGCGCTCGAAAAAGAAGTAGATGAACAGCGTGAGTACCGCGATGCCGACGAGATGGGGGATCGTCGGTACACCGTTGAGCGACAGGGCGATCGGAAGCGGCGACAGGACGAGGACGACGGCCCCGTACAGGAGTGGAGCGACCGTCCCGGTCACCTGGTGGACCGCGACCGCGAGCGCCTGGCTCACGTCCGTCGGGTCACACCGACGGAGCCCCGCGGCGGCGACGTGGGCCGGCTGGTACCCCTGTGGCTGGACGTACATGGGAATGTTCATCAGCGCCGCTGCCATGGCGCCGGAGACGAGACAGACGAGTACCCACTGCCCGAGGGGGAGGGCGAGCATATCACCCGCTGGGACTGGCAGCACAAAGGGTGTTGTGGACGACTCTCTCCGAAGTCGTGCGACGCGATCTCCCGTGTCCAGGACGGTCAGCTACGCGAATTCGGAGAGATGGGCACTGCGGAGGGGTCTCAGGGCGCGAGAAACAGGAACAGGACGATGTTGTTCGTCGCCGGACCGAGACCGACTGCGGCGATCAGCGACAACAGGAGCCCCCCCTCGACGGGCTCCTCTTCGAGATACTGGTGCATCAGGAGGACGACGGCGACGGCGACGACCAGTTTGACGGCGACGAACAGCCAGCCGCTGCCCAGCACCGACGAGGCTTCGAGGCTCCCCGCGAACTCCATGATCTCCCGGGGGACCGGAGAGCGCTCGCCGATCCCGAGGATGTCGGTCCCGATGGCCGTCGAGATGCCGTCTAGGGTGTGTGCGAAGACGACGACCGGCGCGGCATAGCGGGCACGGACCACCACCGGGGTCCGCCAGAGCGCGACGATGAGGACGACGACGGCAGCGACGACGACGCTCGCGACGACGGCGACGGTCGGCCACAGCAAGAACAGCGACCCCGCCTCCAGCGCCATCGTCACGCCGATCACCAGCAGGACCGTGAGCACGCCGGTCCCGATGAGTCCGAGGTTCCGGGTGACCGTCTCGTCGTGGCTGGTCCGGACGCCGAACAGCGACGCCGCGATCCAGGCGATCCCCAGAACGACGTAGGTCGTGAGATACACCGACGGCGTCCCGAACAGCGGCCGGTAGACGGCGTCGTAGGCCTCGATCGGCGGCTGATTGAACGCGTGGAGCGCCCCGCCGACGGCCATCCACGGCGCTAGCGCGGCAACCGTCCGCTGATCGATCGGCGGCTCGACAGCGTACAGCAGGACCGTCACCAACAGCGTCCCCGAAGCGAGTGCGATCACGTACGGCAAGGGTGGCAGTCCGAACCCGGACGGCAGTACCATACCCCAGCGGGGGACCCGGGGGCGGGAAAAGGTTCCGGCCCCGGGACGTTTACGTGTCGGCCAGTCGTTGCCGGGCGTATGGACGACGTTCCCGACCGGATCGAGCACACCGTGCTGGGGCCGACCACGACCCCCGACGACGTGCGGGGCTGCCTCGACGAGGCCATACAGTACGGCATGCGTGCCTGTATTCCACCCTGTTACCTCCCGCTTGCGACCGACTACGCCAACGTCACGCTGTCGACGGTGATCGACTTTCCCCACGGCCAGGGAAGCCCGGACGCGGCCTGTCACGAGGCCCGGAGAGCGTGGGACGACGGGGCCGACGAACTCGATCTGGTGTGTAACGTCGGGCGCCTGAAAGCCGGCGAGGACGACGCCGTCCGCGAGAAGATCGCTGAGGTCGTCGCCGCCGTTCCGATCCCGGTGAAGGTCATCGTCGAGGCACCGCTGTTGACCGAGGCCGAACTCCACCGCGTCGGCAATCTGGCCTCCGAGGCCGACGCCGCGTTCCTCAAGACCGCCACGGGCTTCTCCGAGGGGGGTGCGACAGCCCCGGACGTCGAACTACTGAGCAACTACCTCCCGGTCAAAGCCAGCGGCGGCGTCGGCTCCTGGGCCGAGGCGAAGGCGATGTTCGAGGCCGGTGCCGAGCGGATCGGCGCCTCGAGCGGCGACGTGATCGTCGGCGAGTGGCGCGAAGAACGGGACGAATCCGGCCGGGACTGGTGAGTCCCCAACCGTCGCGCTTTTGCCCGCGCGGGAGAACAGTACTCTGACTGCAGATGGCCCGCTATCACATCGAGACGTACGGGTGTACCTCCAACAGGGGGGAGACCCAGCAGATCGAGCAGACGCTCCGGGAGGGAGGCCACCACCCCGCCGATAGCCCCGAGTCGGCGGACGTGGCCATCCTCAACACCTGTACGGTCCTGGAGAAGACCGAGCGCAACATGCTCGAACGGGCCAAAGAACTCGACGCGGAGACGCCGGCCGACCTCGTCGTCACGGGCTGTATGGCCCTGGCACAGGGCGATCAGTTCCGCGATGCCGGCGTCGACGCCGAGATCCTCCACTGGGACGACGTGGCTCAGCACGTCCTCAACGGGGAGTGTCCGACTGTCACGCCCGACACCGAGACCGTCTTGAACGGCGTCGTCGGCATCCTCCCGATCGCACGGGGCTGTATGAGCGACTGCTCGTACTGTATCACAAAGCAGGCGACGGGCCGTATCGACTCACCGTCCGTCGAGGAGAACGTCGAGAAAGCCCGGGCACTGGTCCACGCCGGCGCGAAGGAAGTGCGGATCACCGGCCAGGACACCGGCGTCTACGGCTGGGACACCAACCAGGGCGAGAGCCTGCTGCCCGAACTACTGGACCGCATCTGTACCGAGATCGACGGCGAGTTCCGGGTCCGGGTCGGGATGGCCAACCCGAAGGGGCTCCACGGCGTCCGGGAGGAACTCGCTCGGGTGTTCGCCGAACACGACGAACTGTACAACTTCATCCACGCCCCGGTCCAGTCCGGCAGCGACGACGTGCTCGCGGACATGCGCCGCCAGCACGCCGTCGACGAGTACGTCGAGGTCGTCGAGGCCTTCGACGAGGCGCTTTCCTACTGGACGCTGTCGACGGACTTCATCGTCGGGTTCCCCACCGAGGACCCCGAAGACCACGAACAGTCGATGGCGCTCTTGCGCGAAACCCGCCCGGAGAAGATCAACGTCACGCGCTTCTCGAAGCGGCCCGGCACCGACGCCGCCGAGATGAAAGGGTTGGGCGGCCAGACGAAGAAGGACCGCTCGAAGGCCATGACCGAGTTGAAGATGGAGCTGACCGGCCAGGCCTACGAGGAGATGATCGGGCAGGAATCGTCGGTGCTGCTCGTCGAGGACGGCACCGAGGAGTCGCTGGTGGGTTACGACGAAGCCTATCGGCAGGTCGTGATCGCCGACGCGGAACAGCGGGGACTGGAGGTCGGCGACATCGTCGACGTCGAGGTGACGAGTCACAACACGGTGTATGCCTTCGGCGAGCCCGTGAAGGCGGCGCTGGCTGCCGATTGACGCGTTCTCACCCGTGGGAAACGGGGCTCGATGACCCCGTCGGCACGGGTGCCATCGAAGGGGAGAAGTACGCGACGCCGTCAGTACGGGTATGCGACGCCGCTCGTTCCTGGCAGCAGTCGGGACGGCGATGGGGACGGCCGGCTGTGTCGGGTCGTCGCGTCCTCGGCAGCCGTTCCGCGTCTCACTCCCCGGCAGCGACGGGACGTTTCCGGTCCGTCACACCTGTGACGGTGCGGGCGAGTCGCCGGCGATCGCCGTCGAATCGGTCCCCGAACCGGTGGTGGCGCTGGCCGTGACCGCCGAGTCCAACAGGGACGCGATCATCGAACCCGTCCACTGGACGCTCTGGAACGTCCCGGCCGACCGGGAAGAGATTCCCGCTGGCCTGCCGCGAACGGCGACGGTCGAAACGCTTGGCGGTGCACGACAGGGTCAGCCCTCGAACGGATCGCCGGGCTACGAGCCGCTCTGTCCACCCCCCGGTGGGACTGCGGAGTACCGGTTTCAGGTGTACGGGCTCGACGCGTCCCTGGAACTGCCGGGTGGGGCGGCACACGACGACGCACTCGACGCGATCACCGCCGCAGCCGTCGCCAGTCAGCGCTTCGTCCGGGCGTACGAGCGGCCGGCCGACGCGGAGTCCGGCTCCGAGTGAGGACCCCGCAACAGGACCGTCGGGACCGCTCACTCCAGATCGGCCAGCCGTTCGACCTCGTCGTCGGCCTTCCACTCGCCCAGTTCCTTCGGATCGACGTGGACGAACACGTCGTCGACTTCCGGAAGCTCCTGGACCGACTTGATCACCGCCGTCTCGATGTCGTGGGCCTCCCGCAGGGTGAGCGCACCCTCGACCTCGATGTGGAGGCTGACGTCGATCTCGGGGCCGACGTAGTGAGCGATGACGTCGTGAGCGCCCTGGACCTGAGGGTGTGAGAGCGCGCGTTTGAGGATCTCCTTGCGGAGGTCCTCGGGCGGTGCAGCGCCGACGAGGTACGCGACGTTGTCCCGGACCACCTCGACGCCGGTGTAGAGGATGCCGACGGCGACGACCAGTGCGGCCAGCGGGTCCGCGAGCGGGAACCCCAGTAACGCGCCGACGACACCGACCAACGCCGCGCCGGCGGTGAGGATGTCGTTTCGGTTGTCCGTCGCGGTCGCGACCAGTGCCGGCGAGTTGCGCTGGCGGCCCGCGGCCAGACAGTACCGGTAGAGCCCGTACTTGGTCACCGCCGAGAGCACGAGGACCGAGATAGCGGCCGGCCCTCTCGTGACGGTGACGTCGCCCGATAGGAGTGCCGAACCGGCCTGCCAGAGGACGACACCGCCGGCGAGGAAGATGCCGGCAGCGACGAACAGCGAGACGAACGGCTCGATCCGCTCGTGGCCGTGAGGGTGCTCGAAGTCGGGCGGCCGCGTCGTCAGATAAAGGCCGGCGACGATGACCAGCGAGTAGGCGGTGTCGGCGGCGCTGTTGACGGCTTCGGACTGGACGGCGAAGCTCCCGGTCATCGCCCAGACGCCGCCTTTCAGCAGCATCAGCGCGAGGTTCACACCGAGGACCAGGAGCCCGACCCGCCGGAGCGTCGCGCGGCGTGACATCGAGCGTCCGTAGACGGCCCCCGGTCAAAGCCGCTTCGCCGTGCGGTCGGACGAGAGTCGTGACCCATTCGAACTGCCGGACAGCTCGGGCGACACGATCGACAGATCACCGCTGTCCGGCGGCCTACGCGAACCGAACAGCGCTGTCCGGTCCCGGCGTCTCGGCACCGTCCTGCTGGGCGAACGCGTCGTGCAACCGGTCGTAGGTGTCCGCGACCGCCTCGACGATCACCTTCGTGTCGCCGACGACCGGCATGAAGTTCGTATCACCGTCCCACCGCGGGACGACGTGTGTGTGGAGGTGGTCGTCGATGGAACCCCCGGCCGCCGACCCACCGAGGTTCAGACCGGCGTTGAACGCGTCCGGTCCGAGCGCCGTCTCCAGTGCGTCGAAGGCCCGCTGTTTCAACCGGGCGTGGTCCAACAGCGTCGCCTCGTCGAGATCGCCGTACTCGCCGGTGTGGTCGTGGGGGATGACCATCACGTGGCCCGGGTTGTAGGGGTAGTTGTTCAGGAGGACGAACGACCGTTCGCTCCGGGCGACGACCCGGTTGTCCCGGTCGGCGTCGTCGTCCCGGAACGCACAGAAGACGCAGTCGATGTCGGGGTTCTGCTCCTCGCGCTCGACCCAGTCGATCCGCCACGGCGCGAACACCTGGTCCATGGGTCACAGTCCGTCCAGCGGACCTAAACGACTTCGAACGGAGGGTCGACCTTCTATTTAAATGTATCGGCCGTTCAAGCCATGAATCTGCGTAAAACCGGGCGCGAAACAGCGTGTGGAGCCCCGTCTCGGCGGTGTGCGTCGTCGGCGTTATCTCGTCGTTGTCCGCCGATAAACGGTCTGAACAGTGTGGAACTGAACTGTGTCTTTATGCTGTCTGTCATCCTCGCATCAGCTACGATGGCAACGACACCCCACGACGCCGATATGGCCGAGCGCTGTGCCGACTGTGGCCGTGAGACACCCCACGCCGTCAGCGTCGAGATCCTGACCGAGAGCGAGAAACCGGAGAACGTGGCGTTCTCCCGGGAGCCCTACCGGGTCAGCGAATGTCAGGTGTGTGGGGCGACGACGAAGATCCGGATGAACAACGCCTGATTACCGCGACCGTGTCGTCACTTCACAGCCGTCCTCGGTGATGATGACGGTGTGTTCTTTCTGGCTGACGTAGTAGCCGTCCTGCTCTTTGAGGACGGGGTAGCCGTGGACGATGTCCTGTTGCTGGAGCCGGCGAAGCGCCATCTCGGCCCGCGAGGAGTCGAGCCACCGGGCGGCGAAGGGCAGCGTCCGGAACTCCTCGGTGATCTGATCGAGGACCTGTCGGGCCTGGCGGTTTCGGACGTTGCCCTCGCGTTCGAGCGCGAAGATCTCTTCGTCGGCCCCTTCCTGGACCTTCCCGCCGCCGTCGGTCGCGAACGGCTCGATGGCGACCACGTCGCCGGTCTCTAGGACCGCGCCCTGTTGCACCTCGCGGTTCGGGATGTTCGGGGCCGTATGCTGTTCCCAGTGGCCCAGTCCGTGGCCGGTGAGGTTGACGACCGGGTTGAAGCCGTACCCCTCGATGACGTCCTCGACGGCCGCGCCGATCTCCCCGACGTCGACGCCGGGACCCGCGATGTCGAGGGCCGCGTCCAACGCTTCTTCAGAGGCCGCGGCCAGGTCGTCCTGGCCGGAGAGGTCGACGGTGACGGCAGTGTCGGCGAGCCAGCCGTCGACGTGGACGCCGATGTCCAGGTTGACCATCTCCTCGCCGAACGTGGCGTCGTCGTCACGGGAGGGAGTCGCGTGAGCGGCCTCCTCGTCGATCGAGATGTTGACCGGGAAGGCCGGTTCACCGCCGAGTTCCCGGATGCGGTCTTCGGCCCACTCGGCGAGTTCGAGGTGGCTGGCGCCGACCTCGACCCGTTCTGCGGCCTCGTCGCGTACCTGTGCGAGAATCTCTCCGGCCTCGCGGCACTTCTCGTACTGCTCGGCCTGGAGGTCCACGTCGCTCATGCCCCGTGGTTGTATGCTGTGGGTGAAAGCGTTTGCCGTTGGGCTCAGCCGACCGGCCGGAACCGCGAGAGAGCGCCGTACCCCGAGAGGACTGTGAGGGTGACGAGGACGACGGCACCGGCCACGAGCGCGAACACGTCCCGGGGAGCAGTGACGACCAGGGGACTACCAGTTACGGCGGTATAGCCGGCGACGAGTGTCTCGCTGCCCGCGAGGACGCCGCCACAGCCGACGGCGGTGGTGCCGCCGACCGCGACAGCGACACGAGCCCAAGGTCGACCCCGGGCAGCCGCGTCACGTCCGGCGATCGCGGCCGCGAAGAGGGCGAACAGCGACGCGAGGGCGAGGAAGACGGGAGTCACGAACGGGAGTTGGCCGTGATCGGGTATAAACCTTCAGTCCGGCCCTACGCGTGCCGTCTGCATCGCCTGTGTGTTGAACTCCGACCCGGCGTGGCCGGCCTGATCCATGACGATCACGCCGGCCCGACCGCCGGTCGCGTCGGCGAACTCGTCGATGGCCTCCTCCGCAGCCTGACGGGGGCCGTAGGTGTCCAGCAACTCGACGGCCCGTCGGGCGAGCCCGAACCTGGCGATCGCTTCGCCCTCGCCGGTCGCGCTCGCACCGCCGTTCTCGTCGGCGTAGAACCCCGCGCCCAGTTGTGGAACGTCTCCCACCCGGCCGGCCAGCGCGAACCACCGCCCGGCCGTCGAGGTGGCTGCCGCCAGCCGGTCGCCGTCGGTGGCGACCGCGCCCACGGTGTCGTGTCCGCCGAACCGATCCCGGACCCACTGGAGGTGGGCCTCGCCCAGTTGCGCCGGCGGGTCGGCTCCCTCCCAGCGCCGCCGTGTCCCGTCCGTCCAGAGGTCGACCCCGGTGTCGATCCCACACATGGCCGCGAGGTCGACGGCCTGCTGGCCGGCCACCAGGACGTGGGGCGTCTCCGTGGCGACGGCGTGAGCGACGTCGACGGCGTGGGCGACGCCGGGCATCGAGCAGGCCGCGCCGGCAGTCCCGTCGGCGGTCATCAGGCCGGCGTCCGTCCGAACCACCCCGTCGCTCTGGACGGCCCCACCGACACCGGCGTTGAACGACGGGGCGCGTTCTAACGGGCGAATCGCCGCGCGGACGGCCTCGGTCGGTGTCGCCGCGTCGCTGGCGACCGTCGCAGCCTCACTGAGTGTCGCGTGGCGATCAGTCGGCTGCTCGGGTACACTCCCGGCCCCGCCGTGGACGATCACGTGCATGTGCCGACATCAGGTGCCAGCCCGAAAGGGGCTTGCACCAGCGCCCGCGTACCAGCCCGGACCGCAGCACCGATAGACAGGCCGTCACCCTCCGTACCGGCCCAGTCGACGGTGTCCGCCCCCGGATTCGCGGGGGCCGGCGACCACGACGGCGCGCGGTTCGTCTCCACCGGCGTCGAAACGGCCGACGGATCGTAGTCACAAGCCCTTTTGTAGGCTCGCCGACTATCTGTAGTATGGACGACGGCGACGCGCCGGAGGAACGACGGGCCACAGACGAGAGCAAGCGGTTCGTCGACGAGTACGAGAACGCCACCGAGGCCGACGTCATCACGGTGGACGAGCCCGCCGGTGACGACCCGGTCGAGGGGGACGACCCCTACGAGGACGGCAGCGAGGTCGGAACCTTCTCGCCTGACGTCGAGGTGACACCCGGACGCCCCCGACTGGAGAGTGTCGTCTTCGTCGCGCTCGGCGTCTACATCGGTCTGTTGGCCGTCGGTGGGATGTTCGCCGGGCCGGCCCTGTCCTCGCCGGCCGTTCTCGGTGGGATGACCGCCGCGGTCGCCGTCGGAGCAGCAGTACTGTACGGGCTGTTCGTTCGTCTCGACCCGGACACTTAATCCTGCGCCGCCCCTAGCGGCTGCTATGGTAGGCTCGCTGACTGTCCCTGTCTTCGCCCCTGCCCAGGTCGACCCACTGTTCGGGCTGTCCCTCTCGGTACTGCTGTTTCTCGCCGGGGCCGGTCTCATCGTCGGGGAGGCGTTGGCACCGGGGACACACTTCTTCGTGCTCGGCGTCGCGCTCCTGACCGCCGGGTTGGTCGGCCTGTTCATCCCTGCGAGCCTAGGCATCCTCGCACCGGTCGTCCTCACCGTCGTCGTCCTGGCGACGACGGCAGTGACGCTGTGGGGGTACCGGAAGCTGGATTTCGCTGCGCCGGGCCGCGGGCAGACGCTCAGTTCCGATTCGCTGAAAGGCCAGTTCGGCGTCGTCACCGAACGGGTCACGGAATCCGAGGGCCAGGTCAAACTCGAAGACGGCGGCTTCAACCCGTACTATCAGGCCCGCAGCATCGACGGGACCATCGAGGAAGGCGAGGAAGTGTTGGTCGTCGATCCCGGCGGCGGGAACGTCCTCAAGGTCGAGCGGGTCGCGGCGGCCGGCGACGACATCGACCGCGCGCTCGAACGGGATCGGGAGCGGTCGACCGAGTCGGAGAAAGCGTGACAGACGTGAGTATGTGACACAGACACCGAAGGCTTTTCTTCGAGGGAGACGGAGTTCCAGGCGTTATGCTCCCCGCGCTAGTACCGCTGCAAATTCTCGGTGGCGTCATCGGGTTCGTCGCCGTGGTGTTCCTGCTCATCGCTATCGCGCTGGTGTACTCCAGCGTCGTGATCATCAGGCCGTACCAGAAAGGTGCCTACACGGTCCTGGGTACCTATCGGGGCGTCCTCGACCAGGGAATTCACTTCATCTACCCCTTCGTCTCCGACGTCACCCGCTTCGACATGCGGACCCAGACGTTAGACGTTCCGCGGCAAGAAGCGATCACCCGCGACAACTCGCCGGTGACCGCCGACGCCGTCGTCTACATCAAGGTGATGGACCCCAAGAAGGCGTTCCTCGAAGTCGACAACTACGAGCGTGCCGTCTCGAACCTCGCCCAGACGACCCTCCGTGCCGTCCTGGGCGACATGGAACTGGACGACACGCTCAACAAGCGCGGTGAGATCAACGCCCGCATCCGGAAGGAACTGGACGAACCCACCGACGAGTGGGGCGTCCGCGTCGAGAGCGTCGAGGTCCGCGAGGTCAACCCCTCCAAGGACGTCCAGCAGGCCATGGAGCAACAGACCTCCGCCGAGCGGAAACGCCGTGCTATGATCCTGGAGGCCCAGGGTGAACGGCGCTCCGCCATCGAGACCGCGGAAGGTGACAAGCAGTCCAACATCATCCGCGCCCAGGGTGAGAAACAGAGCCAGATCCTGGAAGCCCAGGGTGACGCCATCTCGACGGTCCTGCGTGCGAAATCCGCCGAGTCGATGGGCGAACGTGCTATCATCGACAAGGGGATGGAGACGCTGGAAGGGATGGGTCAGTCCGAGTCCACCACCTTCGTCCTCCCGCAGGAGCTCACGTCGCTGGTCGGCCGCTACGGCAAGCACCTCCAGGGCTCCGACGTGAAGGAGAACGGCCACACCCTCGAAGCGCTGGACTTCACCGAGGAGACCCGCGAGATGCTCGGCCTGGACGACATCGAGGAGATCCTCGGCCAGATCGACGAGGAAGCACAGGTGGACGTCGAAGCCATGGAAGAGGAAGCCCAGAAGATCAAACACGGCGAAGACTCCGGCGTCGACAGCGCCGACGACGTCATCGAAGAGATGGACGCCGAGATCGACAACGATCCCAGCAAGACCGACGTCGCCGGCGGTCCCGACGACGACGGCAGCGACCCACCGAACTGACAGTAGCCGAAGCCTTTTTACAGCAGAATCGCCTCCCTCGACATAGATTATGGGTCGGGACGGGGACGTCGACGAGGACAAGCGGGATACGCTGCGTCGCTTTGCCGCCCTCGGCGCAGCGAGCCCGTTTGCCCGGTTCGGCGAGGACAACGGGGGCAGCGACAGCGACGCTCCCGGAGCCATCGCCGGCTACGTCTCGGCCCATCCCGGAACGCACTTCTCGAAGCTCCGTGACGACCTCAAACTCGGGACGGGTGAGACACAGCACCACCTCCACCGCCTGGAAAACGAGAACGTCGTCACCTCTCGAAAGGACGGGGACTACCGCCGATATTTCCCGGCCGAGCAGTTCTCCGAGACGGAACAGGTGGTTCTGGGCTTCCTCCGGCGTGAGACTGCCCGAGGGATGCTCGTGACGCTGCTTCGAACCCCGGAGGTGACGGCCGCGGAACTGGCCGACGAGCTGGGTGTCTCACGGCCGACTGTCAGTAACTACGCCGGCGATCTGGAGGCAGCCGGCCTGCTCTCGCGGGCCGACGGCTACGCGATCACGAACCCGGAGACGGTGTTGACGCTGCTGGTCCGCTACGCGGACTCCTTCGGTGACGACGCCGCCGCACTGGCGAGCGAGGCGGACTCGCTGGTTCGGTACGATCCCGAGTAAGGAGACGGTTCGATAGCGGTGTTCTCGGTGGGGGAGCTACGCTTCGACCATCCACGTCGTCGACGAGGAGTAGCCCCACTTCTCGACGTCGATCGTGGTGGCGCTGTTGGCGATGGCGGTCATGTTTGCGCCGACTTCCTTGGCGGACATCTCCAGTTCGTCGCCGATGAGTCGCGACTTGAAGTAGGTCTGGCTGTCGGCGTTGGCTTCGAGGTACTCCAGGATTCGACGCTGCTTGTCCGAGAGTGGGGCATCGGTCGCCTGTGCGGTCGCGCTCATTGGTACACTACAGGGTAACACCGACACTCCCTTAGGGGGTTTGGTACAGTCGGTTAACGCCGCGCTGTCATGCGGTTTTCCGTCTCAAGTCGTGGAATCGAGACCGCCACAGCGGGCTTACACCGCCGGTTGGTACAGGGGGAAAACAGGCACTGAACCGTCCGGCAGTTCTATAGTGATGGGCAAACAGTAGCGCAAACGGAGGTCTACTACATTGGAAATCTCGGAGAAACTCCTGTGTCTGTTCAGTGCGGACGTGACCGACGAAGGTGACCGATACGTCGTGGAGGTCCCGCGCCGGGAGATCGAAACCGGCGCGGTCGAGGCCGGTGGTACCTATCGCGTCGCACTCATCTCCGCCGACGACGAGAGCGCAGACAGCGAGGGAGCAGCGAGCGAGACGCCCCCGGACCAGCCACAGCCGCCCGTCGAGCCCGGCGAGACACGGTACGTCGAAATCGAAGACATCGGCAAGCAGGGCGACGGGATCGCCCGGGTCGAGCGGGGGTACGTCATCATCGTCCCCGGTGCCGAGATCGACGAACGAGTGAAGATCGAAGTGACGGAAGTGAAATCGAACTTCGCGGTCGGCGAGATCATCGACGAGAACGTCTAGGTCACAGGATCGGCCGGACTCACTCTCTGTGGGTTCCGTCGGGGCGCTTTTGCCCCTCTGAGTCGTGGACGACGACCTCGCCGGCCCCCGTCTCGACCGGCTGGTACTGCTCGCGGACGCCGATCGCTTCTTCGAGTTCACGGACTGCTCGCTCTTTGAGCGCCGCCGCCAGTTCCTCGGCGTCCTCTCGGTCGATCTCCCGGCCCAGTCCCTCACACTCGTGGGCCCGGACCATCCCCGCCTCGTCGACCGCATCGCCCATCGGCTGTGTCGTCCCGCCCAGCGCGACGCTGAACGGGTAGGTCCGACAGATGAGCGGCCGGTCCTCGTGGACCGTACAGGCACCGGTGCCGTCGGTCTCCTCGTAGAAGGTACAGTCGCCACAGTCGTCAGTCTGGAGCGCCCACTCGAACGTCTCGCCCTCGGGGCCGTCCGGGCCGTCGGTGAGCCCGTAGGGCATCGGCCGCGCCACGTCCCGGAAGTCGTACTCGGTATCGCCGGGTCCGGACGCCTGGAGCCGACGGATCTCGTCGGGAAAGACCGTCGCCGTGTGCGGATCGTCGGGAGCTCCGGGTTCGGCCTCGCTGTCACAACCGGCATCGGCCGTACAGCAGGCCCCACAGCGTGTACACTCGAACCCGATCGATTCGATGGCGTCGGCCAGGTCGGCCACGTCGAGGTCCCGGGCACGGTCGAGTTCGGATTCGAGCGATTCCATACGCAGTTGTTCGTCCGAGCGGACAAAAGGTGCGTGTCACGGGCCGCCCTCAAGCGGGCACCACACGCTCGCCGTCCCAGGCGAGCGCGCCTTCGACCGCGAGTTTCTCCAGATGGGCACGGACCGTCGCACGGGCGAGGTCCCGGACGCCGGAGAGATCCTTCTCGTAGGCTACGTCGAGGATCTCGTCGAGAGTAGCCGCGCCGTCCTCGACCGCCGCCCGGACACGCCACTCGCGGTCGAGACGGTGGGCGAGCAGGCGTCGACACGCCTGCTGGGGGTCGTCGATACGGGGGCCATGGCTCGGAAGCAAACGGTCGGGGGCACGAGCGACCAGCCGCCGCAACGAGGTCAGGTACGCCCGCATGTCGCCCTCGGGCGCGCCGACGACGACGCTGCCGGCGGCGACAGCGAGGTCTCCCGAGACAACCGTGTCGTCAGCCTCGAAAGCGACGTGTTCTGGTGCGTGGCCGGGCGTGTCAAGCACCGTCACCGCGCCCTGGCGGGTCGGGATCGTACCCCCCTCGCTAAACGTCCGATCCGGTGCGACACCGGTCGCTCGCTCGAAGGCGGCCGTCCGGCCCGCACGAGCCCAGACGGTCGCCTCTGTCTCCGCCGCGTAGTCGGCGACGCCGCCGACGTGGTCGGGGTGGTGGTGTGTAACCGCGATGTGTTCGACCCTGGACGTGAGAGCGTCGAGCGCGTCGCTCCCGGCAGCGGGGTCGACCAGGAGCGACCGCCCGACCAGATACGCCGCCGTTTGGCCCGTCGGTGCGCGCGTCGCCACGGGAACGTCGACCCGTGTCCAGTCCATGCCCGGACGTGTCGGTCAGGTCGACAAAAAGTACACCTGTTTGCGCGCGTCGGTGAAGCTATACCGGGATTCGACGAGTCCGGAATCCTCCAGCCGGTTCAGCGCGTACCGGACGGTGCGGTCGGGGAGCAACGAAGCGTCTGCCAGTTGTCCCTGCGAGAGCGGCGCCTCGTCTTCGAGCACCTTCGCGACGAGTTTCGCGCTCGGCGGCAGGTCACGGAGCCGCTCGCGAAACTCCTCGGTCGCGAAGGGAGTTGCCAGCGTTTCATCGGAGATCGTACTCATACTGGACAGAGGTACAAACATCCTGGTAAAAGTTGGCTACATGTGTGACCAAACAATACAGAGAGTATTGACTGTATAATGTAACCTTATATGCGCGTTCCCTGCAACGGTTTCTCACCGACTATCGATTCCAGTATCGTTTTATTCTCCCAGCGGGGAGGTTCCAAGCGTGAAAGGGCAGGAGTGGTACCAGGCCGACAACGTGGCCGAGGAGTACGACGACAAGCGCTTCTCCCGCGGTGGCCGGCTCATCGACCGCCGCGAAAAACAGGCCGTACTCGACGCGCTCGGACCGGTCGACGACCGGAGTATCCTCGAAGTCGCCTGTGGTACCGGACGCTTTACCGTCATGCTCGCCGAGCGCGGCGCCGACATCGTCGGACTGGATATCTCCGGCCCGATGCTCCAACAGGGTCGACAGAAGGCCGCTGCGGCCGACGTCGACGACCACGTGGAGTTCATGCGCGGCGACGCTGCCCGCCTGCCGTTCCCCGACGACCACTTCGATGCAGTGCTGGCGATGCGGTTTTTCCACCTGGCGGATACGCCTGCGGCGTTCCTCGCGGAGATGCGGCGGGTCGCCAAAGAGCAGGTCGTCTTCGACACGTTCAATCGGTTCTCGACGCGGTCGACGTACAACTGGGCGCTCCCGATGGGGTCGCGGCTCTACTCCCGGTGGGAGGTCGACCGGCTACTCGACGGCGCGGGGCTCGAACTGACCGAGGCGACCCACGATTGGGTCCTCCCCTACGGGTTCTATCGAAAGATCCCGAACGAACTCGCCGCGTCCTTCCGCTCGATCGACACCGTCATCGGCGGGACGCCCCTGGGCAAGAAAATCGCGTCGGTCTCCTACTGGAACACCCACGTCTAGGCCGTGAACGCGGCCCATCGAGACGACGACTCTGCCCCGCGGGGTTTATGCGGTTCCGGGGAACTACCGGATACCATGGAGCTATCGGTGGTGGTCCCGACGCTGAACGGCCGGGAGGAACTCGCCGGCTGTCTGGACGCACTCGCCGAGCACGTCCCCGACGCGGAGGTGATCGTCGTCAACGGACCTTCTGCCGACGGGACGACGGGGATGGTCAGAGACCGCGACGACGTCTCGGTGCTGGTCGAGATCGCCGACCGGTCGGTCAATACGGCGCGCAACGCCGGCCTCGACAGGGTTACCGGCGAGGCCGTCGCACTGGTCGATCAGACTCTCTCGGTGAGTGAGGGGTGGGCCGACGCGGTCCGCGCCGGACTCGGTGCCGGGTCGGTCGTTACCGGCCCGACCCACGAACGCCTCATGGCCGGGCTGACGACTGACAGCGAGGAGAGACGGACGATCGCTGGCCGGCAGGTGACGTATTTCAACCCCGGAAACGTCGCCTTCCGGCGGGAAGTCTTGGAGGCACTGGACGGGTTCGACGAGTCCGTGGCTATCGGCGGCGCCCGTGACCTGGCACACCGGCTGTCCGGGACGGGTCACGAGGTCATCTGGGATACCTCGATGACCGCCAGCCGGGAGTTCGAGTCCGACGGCGGGATGCTCGCGACCGACTGGGGCAACAAGTATCGGTCGCTCGCGTATCGGCTGGTGAAAAACTACGGGCTCCGCCCGACGGTCGTCCGGCGGATCGTCAGCCACGCGGGCCGGGACGGCGGCGACGCGTTACGAGGCGTCCTCAGAAACGAGACGACCCTCTCGGAGTGGGTAGGCACCGGGCGATCGGTCGTCGGCGGTATCGCCAGCGGGACGAAAGACGGCCTCATCGCGTCGGTCAGGGACAGGACCGACCGTCGCAACCCCAACGGACGGTCGGTGCGGGCCGACCGTGCGGTGACCGTCTACGACTGGCGCTAGAGCGCCAGCGGGTCGAAGACCCGTCCTGGGTTGTTCGAGAACACTTTCTTCATCGCGTCTTCCGGGATATCCAGCGTCAGGATCTCCATCACGGCTACGTTGGGGTGGGCGTCGGGCGCGCCGCTGCCAAAACAGACCCGGTCCGGGTGTTCGCGGATCGCCCGCTCTAGCGGGTCGCGATAGCGGACGAGGCTAGTGTCGAGATAGAGGTCGTCGTAGCTGTCCAGAAGGTCGATCGCCTCGGTCATCAGGTCCCTGCGAAGCGGGTGGGCACCGAAATGTGAGAGGACGACCGGGAACTCCCCCTCGAGCAACGATTCGGCGACCGCTGACGGGGGGAACCGTTCGCCGCCGTGGACCAGAACCGGTTGAGAAACCGTCGATAGTTCCGCCAGCACCGCGGAGTCGGGCAACCCGTCTTCGGCCGGGTCGAGCACGAACCCACAGAACCGCTCGTCGTAGGCGAACTGCTCGATATCCTCGGGAGAGACGTGGTCGGGACCGCGACTGATCGCGAGGTTCCGCAGCGCCGCGGTCGGACCGTCCCCGACCTCCTGGACGCCGTTCAGTCGAGCGAGTGCGACCAACGGGCGCCCGACCGTCGTCCGGGCGACGGCGTTGTTCGCTTTCAGGTAACTTCCTTCCCGTGTGCTCGGATGGACGAGGGCTCTCGTGATCCCGGCCTGGCGCATCTCGCGCTCGAACTGCTCGGCACCGCCGATTCCGGGCCGTGGCCGGCGTCCTTCCTCGGGTTCGATCTGGCCCGCGACATCGACGATACGGAACCCGTGCTCCAGTTCGAGCATCACCGAACGGTACGTCCACCGCCGCATTAAACCACCGGCGAACCGGAGTTGTGGGACCGCCGTCGTCCGCGGATACGAGGGGAACCCTGTTCGGAAGTTTTATATAGAACCGCTTACGACGTTTTAGGTGAGGAAACCCACATATGTCATCTGGCCAGCGACGCATGGGCGGCCAGCCCCTCTTCATTCTCGACGAGGACGCCCAGCGCACACACGGAAAGGACGCACAGTCATCGAACATCTCCGCCGGAAAGGCCGTCAGTGAGTCGGTACGTACCACGCTCGGTCCGCGTGGGATGGACAAGATGCTCGTCTCCGACGACGGGGACGTCGTCATCACCAACGACGGCGCCACCATCCTCTCGGAGATGGATATCGAACATCCCGCGGCACAGATGATCGTCGAAGTCGCCCAGACCCAGGAGGACGAGGTCGGCGACGGGACGACGACGGCGTCTGTCCTCGCCGGCGAACTGCTGGCGAAAGCCGAGGACCTGCTGGACGACGACGTCCACCCGACGACGATCGTCGAAGGGTACCACGCCGCGGCCCAACTGGCCCAGGCGTCCATCGAGGAGAACGTCCTCGACGTCGACCTGGACGACGACACGCTCGTCGAGGTCGCCGAGTCCTCGATGACCGGCAAAGGCACCGGCGACGTCGAAGCGGGTCGCCTGGCCGAAGTCATCGTCGACGCGGTCCGTCACGCCAAGACCGACACCGGTGTCGTCCGTGACAACATCGAGATCTACACCCAGACGGGTGCGGCCTCCTCGGCGACGGAACTCGTCGAAGGCGTCATCATCGACGAGACGCCCGTCCACGACAACATGCCTACCTCCGTCGAGGACGCGGAGATCGCCGTCGTCGACGCCGAACTCGGCGTCAAAGAGAGCAACATCGACGCAAGCTACAACGTCACGAACGTCGACGAACTCAACGCCGCACTCGACGCCGAACAGGAGGAACTGCAAGGCTACGCCAAGGCCATCGTCGACAGCGGCGCCGACGTGGCGTTCGTCACCGACGACATCTCCGATCTCGTCGCCTCGACCCTGGCCAAGGAAGGCATCTTCGCCGCCGAGAACGTCGACTCCTCGACGGCGAAAGACATCGTCGAGACGACCGGTGCCAAGCGCGTCGGCTCCGTCGAGGACTTGACCGAGGACGCCCTGGGTCACGCCGAGAGCGTCGCCGTCGAGAAACACGGCGACGACGAGGTGACGTTCATCCGCGGTGGCGCCGCCGCCGAGTCCGTCACGGTCTTCGCCCGCGGTTCCACCGACCACGTCGTCGACGAGATCGAGCGCGCGCTGAACGACGCGCTGGATGTCGTCGTCGCCGCACTCGACAAGGGCGGCGTCGTCCCCGGTGCCGGTGCGACCGAGATCGCGATCGCCGACGAGATCCGCAGCGAGGCGGCCTCTATCGAGGGTCGCAAGCAACTGGCCGTCGAGGCCTTCGCCGACGCCGTCGACGTCCTGCCCCGTACGCTCGCGGAGAACACCGGGCTGGACGCCATCGACGCGCTCGTCGACCTGCGCTCGGAACACGAGAGCGAGGGTATCGCAGGCGTCATCAGCGAGGGTCAGACGGGCCTCGTCGGCGACCCCGTCGAGTACGGCATCCTCGACCCCGCCGCAGTCAAGCGGGAGGCCGTCGATTCCGCGACCGAGGCCGCGACGATGATCGTCCGGATCGACGACGTCATCTCTTCGTCGTAAGTCCACGGCGACACGTTCGACAAGCCGCTTTTATTTTGCGAGTCGACACCCCACCCGTAGCAGCCGGTGAGTCGGCGAAACACAGCCAGTAGTGGCTGCCGGAGCGAGCGGTCGGGAGAATCGGCGAAAACTGCTGGGAGATTCCGGAGTGCCCGCGGACGCGGGCGAGAAGATGGGACAGACACGAGTCGGCACTCGTGTGTGCGGCGACGAACCGCGCCCACGGTAGACGCCGCCGCGCAGCCATGAACCGAACATGGACAGCTACAGTTCCTGACAGCCACCCCCCGTCGTCCTCCTTGCTCCGGGTCCAGCGAGCGGGAAGCCGGCGTCTCTCGACACACACTCTCCCCGGCAAAGACGTTCACACCAAGCCGCTCGGTGACCCGGCATACAGTTGTTTAGGCTAGCCTAAAGCACAAAAAGGCATCGATCTTTGGCCGGCCTAGATCATTCCTCGACGACGATCGTTCCGACCATCCCCGCGGCCTCGTGGGGCGTACAGAAGTACTCGTGCTCGCCGGCCGTCTCGAAGGTGTGGACGTAGCTCTGGCCGGACTGGACGGCACCCTCGCCGCTCTCCCAGCCTTCGCGGGCCGCCGATTCACTGTCGAAGCCGCCGGAGGCCCAGTAGTCGGCACCCTCGGGGATGCCGTCGTCGTAGGCCACGACGTTGTGTGCCTCGCCGGCGGCGTGTTCGAAGGCGACCGTGTCGCCGACGTTGACGGTCAGTTCCTCCGGGTCGAAGGCGACCGCCTGCATCCCCACGACGTGGTCGGCGTCCTCGGGGACCCCCTCGACGACGTTCGGCCCGCCCGAGAGAGACGGGTCCGACTCGGACTCCCCGCCGGAGCCGCCAGTGCCGCCACTGGGGGCGGCGTCGACGGCACCCACGACGGCGAACTGTGCGGTACGGGCCGCGGCAGCGAAGGAAGCAGGGTCACCGCTGCCGGACTGGAGCCCCTGGACGTAGTCCGAGAGCGCCGACTCGAACCCTTCGTAGGCCGACTGGGAGGCGCTCTCCAGGCGGTCGTGGACCGACGCGTTCTCGAAGGTCTGGAAGATACCCTGCGCGATCGGGACCGGCGCGTCGCTCCCCCCGCTGGCCGCGGTGATCGCCGACACCGTCTCCACGGCGGCGTCGCCGAAGCTCTTGGCGGGCGGGTAGACGTCCTCGCCGTTCTGCGCGGCCGAGATCACTGCGCCGAGCGCCTCGTCCTCGAACCGGTGGTAGAGTTCCTCGTCGGCCTCTTCGAGGGCTTCGTGGTAGCCCGCCGCACCGTTCTCGAAGAAGGCGAGGGCTTGCTGGCCGAGTTCGGCCGCCCGGGCGTCGTGACCCAGCGCGTCGACCGCAGCCGCGTCGAACCCGAGCGCGGCCATGTACGTCGCGCCGGAGCCGCTGGCGACGGCGGGCGTGTACTCGCTCTCGAAGGACAACAGCGCGTCGAGCACACCCTGGTGGTGGGTGTCGACCGCCGCGTCGTCGCCGTTCTCGTAGGCGGTGATCAGGCTCGTGAGATGCTCCTCCTCGAAGGTCTCGTACAGCGACTCGCTGGTCTCCTCCAGCGTCTCGTGGAAGTCCAGTTCGTTGGCCTCGAACCGTTCGAACAGGTCCTGGGTGACGGTGACCGCCTGTGCGTTCTTGTCCTGGCGGTACAGTTCCCGGGCGTCGGCGAAGCGAGCCTTGAAGAAGCCCGACTGGAGGACCGGAGCGGACCCGCCGGCCAGCGCCTCGATGCCGGCCACGAGGTTCGTATCGACCGTCCCGACCGCGTCCCCGATCCCGCTCGTGTCCCCGTCGTCGATCGCCGTCGTCAACGACGAGAGCCCGGACTCGAAGGCCTCGTAGGCCTCGCTGTTGGCCTCTTCGAAGGGATCGTGGGCGGCGGCGCCCTCGAAGTGGGCGAAGACGTCCTGTGCCATCTGGCCGGCGGTGTCGGTACCGCCGCGCCGAGCGAGCCACTGGGCGTCGGCGACCCGCGCCCGGTAGCTGTTCAGGGTCGCCGCGTGTGCGTAGTCCGCGCCGGGACCGCCCAGCAGCGAGACCGCGGCGGCGTCCCAACCTCGGGACTGGAGCGTCGCGAGGTGGCCGGTGTCGGCGACCGCCTGTGCGCTGGCGATGGCGTAGGCTCCCTCGACAGCGGCGTCCAGAGCGGTGCCGGCGGCCTCGACGACGCCCTCGCCGTCGCCGCTACCGGCCGCCGACTGCACCGTCGACAGCGCGCTCTCGAAGCGCTCGTAGACCCCCTCGTCAGCCGATTCGAGGACATCGTGGACGAGGCCGTCTTCGAACGAGATGGTGGCCGCCTCGGCGACCGGCCCGGCCGCCTCGACGGCTCCAGCGCGGGCCAGGCCGCCGGCGTTGTTCGCCCGCGATCCGATCACGAGCAGGTCGAACACGCGGGTCGCCCTCTGGGTCGTCGCGGCCTGCTGTGCGGTCTGGAGGGCACTGCTGGCCGTGTCCGCCGCGTCGGCGGCGGCTTCGACGTTGCCCTCCGAGAGCGCCGACTGGAGGTCACCGAGCGCTCCCTCGAATCCCTCGTAGGCCGCCTCGGATGTCGATTCCAGCCGTTCGTGGGCGCCGTACTCGCCGTTCGCCCCCTCGAAGCGAGCGAAGATGTTCCCCGCGACGGTCGCCCCTGCGGCGGGCGCACCGGCGCGCCCGAGCGCCACGGCGTCGTACAGTCGGGCACGGTAGACCGACCACTCGGCCGCGACGGCGGTCATCGGGCCGACCGGCGTCGGCTCAGCGGTCGCCGTCGGCTCCTCGGTCCGTGTGGCCGTCTCGGTCTGTGTGGCCGTCGATCCGTCGTCGGTCTGTGCGTTCGAACTCGAACCCGGACAGCCAGCGAGCAGGCCACTCGCTGCGATACCGACCGTCTTCAACAGGTCTCGTCTGTCTGGCATATTTGATTAGGCTGGCCTAAAGAACTTAACCCCGTCGATTTTTCGGCCACCCTAAAACATGATAGACCGAACGGATTCGGCTACAACGCCAGGGACACTGGATCGCCGACGCCGACGCCGAACGCGTCGTCGCCCCGCCCCTGGGTGACCGCGAGTTCGACGTTGCCGTGGCTGCCGACGGTCACCAGTCTGTCCCCGGGATCGAGGGCCGCGTAGGCGCGGCGGACTGGGATCGGGTCGCCGTCGACGGTGACGGTCCCGCCGAAACGACTCTCCAGGATCGATCCGGGTATATTCGTGACGACGTTGCCGAAGCCGTCGACGACGAGTACCTCGCCGCGCGCGCCGCCGTCCACGAGTTCGGCGGTCGGGAACTGCAGGTCGACGTAGTCGTCGGTCGGCGTCGTCCGGTCGAGTTCGGAGACGACGTCGACACCGGCCTCGTGGACCGCGGCCGCGGCGGGCGCGAAGACGTCCCGCCCGTGAAACGTCGAACTGGCCGGGTCGTCGTAGGCCCAGGTGAACACCTCGACAGAATCGGCCAGTTCACGAGCGACCGGAAGGGCGACGCCGTTGTCGGGGGCGACGAGCGCGTGCGTGCCGGCGCGGACGACGACGGCGTCCCTGTCTGTGCCGACGCCGGGATCGACGACCACGCAGTGGACTGCCGGCGGGAAGTACGGGAGCGTCTGTGTGAGCCAGAACGCCGCGGCACGGACGTCCTGTCGGGGGAAGTCGTGGGCGATGTCCTCGATGCGAGCGTCGGTCCGCGTACAGATCACACCACGCATCGCGGCCGGATACGGCGTCCCGAAGTCCGACGCGAGCGTGATCATCCGTCCTCGCCGACCGCCGGCCGGTCGATCTTCTCGTCCTCGGCGGTGTAGCGGTCCAGCGAGTCGCTGTCGGAGACGTGCTGGAGGCGCTTGACGCCGTGGATCTCCTCGATGACGTCGACCACCGAGTCCGGGACCCGGTCGCGCCAGGACTCGTCGTGGATCATCCGCTGGCGGATCTCGCTGCCTTCGAGACGGTCCCGGTCGAACATCGGGGACTGCCGGACCTCGATGCCGCTCTCCTCGAAGAGTCGGACGACGAGCGGGTTGTTCGAGTAGGCGACGTCGAAGTCCGGGCACATACTCTCTACGTGGCTCACCCAGACGGCGTTGCGGTTGATGTCCTCCAGCGGGACGACGTAGGTCGTCAGGTCGAACTCCGCGACGGCTTTGGTGATCATCATGATCCGCTCGCCGGCGGTAAACGGGTCGTGTGTCGTATGCGAGTCGTCGGCGCTCCCGATCCCGAGGACGAGTTCGTCGACCTCGTCGGTGATCCGATCGACCATCGCGTGATGGCCGTCGTGATAGGGCTGGAACCGCCCGATGTAGAACCCACGCATACCCGACTGTGTGACTGGTGGTTTGATAAACCCGACGACGGAGGCGAGCGGAGGACCTGACGACGGCCGGATCGGGAGCCCTCGTGCGGTTTTCGGTGTGTATCGACCCCGGATGCGGGGAGAAAGTATATCAGTAGACAGCCCTTGAAATCCGGTGTTAGCAACGTTTGTATGAGCGATAATACCGAACACGACGCGGCTCCCGACGCCGGCCGGGAGAACACCGACGCCGGCGAGGCCACGGCGGCCGACAGCCCTGCTGAGACGGACGACGAGCGGGCGTCAGAGCCGACCGTCGACGGTGACGACGGGGATACGACCCTCGGAAGCGACGTCGAGGTCGAGGGAGAGAGCAACCTCGACGGCGAAGAGGAGGACTTGCTCGGCGGTCTCGAAATCGATTCGACCGCCGACATCGAGGTCCCCGACCGTCTCGTCGATCAGGTCATCGGGCAGGATCACGCCCGGGACGTCATCAAGAAAGCGGCCAAACAGCGCCGACACGTGATGATGATCGGCTCGCCCGGGACGGGCAAGTCGATGCTGGCCAAAGCGATGAGTCAGTTGCTCCCCCGTGAGGAGCTCCAGGACGTCCTCGTCTATCACAACCCCGACGACGGCAACGAGCCGAAAGTCCGGACGGTCCCCAGCGGGAAGGGTGAACAGATCGTCGACGCCCACAAGGAGGAAGCCCGCAAGCGCAACCAGATGCGGACGTTCCTGATGTGGATCATCATCGCTATCGTCATCGGCTACTCGCTGATCATCGCCCAGCAGATCCTGCTGGGCATCCTGGCAGCGGGTGTCATCTACCTCGCGTTCCGCTACGGGTCGCGAGGCAGCGACGCGATGATCCCGAACCTCCTGATCAGCACCGCCAGCCAGAAGACCGCGCCCTTCGAGGACGCGACCGGTGCCCACGCGGGTGCGCTGTTGGGCGATGTCCGCCACGACCCGTTCCAGTCCGGCGGCATGGAGACCCCCAGCCACGACCGCGTCGAGGCCGGTGCCATCCACAAGGCCAACAAGGGTGTGTTGTTCGTCGACGAGATCAACACCCTGGACATCCGCAGCCAGCAGAAGCTGATGACGGCCATCCAGGAGGGCGAGTTCTCGATCACGGGCCAGTCCGAGCGCTCCTCGGGCGCGATGGTCCAGACCGAGCCGGTCCCCTGTGACTTCATCATGATCGCGGCGGGGAACCTCGACGCGATGGAGAACATGCACCCGGCGCTGCGCTCCCGGATCAAGGGGTACGGCTACGAGGTGTACATGGACGACACCATCGAGGACGACCCCGAGATGCGCCGGAAGTACGCCCGCTTCGTCGCCCAGGAAGTCGAGAACGACGGGCGGCTCCCACACTTCACCGAGGAGGCCGTCGAGGAACTCATCCTCGAAGCCCGTCGCCGTGCGGGTCGGAAAGGCCACCTCACCCTGAAGTTCCGTGACCTCGGTGGCCTGGTCCGTGTCGCGGGCGACATCGCTCGCGCGGAGGACAGAGAGCAGACCGAACGCAAAGACGTCCTGCAAGCGAAACGGCGCTCCCGGTCCATCGAGCAACAGCTCGCGGACAACTACATCGAACGCCGCAAGGACTACGAGCTCACCGTCAACCAGGGCGACGTCATCGGCCGCGTCAACGGCCTGGCAGTCATGGGCGAGGACAGCGGAATCGTCCTCCCCGTGATGGCAGAGGTCAGCCCGTCACAGGGTCCCGGCCAGGTGATCGCGACCGGTCAGCTCAAAGAGATGGCCGAGGAGGCCGTCCAGAACGTCTCGGCGATCATCAAGAAGTTCAGCGACGAGGACATCTCCGAGAAGGACGTCCACATCCAGTTCGTCCAGGCCGGTGAAGGCGGCGTCGACGGCGACTCGGCCTCGATCACGGTCGCAACCGCCGTCATCTCGGCGATAGAGGACGTCCCGATCAAACAGAACCTCGCGATGACGGGCTCGCTATCGGTCCGGGGCGACGTGCTCCCGGTCGGCGGAGTCACCCACAAGATCGAGGCCGCCGCAAAGGCCGGCCTCGATACGGTCATCATCCCCGAGGCCAACACCCAGGACGTCATGATCGAGGAGGAGTACGAGGAGATGGTCGAGATCATCCCCGTCTCCCACATCTCGGAAGTCCTGGAGGTCGCGCTGTCGGGCGAGACCGAGAAGGACTCGCTGGTCGACCGCCTGAAGTCCATCACGGGCAAGGCCCTCGAACACGAGGTCGGCCGCCAGGGCGGCAGCCCCAGCCCGCAGTAGAGCCGTGCCCGGTTGGGCCGCCTTCGTCGGCCTGACGGGACTCCTTCTGACCGCGTTACTCGCGCTCGCGCGCCTTTCGCAGGGACTCACCGACGAGAGCGGTCTCTCGGCAACCGCGGAGGGCGTCCCGTCACTGGAGGAGCACGCCGACACGCCGACGCCTGATCCCGTCATCCCACGGTTCGAGACCCCGGAGAGCGCCCGGCGACGCCGTTGGGTCGAATCGCGACGCTCGAACCGACCCGAGAGCATCTCGACCGGGGCGTTGCTGGCGAACGTCGCGCTCACCCAGGGGCTGTTCGGCGCGCTCTTGGTGGCGGCAGCGTTCTACTACCGGATCCCGGTCAGTGCGTTCGGTGTCAGCGCGGCCCCGCTCTCGACGGGCTGGCCAGCACTCGCTGTCGGCGTCGCGGCCGGCGTCGGTTTCTGGCTGGGCAACGAGGCCGCCGCGTCACTGGCCGCGGGGTTCGACATGGCCTTCGACGAGTCCGTCCGTGGGCTGTTGGCACCGGATTCGGCCGGTGGCTGGGTGGTCCTGCTCGGCGTCATCCTGCCGATCATCGCGGTCGTCGAAGAACTGCTCTTTCGTGGGGCGGCGATCGGCGTCCCCGTCGCCGGACTGGGCGCGCCGGCGTGGGCGATGGCCATCGTCTCCTCGGTCGCGTTCGCGCTGGGCCACGGTGCCCAGGGACGTGTCGGTATCCTCGTCACCGGGGCGCTCGGGCTGGGACTCGCCGGCCTGTTCGTCGTCACCGACAGTCTGCTCGCCGTCGTCGTCGCCCACTACCTCGTCAACGCCCTGGAACTGGGCGTCCACGAAGGGCTGGGGATCGAACGGCTATCGCTATAACCCCTCGACCGACCGAAGCTTCTGTTCGACCGCCGGTGGGGCGCTACTAGGTCCGTCACGAACCCGGTGATCGGGGATGAGAAGCGGGACCGGATTGCCAGCCAGCGCCTCGCGGACCGCGGCGAGGTCGTCCTGTTCGGTCGCGTCCAGGTCCGGCGTCATCCGTGCGACCTGCTCGACGGTGGCGTTCTCGCCGTAGGGGACCTCACGGACCGCCTCCAACACACGACGCTGCTCTGTGGGCACAGTCAGCCCGACGGTCACGTCCTCGAAGCCGTCTTCGGTTCCGGAGAGATAGTCGTCGATACGATCCAGCAGTGCGTGGTCGTCGCTGGTGACGTCCTCGGGGTGTGTCGGGAACGACAGCGAGATGACCCGGTCACCGGCCGCCCCGAACTGGACGTACCGGTCGAGGTAGTCCGACTCCCGCGCGTAGATGCCCGCATCGTCGCTCGATGTCTCCATAACCGGAGTGACGACCCGGCGTGTCTTCAACCTGCGGCCCGTTCCCGAGGGTAACCCTTATGTACACTTCTGTACGTTAGTGTTCAGTGATGGACGATAGTGTAGGTGCGATCGCACCGGAAGTGGAGTCGATACTCGCGGCGGCACGCGAGCGCGTCGGGGGGAGCGACCGGGTCACCGTCGACGCGCGCTCGCTGCCGGCGGCGTTCGAACAGGCCGAGGCCGGCGGACGCGTGCCGCTGGTCGCCGAGATCAAGCCGACCAGTCCAACGACCGACGGCGAACGGACCGACGACCCGGTAGAGCTGGCCGAGCGGATGGTCGCGGGCGGCGCGGCGGCGCTGTCGGTCCTGACCGAACCGGACCACTTCGGCGGTTCAGCGGAGACGCTGGAACGGGTTCGCGAGGCCGTCGACGTCCCGGTCCTGCGGAAGGATTTCATCCTCCACGAGGCGCAGTTAGACGTCGTCGAGGCCGACGTGGTCCTGCTGATCGTCCGGTTCCTACAGGAAGACGGGACCGACGACCTGTCCGACCTGGTTGCTGCGGCCCGTGACCGGGGGTTCCAGGTCCTCGTCGAGACCCACACAGAGGCCGAGGTCGAGACCGCTCTCGAAGCCGGTGCGGACATCGTCGGCGTCAACAACCGCGATCTGGCGAAGCTCGAAGTCGATCTGGAGACCTTCGAGCGAGTCAGTGAATCGGTCCCCGGGAGCGTCACCCTCATTGCCGAAAGCGGCATACACACGCCGGAGGACGTTCGGCGGATGCGCGGGGCCGGTGCCGACGCACTGCTGGTCGGCTCGGCCATCATGGATCACGGCGCGGACACCGACGTGACAGCGAACACGCGGCGACTGACCGATGCGGAGACGGAGACACAGACATGAGCACGGACGACGCACACGACCCCAAGTTCGGCGAGTACGGCGGACAGTACGTACCCGAGGCGCTGATGCCGGCCATCGAGGAGCTGGCCGACGCCTACGAGCGGTACGTCCTGGAAAACGAGGACGGCTTCATGGACGAGTTCCGGGAGCGCCTGGCCGACTTCGGCGGCCGCCCGACCCCGTTACAGTACGCCGAGCAGCTCTCGGCCCGGTACGACACCGACGTCTACCTGAAACGTGAGGACCTGCTGCACGGCGGCGCACACAAGCTCAACAACGCGCTGGGCCAGGTCCTGTTGGCGAAGTACATGGGCAAAGAGCGCATCATCGCCGAGACCGGCGCGGGCCAACACGGCACCGCGACGGCGATGGCGGCGGCGCATCTGGATATGCCCTGTGAGATCTACATGGGCGAGACCGACATCGCCCGCCAGCGACCCAACGTCTTCCGCATGCGGATCAACGGTGCCGACGTCAACCCGGTCACGGTCGGCCGGGGAACGCTCAAGGAGGCCATCTCCGAGACGATGCGCGACTGGGCGACCACCGTCGAGAACACCCACTACGTCATCGGGAGCATCGTCGGCCCGCACCCGTTCCCGAAGATGGTCCGGGACTTCCAGGCGGTCATCTCCGAAGAGGCCCGCGAGCAGACCATCGAGAAGACCGGTGGGCTCCCGGACGCCGTCCTGGCCTGTGCCGGCGGTGGCTCGAACACGATGGGCACGTTCGCGGAGTTCGTCGACGACCCCGACGTGGCGCTATACGCCGTCGAGGCCGGCGGCTCCTCGCTGTCGGTCGACGAAGAGCGCGGCGTCGCACCCAACTCCGCGACCCTCTCGACCGGCGAGGAGGGGGTCCTCCACGGTGCCCGGACGAAGCTCCTGCAGGACTCGGACGGCCAGATCATGGAGTCACATTCGGTCTCGGCCGGCCTGGACTACGCCGGTGTCGGCCCGGAGCTGGCCCACCTCGTCGACGAGGGTCGCGTGACGCCGGTCAACGTCGACGACGACCACGCCCTGGAGGCGTTCCACCGCCTCTCCCAGGACGAGGGGATCATCCCGGCGCTGGAGACGGCCCACGCCTTCGGATATCTCGAAGAACACCACGACGACCTGGGGGAGAGCGTGGTCGTCAACGTCTCCGGTCGCGGCGACAAGGACCTGGAGACGGTCATCGAGGAGACGAGCAAACGGGACCTCGACATCGCTCCCGACATGTCCGTCTTCGACACCGGCGGGATGATGAACCCCGACAGCGGCCACACGGACGGTGACCACTGATGGGACTGGAGCGAGTCTTCGAGCGCGACGATCCGGCCTTTATCCCCTATCTCACCGCGGGAGATCCCGACTACGAGGCCTCACAGACCTACATCGAGGCGTTAGAGCGGGGCGGAGCCGACCTGATCGAACTCGGCTTGCCCTTCTCGGAACCGATCGCCGAGGGGAAGACCATCCAGGACGCAATCGTCCGCTCGCTGGAGGCGGGGATGACCGTCGGTCGGTACTTCGAGTTCGTCGAAGAGTTGGACGTGGACGTACCGGTGGTCTGTATGACCTACTACAACCTCGTGTTCCAGTACGGGGACAGCGAGGAGGGTCCACGGCCCTTCGTCGAGAAAGCCGCCGAAGTCGGCATCGAGGGGCTTGTCGTCGTCGATCTCCCCGCCGAGGAGGCCGGCCCGCTGCGGGCGGCCTGTGACGAGTTCGGCCTCGATCTGGTGTTCATCGTCGCGCCGACGACGACCGGCGACCGGTTGGACAGCATGAAGACACAGGTCTCGGGGTACGTCTACGTCCAGGCCCGCCTGGGCGTCACCGGCGCGCGCGACGACGTCGACGACGCTACCGAGGAGTCGTTGGCCCGGCTGAGCGACTGGGACGTGCCAAAGGCCGTCGGTTTCGGTATCAAGACCGGCGATCACGCCGAGCGTATCGTCTCGGCGGGCGCCGACGGGATCATCGTCGGCTCCGCGCTGATCGACATCGTCGCCGAGGGCCACGAGAACGGCGACGATACCGAGACTGTCGCCGACCGCCTCGAAGCGAAGGCACGCGAACTGAAGGAGGGTGCCCGTCGGGGAGCACAGAACCGGCCGCAACCGGAACGCACTTGACATCCTTCCGTACCTGAAGACAGGGGAATCCCACGGTTCCACACCGCTGGATTGGGATATTAAGGTTTGCAGTCTACCACCTCTGTCCGAGTAGACTCTGCTATCGACAGTGGACTGTGGAATGGGTTGTCGGATTCGTTCCGCGCCTGAAGGCGCGGGTACACTTCTCAATCTTTATAAGCGTACTTGCCACACTGTCCCATAACATGAACGCAGGGAAACGCGCACGGCTCACACGCATCGGGACAGATGGGCAGTACGTCATCGTCCCGATGGACCACGGGATCACGATGGGAGCAGTCAAAGGGCTGAAAGACATCGAATCGACGATCGACGCGGTCACACGCGGCGGTGCCGACGCCGTCCTCACCCAACGGGGCATCGCCGACCGCGTCCACCCGAACAAGAACGACGCGGGCTACATCGCACATCTCAACGGCTCGACGACGATCGGTCCGGACGAAAACGACAAACGGACGACCGGGACCGTCGAAGACGCTATCCGGGTCGGTGCCGACGCGGTCTCTTTCCACATCAACGTCGGCAGCACCTACGAGCGCGAACAGATCGAGGAACTGTCGACGCTGACCAGCGAGGCCGACCGCTACGGCTTGCCTGTCCTGGCGATGGCCTACGCCCGCGGCCCCGAGATCGATCCCGAAGCGGACGGCTACAACCAGGCGGTCGGGCACGCGGTCCGACTGGCCGAGGAACTGGGGTCGGACGTGGTCAAGACGGGCTACACCGGCGACGCCGAGAGCTTCCAGCACGTCGTCGAATCCACCTCGCTGCCGGTCGTCATCGCCGGCGGGTCGAAAGGGACCGACGAGGAGACGCTGGACATGGTCCGGGGCGCGATGGACGCGGGCGCCGCCGGTATCTCGATGGGTCGGTCGATCTTCCAGCACGACGAACCGGAGAAGATCGCCCGTGCGGTCTCGGCGGTCGTCCACGACGACGCCGACGCCGTCGACGCGCTCCGCGAGGCGGGGCTGGCAGTCGAAGCTTAACGATCGAACACGTCCTGGAGTTGTCGGCCGAACGAGTGGGGCGACGTACCCACGTTCCCGACCGCCTGTTCGATATCGTCGGTACTAGTATCCGATCCCCCACTCTCCGAGTCCTGAGGTGTCCGGCTACCGTTGCTCCGGTCTCCAGTCGCCGACCCGTCACACGCAGTGCTGTCGGTCCGTCCCATCGCCGAGGAATTCGCTGTGGTCGGCTCCGCCAGACGACGAGCGATCTTCCGGTACGCGACGGCCGCGCCGCTGTGTGGGGCATGCTCGACGACTGGCTCCCCGTGCTCCTGTGCGTACGGAACCGCATCGTCCTCAGGGACACGGCCGAGTACGGAAACGTCGAGACAGGACGCGACGTGGTCCGCGACCGCCGGGGTACCCGCCCCCGACTTCGTGAGAACGAGTCCGCTGACAGCCGTCTCGACGTGGTCCGCGAGTGGCAGTGTCTCGTTGGCGTTCCGGACCGACGAGACACGCGGCGTCGAGACCAAGACGGCTTCGTCGGCGAGTTCCATCGCCTGTACCGTCTCCTCGCTCAGTCCCGCCGGCGTGTCGACCATGATAGCGTCGTGGCGCTCACGGAGCGTGTCGACGACGCCTGGGAGCGTAGAGAGGTCGGTCCGAGCGTACCCCTCCAGTGACGTTCCGCTGGGGACGAGCGACAGTCCGCCAGCGGCGGGATACGTCGCGTCCGCGACGTTCGCCTCCCCCGCGAGGACCCCGTGGAGCGTCGTCGTCGCCTCGACATCGAGGAACTCGGTGAGGTTCGCCATCGCCAAGTCGAGTTCGAGGACGGCGGCGTCGTGGCCGGCGTTCGCCAGGGCCACCCCCAGGTTGATGCTCGTCGTCGTTCGACCGACCCCACCCTTCGCACCCGCGACCGTGTAGACAGTGCATCCATCGGTTGACATCTGATAGTGATCTCCTGCTGTGATCCGCTAGCACGCCACATCCACATTGTATTATGTCGATTACCGTCGGGCAGACCACAGTAAACACTCTTAGCCGGCAGTCGCAGAGAGGGCAATCGGGTCATATCTGGACGGTCGGCTGCCAACCCTACATCCTCCGACGAGGCGCCGTTGCCCAATCCGCCACGTTCAAGCCCCGGCGTCGCGCACGTGGGCGTATGACACGAAGCGTGTGGCTCAAAGCCGACGATGAGGTCGGCGACTGGGAGACACGGAAGCGCCGTATCACCGCCGGCCTCGAAGCCGGCGTCGACTGGGTCCTGGTCGACGAGAGCGATGTCGACCGGGTAGAGGAACTGGGTGCCGTCAACATCGCCGCCTTCTCGAACGGTGACGTTCACGTCATGGAGGCCGAGGAGGAAGCGATCACGAGCGACGCGACCATCGTCGGAAAAGACGGCGAGGGTGACGGGACGGTCGATCTCCCCGCTGATTTCTCCGGCTCTGCGGACCTCTCGACGCTGCGGCGCAACGGGACGACGACCGACGGCGGCTACGTCCGGATCTTCGACGAAGACTACGAGGCCTTCGCCGAGGCGGTCGCGGCCGAGGCCGACTTCACGATCGTCATCGGCGAGGACTGGCAGATCATCCCCCTCGAGAACCTCATCGCCCGGGTCGGCGACGAGACACAGCTCATCACCGGCGTCCAGACCGCAGAAGACGCCCGCACCGCCTACGAGACGCTGGAACACGGCGCCGACGGCGTCCTACTCGACACCGACGACGTCGACGAGATCCGCAAGACCTGCGAGGTGCGCGACGCCGTCGGCCGCGAGCAACTCGACTTGCAGTACGCCGAAGTGACTGCCGTCGAACAGACCGGGTCGGCCGACCGGGTCTGTATCGACACGGGCAACCTGATGGAACACGACGAGGGGATGCTCGTCGGTTCGATGGCCCGCGGGCTCTTTTTCGTCCACGCGGAGACCGCCGAATCCCCCTACGTCGCCTCCCGGCCGTTCCGGGTCAACGCCGGTGCCGTCCACGCGTACGTCCGAACCCCCGACGGCGGGACGAAGTACCTCTCGGAACTCCAGTCGGGCGACGAAGTACAGGTCGTCGACAGCGAGGGACACACTCGCGAGGCGATCGTCGGCCGTGCGAAGATCGAGAAACGCCCGATGTTCCGGGTCCAGGCCGAGACCGAAGACGGGGACCGGATCGAGACGCTCCTGCAGAACGCCGAGACGATCAAGGTCCACACCCGCGAGGGCCGGACCGCTGTCACGGACCTGGAGCCGGGCGACGAGTTGCTGGTCTACTACGAGGACACGGCGACACACTTCGGCGAGAAGATCGAAGAGAGCATCATCGAGAAATAACGGCGACGCGGGCGGCTCGTTCTCTCGTCGTTCACACTACCCGGTTTGCTGTCCGACGTGTCCGTCTTTGTCCACGAGATCCCCCGAGCGGAGCGTCAGCGTCGCGAGGCCGGCGAGCGCGAGCAGCGCGGCCCCGGCCAGAAACGACGGGGTCCAGCCGGTCCGGGCGATCAGGAAGCCGGCGACGGTCCCACCCAGGATACCGCCGGGGACTTTCGCCGAGTAGACGAGCGCGTAGTTCTCCGACGAGCGAGCGCGCCCGTAGTAGCGTCCCACGAGGGAGGGAAAGACCGCGAACACCGGGCTGCGGAAGAACGCGGTCGCCCCGACCAGAAGGACGAACAGCGGTGCGAGTCCACGGACGCCGACGACGACCGCACCCGCGAGCGAACAGCCACACAACAGCAGGGAGGCCCCGACGGTCCGTTCGCCGCCGAGCCGATCGGAGAGCGCGCTGACGACGACGATACCGCCCGCGTCGGCCAGCGCGATCACCGACGCGACCGTCGTCGCCGTCCCGGAACCCATCCCCAAACCTCTGGTAAACCCGACGGACTGCCCGATCAGCATCAGCCCCACGCCGTTGACGACGGCCATGACGCCGAACAACACCCAGAACTGCCAGGACCGGAGCACCGACCGCCAGCCGATCGCCGCCGTCTCGTCGACGCTGACCGCATCCCCGTCGTCCGTGGCGTCGGTACCCGTCGGCGGATCGCGGAGCACGAGCGCCGCCAGCAGCCCCGCACCGCCGACCACGACAGCCAGTGTCAGCAGCGTCGCCCGGTAGGAAGCGTCCAGTCGAGACTGCAACAGCGGGATCGCGGCGACGCTGACCGCGCCGTAGGCCATCGTGACCGCCCCCGTCGCCAGGCCCCGCCGGTCGGTGAACCACTTGACCGGCGTGTTGACCGCGACCGTGTACGCGATCCCGCAGCCGACACCACCGAGCGTGTAGGCGGCGAGGACCAACGGATACGATCGAACTACTGCCAGTCCAGCGTACCCGCTTGCCAGGAACAGCGCGCTCACCACTAGAATCGCCCGCGGCCCGTAGCGGTCCCTGATGCTGCCGGCCGGGAACTGGACGAGCGTCTGGGCGACGATATAAGCGGTGAACACGTTACCGAGTCCGGTGGGAGACGCGCCGACACGGCTCCCGACCGGACCGCTGAGGGAGCTCCAGGCGAACTGGTACGTTCCGGCAGCACCCATCACCCCCGCGGCGACGACGACCAGCACCCAGCGGGTCCCGGGTCTCGATAGATCGTCGGTCACGTCACTGGGTCGAGTCCGCGCCGGCGTCCTCGGCGGCCGACAGCTCGGTCGTACACCAGTGGCAGAAGTCGATATCCTCGTCGAGTTCCTTCCCGCAGTTTGGACAGGTCAACCCGTCGGCGACAGCCCCTTCGTGTTGGCTCTGTGTCGCCATCCAGTAGGCGTCGGCCATGCTGAGAACGGTAATCGCCAGCAGTGCGAGCGACGCCTCCAGCGGGAGCCCACGGGAGGCAGCGAGGAGGGCATCGACGGACAGCTCCGTCGGAAGGTCGCTCTCACCCAACAGCAGCGTCGTGGTGCTGAACACGAGTCCGAACCACAGAACGGCACGCACCCACTCCCGAAGGTAGATGTGACCCAGCCCCGGGTAGACGAGCGCCAGGAGGACCGCCAGCCAGGGCCGCTTGCGTCCCGTATCGGTCATATCTCCGATGTCCGACAGCCACGCCCCTATATCTTCCGAAGGCAAGAACCGGCTGGTCCTGCGGTCGGCGACAGCTTATAGACATCCCATACGCTACCAGTTGCTATGACCGACGCCGACACACCACGGACCTACGCACGCCGACGCGTATTACAGGGAGCGAGCGTACTCGGGGGGCTGGTGGCCGCAGGTGTGAAACCGACCGCGGCAGCTACGACCGAGTCCACCCCCACCGGGTTCGGGACCGGTGGGTACGGTGCGGGTCGGTACGGCGGCACGACACAGTCCCAGGTCGGTCGGTTCGATACGAACGGGACGCCCGGCATCCAGCGGTCGGAAGTTCTTGCGGCCATCACGGCCTACGACAACCAGGAGCGAATCGGCGGGCAAACCGTGACTGCCGATGACGTGATGGCCGTCATAGCGGCGTACAACGCCTGAGAATCGGTCGAGGGGTCACTGATCGTTCCGGAGTTGGGCGATCAGTGAGCGTAGCGTCGCCAGGTCGTACTGCCCGGGCGCGGTCGCGTCCGCGGGGTCGACCGGTGCGTACCCGATCCGTGAACCATACAGCGGCGCGACGGCTCGGGAATGACGGCCGGCCGCGCCCATACACATCGTCGCCACCGACTCGCCGGCGACCGTGAGTTCTCTGGTCGCACCCAGTATCGCCAGCACGTCGTCGGGCGAGTGGGCAGTCGATGCCAGCTTCCCCACGTCGCCGTACTCACAGGCCCGTCGGAGCCGGTCGGCGATCTCTTTCCGTGCCGGCGTCGACTCGAAGTCGTGGGTGGAAACGACGACCGACGCACCGCGATCACGGGCGGCGTCCGCGACCCGTCCCGCGTCGTACTCCCCCGCCCCGGCGAGCGCTGCCAGTTCGAGATCGACAGCCGAGACAGCCTCGTGTTCGAGCGCCGCTTCGAGCGTGTCGAGCCTGCCGGCCGTGTCGGCTGCCTCACCGCCTTCCCACTCGACACGGTTCGTCACGAGAACCGGGAGACTCCCTTCGTAGGCATCGAGCTGTGCGAGTGGCTCGTCCGCGAAGTCCATCCGGAGTTCGACGCCGTCGGCGTGTTCGCGGGCGTCGGGCTCGACAGTCAGGTCGTCGGTCGCAGCGAGCAACGTGAACGACTCGAAGTTCATACCCGTGGTTCGGCCGAGTCTGTCAAAAAGCGTCGGACTCCCACTCGATCGGGGCGTGTGTAACACGGTATCCGTCGTCGGTTCCCTCGACGGTATCGGCGGCGTAGAACCGTATCTGACGCTCCTGTTTCGTGTTGACCGGGAAGTCGTAGAACTCGGCGGTGTAACCGGGCTCGTTACCGTCGTCCCGCCGTCGGTGGACCCACTCGCGGTGGTCGTCCAGCCGCTCGCGGCCGATCTCACGGGAGCGGGCCGGCGCTGTCCCGACCCGACCGTCGAGCGCCGAAAGCAACTCCGGGTCGCGGTCGATCCCGACCGAGTCACGGGCAGTAACCATCGCCGCCAGCGTCGTCGTGCCGGTCCCCACGAACGGGTCGAGCACGGTGTCGCCGTAGACGGAAAACATCGAGATCAGTCGGTACGGGACGACTAACGGGAACGCGCCGGATCGATCCCGCAGCCCCTCCTGGAGGTCCTGTGGCTCACCGCGAAGCTCCCAGAGGTCCGAGAACCACTCGTTGCGCTCCTCCCAGAAGTACGCGCTCTCGTAGCGACGGGTCGACCCCGGTTCGAGGCGGCGGCGCTCGCCGTTGCGGAACACGAGGATCTGCTCGTGTTCGAGCGTCGGATAGGCGTTCGGTGGGACCATCCCCGATCCCATGAACTTCGCGCCGCTGTTCGTCGGTTTCCGCCAGAGGATATCCGGCAGCGCCCGCAGCCCGTGATCGGTGACGCGGGCGGTCACCTCGGCACCGTTGGGATACGATCGAAAGCCGTCGTCCAGCGAGCGGGTCGCGTCGCCGACGTTGAGACAGGCGATCCCCCCGGGAGCGAGGACGCGGGCGACTTCCGCCCAGACCTCCTCGAGGACATCGTGCATCAACTCGAAGGCTCGGTCGCCGTCCCCGGCCGACAGCGCGTCGGCGATAGCCGGGTCCAGCTCCCCGAAGATGTCGTCCCACATCTCGATCATCGGGTACGGCGGGGACGTGACGACGAGTTCGACGCTGTCGTCGGGCAGCGGGATCTCGCGTGCGTCACCGGTGACGACCCGGTGTGTCGTCTCCATACCGGCCCGAGAAGGTGGGGTGACTCGTGTCTTGTGGTTAGCGGTCGCCGACGGCGTTCTTGAGTTCGGTGATCTTGGCGGTCTGTTGCTCGTTGGCCGCGGCGATCTGTTCGATCTGCTCGGCGACTTCCTCGGCGTTGTCGGCGGTCATGTCGACCATGCTGGCGACCTCCTCGGTCGAGGCGGCCTGTTCGTCCGTCGCGGAGGCGACCTCCTCGGCACCGCGGGCAGCCTCCTCGACGGACTCGTCGATCTCCCGGAGGATCTCGACGGTCCGACTGACCTGCTCGATGCCGGACTCGACCTGTTCGTTGGCGTGTTCGATGCTGTCGACGGTCTCCTCCGTGTCCGATTTGATGTTGGCGACGAGCTGTTCGATCTCGGTCGCGTTCTGCTGGGACTCCTCGGCCAGCGATTTGACCTCGTCGGCGACGACGGCGAAGCCCTCGCCGGCCTCCCCGGCCCGGGCGGCCTCGATCGAAGCGTTCAGCGCCAGCATGTTCGTCTGGTCGGCGATGTCGTTGATCACCTCGACGATCTCGTCGATCTCGTCGATGCGCTCCTGGAGCTGTTCGACGTCCTTTGAGACGTCGGTGTTGGCCTCGTCGACGGCTTCCATCGCGCCGATAGCGTCGTCGGCGACTTCACGTCCCTCCGCAGCGAGTTCGCGGGCGTCGTCGCTGACTTGCCGGACCTGGCTCGCACTGGAAGCGACTTCCTCGACGGTCGCCGACAGGTTCGATACCTCGCCAGCGACTTCACGCATGTTCTCGGATTGCTGGTCGGCGAGATCGCTGATCTCCTGGGAACTGGACGAGACGTTCTCGGAGACGCGAAGCAGTTCGTCGATCGCGGTCCCGATGTTCTCGCCGGTGATATCACCGACACTGTCCGTACCGGTGCTGCCGATATCAGAGGCCATAGCTCATCGGCCGAGAGCCAGCGGATTAAACGTACCTCCGCAGTTATCAGCGGTGATTTTCCGCCACAGCGGTCCGGTTACGCGACCGGAAGGTCCTGCTCGGCTTCGAGCAGTTCGTGGTACCGGTTGCGGATCGTGACCTCGGAGATGTCCGCGACTTCGCTGACGGCCGCCTGGGTAGTCTTCTCGTTGGTCAGCAGGGCAGCGGCGTAGACAGCCGCCGCCGCGAGACCGACGGGCGATTTCCCGGAGTGGACGCCCTGTTCTTTGGCGTTCTGGAGCAACTGACGGGCGCGGTGTTCGGCCTCGTCGGAGAGTTCCAGCGAGGAAGCGAACCGGGGAACGTAGCTCTCGGGGTCGGCCGGCGCGACTTCGAGCCCGAGTTCCCGGACGACGTAGCGATAGGTGCGGGCGATCTCGCTTTTCTCGACGCGGGAGACCTCCGTGATCTCGTCCAGCGACCGCGGGACGCCTGCCTGGCGGGCCGCGGCGTACACCGAAGACGTCGAGACGCCCTCGATGGAACGACCGGGCAGGAGGTTCTCGTCCAGCGCACGCCGGTAGATCACACTGGCGGTCTCGCGGACGTTCTCGGGCAGGCCAAGTGCGGAGGCCATCCGATCGATCTCGCCCAGCGCCTGCTTGAGGTTGCGTTCCTTGGAGTCCCGTGTCCGGAACCGCTCGTTCCACTTGCGGAGCCGCTGCATCTTCTGGCGCTGTTTGCCCGACAGGGAGTTGCCGTAGGCGTCCTTGTCGCGCCAGTCGATGTTCGTCGAGAGCCCCTTGTCGTGCATCATGTTCGTCGTCGGCGCACCGACGCGGGACTTCTCGTCTTTCTCGCTGGCGTCGAAGGCACGCCACTCCGGGCCACGGTCGATCTCGTCGGTCTCGACGACCAGGCCACAGTCCTGGCAGACTGTCTCGCCGTGTTCGTCGTCCATGACGAGCGTGCCGCTACACTCCGGGCAGGCCGTCTCTGTCGAGGCAGACTCCTCGGTCTGTTCGTCCGTCTGTCGTCGCGTACGTGTGTGTTCGCTCATTGGATGCGAAGGCGGGTGCTCACCGGGCAGGGACAGGCCTAAAGAAACCCGGAGGCAATCGGTAAGCCTGGCTTCGGTCGAAAGTCATTTAACTCCTGTGGTATCGCTTCGAGGAGTGGCAGTTCACGCCGCGAACACCGGCTCTGTGTCTCCCACGCACACCCATTGAAATACGTATTTAGACAACTTCTCTACGGTTGTTCCGCTAACTCCCGAGCGGAAACTGTGCCTCCCCCAGGCAGATAGTTGATACGGTGAGCGACGAGCGAGCGACCCTCCTGGGAAGGGTGTGGGCGGTGCGGTACTGGGTGGGGCGGCTACGGTGTGGAGCAGGGCGGCCGCGGTCACCGTCAGCATACGCGGCGCTTCGCGCCGCGTTTCACTCGACCGAACGCCGAAGGCGTGAGATCAAGCAGTTTTTACCCGAGTTTTTGCAGACGGGGGTTCCCGCAGGGCCGCAGGCCCGAGGAACCCCCGTCTGTAGAAAGTGGCTAGTCGTCAGCGGGGGTCGCGCGACTCGTCAGGTCCACGTCGGCAGCGTCGACCTCCAGTTCGTCCAGCGCAACCTGTGCGGCCCGCTTCCCGGAGACGAGCATCGCGCCGAAGGTCGGCCCCATCCGCGGGAGGCCGTAGGTCGTCGCGGTCGCCATGCCGGTGACGACAAGCCCGTCGTGGGCCAGGCCGGTGTGTTCGACGACGGCGTCCTCGCTCTCGCCGACCCACATGGAGTCGTGGCCGGGCGAGTCGTGACCGGGGGCGCCGTAGGTGTCGTCGTCGGTGGCGTCCATACCGGCATCGCCCTCCTCGATACCCGGCGCGTCCAGGACGCCCCGTTCGTCGAGTTTCTTGACGGCCATCGCGTCGTGTCCCGTCGCGTCGATGACCAGATCGGCCTCGACGGCGATCGGGTCGACGCAGGTGATCTCGCGGGGCAGCGCGTGGACAGGCGTCCAGTTCATCACGATGCCGCCGACGCGGTGGTCCTCGCGGATCACGATGTCCGTGAACTCGGTCATGTTCTGCATCTTCGCGCCGGCGTCGCAGGCGGCCTTGATCAGCCCCGAACAGGCCTCCGGCCCGTTGGCGATGTACAGTCCCTCGCTGTCCTGGGACCGCTTGAAGTCGACATCGAGTTCCTCTAAGACCTGCTGGGCCGGGTCACGCACCGTGACCTTGTTCATGAGGAAGCCGCCGAGCCAGAACCCCCCGCCGAGGTAGTTGTTCTTCTCGACGACCATCGTCTGGACACCCCGTTCGGAGAGTTCTTTCGCGGCCATCAGCCCGGAGGGACCGCCACCGACGATGATGACGTCCGAGTCCGAGAAGTCCATGAACTCCTCGGTCCACTCCTGGCCGATCGCGCGTGTCACTTCTGCCTCGCCGACGTCGCTGAACTGATCGAAGTTCTGCATACCACTTGGTAATATTCTGCTGTGGTAGAAAGGCGTTGTGGTGTGAAGAGCCGTCGCTCCGTGACTGACGAACCGAGCCGCGGGGAGTGGTTACGACCAGGCGTGCAGTCCGGCAGCGGTCAAGACCTGCTGTCCGCCGTCGGGCTGACAGACCGCCCACCGTCCCAGGTCGGCCGCCTCGGGGAACAGGTGTTCCGGGACGAGCGGCATCGGGACCGGTGCGTACCCCTCGTGTCGCATCGCGGTCGGGCCGGAAAACCGCTCGACCACCTCACCCTGTGCAGTGACCTCGAAGCGGCCGTCGTCGGCCCGCCGGTAGGCATGTTGAAAGGCGTGACGCGGCGGGGCCGCCAGGTCGTCGATACTCTCGAAGACGGCGACGACTTCGGTACCGACGCCCAGTTCCAGTCGCGGCCGCTCCTCGCCGACCGGCACCTCCCGCCACTGGAGGTCGGCCGTCGCCGCTCGGGCACAGGCGTAGCTCCCGTCCGAGAGCGGGACTCTATCCGGCCCCTTGTAGAAGTGCCGGCCGTCCGGCCCGTCGTCGGCGACACAGGCCGGTTCGCCGAGCACCGTCGCGACGACCTGTGTGAGCGTCGTCCCGGTCGATTCCGTCGAGGGAACCACGAACAGACAGTCACGGCCCTCCCGGACTGCGTCGGCAAAGCGCGGGACCAGTCCGGCCGGACCGACATCGGCCTCTGTAAGCGGTTCGACGGCGACCGGCCGCGGGTCCTCGGGGTCGACGAGCCCGACGGCGTCCCGCGTGGGTGCCGCGACCACGGGCGGCCGCCGTCGGTCGTCGGTCGGCTCGATCTCGTAGCCGGCCCGCTCGCACAGCTCGACACCGTGATCGCGGACCGAAGGATAGACGGGCATTCGCCGGTCGTAGGTGCCCGAGTCGCAAGAAGGTCCCGCCGGTCAGTCCAGCGCCGTCGTCCCGTCGGCCTGAGCGTACCGGTCCCGGCCCTCCCAGTTCTCGATACTGGAGTGTGTCTCCCAGACCGCGGTCTCTAAGTGTTCCTGTGCGAGGTCCGAACCGTCACGGAGCGCCTCGCGTGCCGCGTCCTCCGCGAGAAGTTCGAGGTCACTGGCGGCGTACCCCTCGGTGTGCTCGACGATCGGCGCCCAGTCGATCCCCTCGGTGATCGGCCGGTCTTCCAGGTGGATCTCCAGGATCTGTCGGCGGGCCTCGGCGTCGGGCGGGGGCACTTCGACCCGCTCGTCGAACCGGCCCGACCGACGAAGCGCACCGTCGATGTCCTCGACGAAGTTCGTCGCGGCCACCACGACGACGTCGTCCTCGGAAGCGCCCTCCAGTTCGGTCAGCAGTTGGTTGACAAGCTGTTGCTCGCTGGTGTTCATCGAGCCGTGTCGCGAGCCGGCGATGCCGTCGATCTCGTCGATGAAGAGGACACACGGCGCGTTAGCCCGCGCGATCTCGAACACCTCGGCGACGTTCTGTGCCGGTTCTCCCATCCACTTGCTGGCGATGTCCGCGGGCGTGATCTCGACGAAACTGTGATCGAGTTCTCCCGCGAGCGCCCCCGCCAGGTGAGTCTTCCCACAGCCCGGTGGCCCGTAGAGGAGCAACCCGGAGAGCACGTCGATGCCGTACTCGGCGTAGGCCTCGGCGTTCTGGAGCGGGTCGATGACGGTATCGTCCAGTCGCTGTTTCAGGTCGTCCATCCCACCGACATCGGCGAAGTCCCGGCCGGGATCAGTCTCGACCAGCGTGGAGGCCTGCAGGTCGACGCCGTCGGGCTGGACGACACCGTCGACGGCGACGTCTTCGGGATCGACCCAGTCTTCGATACTCGTCTCGGACTCCTCGACGACGGTCATGAGGTGGTCAGTACGGATCGGGGCGTCCTCGCGTAACGCCTCGCGGGCCGCGTTCTCGGCGATGAGTTCGAGGTCGCTGGCCGCGAACCCGGCCGTCTCCTCGACGACAGTGTCCAGCGAGAGATCGTCGGCGGTGGGCCGGCCGGCCAGGTGGATCGACAGGATCTGCCGCCGTGCGTCGGCGTCCGGCGGCGGCACCTCGACCCGCTCGTCGAACCGACCCGACCGGCGGATCGCGTCGTCGACGTCCTCGACGAGGTTCGTCGCGGCCACCACGACCACGTCCTCCTCGGCGATCTCCTCCAGTTCGGTCAGCAGCTGGTTGACGAGCTGTTGCTCGCTGGCGTTCATGTTGCCCTCGCCGCTCCGGGAACTGGCGATACCGTCGATCTCGTCGATAAAGAGGACACACGGCGCGTTGGCCCGCGCGATCTCGAACAGTTCCTCGATCTTCTTCGCGGGTTCGCCCATGTACTTGCTGGTCACGTCCGCCGGCGTGACCTCGACGAAGCTGTGGTCGATCTCGCCGGCGAGCGCACCTGCGACGTGGGTCTTCCCACAGCCCGGCGGCCCGTGTAACAGGACGCCGTTGACGACGCCGATGCCGTATTCCTCGAACGCCTCGGGGTTCTGGAGCGGGCGGGTGACCTTGTGGTTCAGCGTCTCCAGGAGTTCGCTCATCCCGCCGACGTCGGCGAAGCTCCGTTCCGGATCGGGATCGACCAGCGAGTCGGCGTCCATCTCGACGCCGTCGGGCTGGACCACGGTATCGTCGTCGGACGGGCGCTCGCGGTTGATCGTCGGAGCGCCGTCTGGCTCGTTCTCGGGACGGTCTCGCCCGTCCGGTCGCCGCTCCTCCTCGGCCTCCTCGACGCGCTCGCGGATGTCACGTTCGAGCCGGTCGGGGTCGACCTCGTAGCCGTAGGTCGCCAGCCGACGCGGGTCCGCGCTGACGTACTCGGCCAGCCAGGCGTGCCGGCGAAGTTCGTCTGTATCGACACCGGGATCGCGGAACGAGACCATCACGACGTCCTCGGTATGGGGAGCGTGAAACTCCGCCAGCCAGAAGGGGAGATAGACCCGTTTGACCGACTGGACGCCCTCGAACCCGTCGGGGTCGAAATCCCCGGGGAGCCCGTAGGCCTCCCGGAGCTTCCGCAGGAAGACGTTGGCCGTCCCGGCGTTCTGTTCCCGGTACTCGGTGAGCCGACTGGGGAGGATCGACGCCGCGTCGTCGGTGGTCCCCTGGAACTGCAACAGGACCGATCGACCCAGCGACGGCGTATCGGTGCCGAAGTCGAAGCCGTCGGTCGACAGTCCGCTCACGTGCTCCGCGCTGTCGGCGTACTGTGAGAGCGCACGGTCGTTGTCGGCCCAGAGCCCGTCCAGCAGCGCGCTCGCGTGCCGGCGCTCTGTCCCGAACAGTTTCCCCTCGCCGGTCTCGTAGGTGTACTCGACTCGGAACGCCGGGTAGAACACCCGGTGGAGGCGTTCGAGTCGTTCGTCGTCGCCCAGTTTCGTCAGCGTCCGGTCGGCCAGCGTCTCCCGGACCGACGCCTCGTCGGGGAGACCTCGGTCGATGTCGATCGAGGGCGGGAGGCTCATGCCTCCACCTCCCGGATGCGCCGCTTCGCGTCGGCAAGCGCCGCGTCGGCGTCGAACGTCTCGATGGCCGCTTGCTGAGCGGCGGGATCGCCCGCCAACTCGCGGGCGTGTTCGGTGATAGTGGGGATCGCCCGGATGATGTTGTCGACGATCGGGACCGTCGCGACTTGTGGCGAGCGGCTCAGCGGGTTCAGATCGACGACGAGTTCCGTCTTCCCCATCTCGCCCAGCGCCTCGGCGCGGTCGCCGTCCTCCAGCGGGACGAGCACCACGTCGGCGTCGTAGATCCCGTCGGAATCGACCTTCGCGCGCTCGTGATCGAGTCCGGGGATACGGGCGTCCGCGTCGAGCCCCTTGACGCCCTCGGCGCCGTGTTCGCGGAGGTAGTCGGCGATCGCTTCGATCCGCTCCCGGGTCCGATTGAACAGGTTCACTTCCAGTTCGGCGCCGGTCACGTCGGCCAACTCGACCAGTTCCTCGGGGACCAGGGCAGCGGCGTTCCCGTTGACGGAGACGACCGCGTGCTCGGCGGACAGGAGGTAGGCCGCGGCCGCACGCGCCGCACGGTCGGCACTGTCGGTGGTTTCCTCACCGAGCAGATAGTCGAACGCTTCCCCCCGTCCCTCCGCGATGAGTCCCTGCTTGGAGGTGATACCGCGCTCGACGCCCGCCTCGATGCGGTGGCGCGTCAGCAGCGACTCGTATCGCGGGTGACTCTCCGGTACGGAGACCTCTTCAGTCATACCTTCCGTTGGCTCCCCGAGGGTAGAAAATCCGTCGGTCAGCCGCCGTCCTCGACTGTCCCACCCGGCGGATACACCTCACAGACCGCAGCGTCGTAGCCGGCGTCTGTCAGTCCGGTTCCCAGCGTGAACACCGTCTCGCCGAGCATCGCCATCGAGGGGTCGCCGCCGGCGTCGGCCACCTCGCCGATGACCTGTGTGAGCTCGGGCGTCAGGAGATCGGCTTCCCGTGCGAACTGTCGCGAGGCTCGCATGAACGTCGACAGCGTGGGCTCGCGGACCACTTGCGAGATCGCCCGTTCGCCGGCGGCGGTCAACGCCTCCGTCTCGCCGTCGATGACCTCGGCGGTCGAGAGTTCACCCAGGGAGTGGTACTCGACGCGGGTCCGCGCCGGGACCGCGTCGACGTAGTTGTACTGCGGCCCGCCGGGTTCGAGCCGTAACGGGATGCCGCCGCGGGCCTGCGCGACGACGTCACCGAGCCCAGTTCCCGCCTGGACCTCTGCCCCGTGTGCGATCGTGACCAGTTCGTTGTACGACAACCCCCGGTCGAAGGCTGCGTTGGCCGCCAGTGCCGTCCCCAGTGCCATCCCACCGGAGACGCCAAAGCCCGCACCCAGCGGAAGGTCCGTCTCGGCACTGACCCGTGCCTTCGCCCGCAATGCATCCAGAACCCGATCGACCGCATCCATCTCGATGTCGGTGCCGTCGAGTGCGATCGTCGTCTCCTCGGCTCGCTCGACGGTCACGCGAACCCCGTCGGAGAGCGCCAGCCCGCCCCCGCGAGAGCCCGCTTTCGTCGGATCGTCGTCCCAGTCGACGGTGAAAAACCCCGTCACGTGTCCCGGAACGAACGCGTGTGCCTCCTCGCTCATACCCCACCACTCGGGCCGGGGACGGTTTAACGGTTCGCGGTCGACCGAGAAGACGAGGTCAGCCGCAGGTCCCCTGATCGAGCGCGCTCCTACAGGTCGCGGGCGACGCGAATCTCGCTGTCGGTGACCGTCGCGACGCTCTCGGCGGGAACCTCGATATCGTCGGCGTCGGCGTCACCGAACCCGAGTCCCTGGACGATGGCCTCGGTGACGTCGGGTTCGGGCTCGACGTAGGCGATCTGTTCGTCCGGATCGACCTCGGTGACGATCCCGATCTGCTCGCCCTCGTTGTCCATCAGGAACTTCCCTTCGTCGTTCGTCGACAGGACTGTCATGTCACTCGGAAATCGAAAGGCGATCGACAAATAACCCGATGGTTCTAGTTGCACCGCTGTCTCCGGTCACAGGATGCGGGTGTCAGCGAACAGCGGACAGAAAGAGTGGTTTCAGGACCGTCGAAGACGGATTCCCTGCTCGGTAGGTGTGCGAGTCTAACGCGCTCCTGTTCGCGGGCAACAACAACTCTTTGTGTTACTATATGGAAATTTTTTAGCATGAGTCCAGGTCCACCGTCGACCTCCGGATGGTGGTCGTGGAAGTGGACGGCGACGTTCGCCGTGATGTTCGGGTATTTCGTCGGTGCGATGCTCTGGATGAGCGGATTCCAGATTCCTGCCGTACTGGTCGGAATCGTCGCTACACTTCTTGGGATGTACGTCCTCTCATCCGGCTAATCAAATCGATTTCGAACCACCGTGTCCTGAATGTAGGGCCTCTATCGGTCAGTCTCTGAACGACACACGTCCTGGACTGATCAGATCGGGGGAGCGAAAAACGAGCCTATGAGTCGTTGTCTGTCGTCCTCTCGGTACCGTCGACTCCGACTGTGTCGCTGGGACGATTCCGCCGGTGAGTCGAGCCCCTAGGGACGTAGACCGGCCGGACGAGTGTCGACCACGTGGGCGCCGGGACGATGGCTGCTGGGACCCGGTACCGATGGCATCCGGCGCCCACAGCGGCGTGTCTAGTGCCTGTGTCATGACCGCTGCTATGAGCGGACTGTAGGACTACCGAGAGCTACCGGGCGATCAGTGCTCCCGGCCGACACGCACTCACCGGAACCGAACGACAGACCGCGGTGGCCCCGAACGCTCTTTGTCCCGCTGACTGAAGCACGGCCATGGCCGCCACCGTCCAGACCGAGCCCCAGGTCCTCGCCCGGGCAAAACAGCGACTCTTCCCCGAGGACGCCCCGGACCAGTACGTCGTCGCCGACACGCAGTTCGCACAGGAACAGTGGCTCGCGGAGACGCCGATCCCCGAACGGACACGGGCGAGCCTGGCCCCGTTCAACCACGTTCGTGTCGGCTCGGGCTACCCCGATCTGGTCGGCGTCGGCCGGATCAACGACGAGGTCCTCGCGATCGACCGGCTGGGCGACCAGCCGCCGCTGATCGCCGTCGAGGCCAAAGGTGCGACCAGCCACGGGACCACCGACGTCGAACGTGGCGTCGTCCAGGCACACGACCGTCTCGGCGAAGCGAACGTCGCCTTCCTCGCCGCGCCGACCGGAGCGATCACCCAGTCGACCCGGACGCTGGCTCGCCAGGTCAACGTCGGCGTCCTCGGCGTCGATAGTGAGACCGTGACAGTCCTCGAACGGCCCCGTGTCGTCGGCACCCGCTCGCCCGACGAGGCGACCGCGATCCGCTTCCAGGCCAGCGCACAGGGGGTCACCGACCGGAGTTTCGGACTGAACCACCCGAAGAACTACCTCGCTGTCCCGCTGGCGGTCGTCCACGATGGAGCAACCGACGACCTCGTCGCCGAGCGCGTCGTCGGTGCCGTTGCCGACGCCCGCCGAGGGGCTGTCTTTTTGGGACTGCTCGATCGCGGCCCCGAAAACGGGCTGACGCCCCTCGGCCGCGAGGTCGTTCGGTTCGGCCTCCGGGAGTACGGGTCAGTCGACGACGCCCTGGCTGCCTTCGGAGCGTGGAAGCGCTCCCGGAAACGGTTCGTCGACATCGCCCCGCGGTGGGGCCAACTCACCCGCCGTGTCGTCTACGCGTATCCGGCGACACAGTTACTCGTCGAGGAACTCCAATGTCTCCACGACGACGGCTTTCCCTCGCCGTCGCTCGTCGAGTTCGTCGAGTATCTCCACGCGACCCACCCCACGTTCACTGTCGAGTTGTTCCTGCGTGGCGACGGCGACGTTCGGAGCCGCGTACTGACCGACGACGGTGGGCTCCGCCGGCCTGCGCTGACCGACGGCGGCGTCTATCATTCGCCGACAGTGTTCCAACTCAAAGCGATGCTGTACCACGCGGGCGTTCTGACCGAACGGGGTTCGGAACCCTCGAAGCTCGATCCGGAGACGGACACGTGGGCACTCCGGGAACCAGTGTCCGGACACTGACAGCGGTGCGGAACCACTACGGACGGCTCCGCTCTCGGCTAGGGAACGGAAGGAAAACGAGTGGGCCAACGCGGATTTGAACCGCGAACCTCCCGGTTATCAGCCGAGCGCTCAACCTGATTGAGCTATTGGCCCGCTGAACGCATCAGACTGTACCCGAGGGGTAGTGAAAAGGGTAACGTTTCACCGGCGTTCGGGTGTGAAACCACACCAGGGCAGCCACTACCGGTCCGAATCCTCGAAGTCCACGTCAGTGGCGTCGTCGGGGTCGAAACCCGACCCGGAGCCCCCGCTGGGCTGGGAACCGCCGTCCGGTCCCTGCCCCGCTCCCATCCCGCCCTGTCCCTCGTCGGGGAAGCCGCCGATGTACACCTGTCCGCTGGCGAAGCCGCCCGTCTTGGCGTCGATGTAGGGTCTGACGACCCAGCGGTTGGTGGCGGCGCGGATCGGGTAGCGGGTGAACGGGATCGCCAGCAGAAGACCGACGGCGTCGGTCACCAGGCCCGGGGTGAGGAAGAACGCGCCGGCGGCGATGAGCAGGCCGCCGTCGACGAGTTCGTCCGTGGGGACTTCGCCCTGAGCGAGTTTCTGCTGGATCTTCCTGAGCGTCGCCCGACCTTCGGCGCGGACCAGGAGCATGCCGACGAGGGCGGTCAGGACGACCAGTGCGACCGTCACGAGGGGGCCAAAGAAGGGGATCGCGACAGCCACGAGTAACACGATGTCGAACAGCGGGATGAGCAACAACAGCCCGATGACCCGGAGCATACCCGCCCTTGCAGGGCCGGCCCCAAACCCCTTTCGAGAGCGGGAGGTTGGGGCCGGCTACCGGTCGCGAACCCGAATCTGGATCGGTTCGGCCGGCGAGAGAGTGATCTGCATGGCCAACTCCAGCGGTGGTTCGGTGACCGGCTCGACGGCGAACCGTTGGGCGATCGTCGCCAGCGCGAGTTTCGCCTCCATCCGGGCGAAGCGCATCCCGATGCAGTGTCGGGGACCGCCGCCGAAGGGGTAGTAGGCGTAGTCGGGCAGTGTCGACTCGAAGTCGTCGGTCCAGCGGTCCGGACGGAAGGCGTCGGGATCGTCGTACCACCGCTCGTCCCGGTGGACGAGCCACTGTGGGAGGGTCAGTTGCGCGTCGGGGCCGATCTCGTAGCCGCCCAGCGAGACCGGTCGGGCCGGCTGGCGGAAGACGGTAAACGCCGGCGGGTAGAGCCGCAGTACCTCCGAGAGGACCCGATCCAGGTAGGGGAGTTCGAATAGGTCCGCCACCGTCGGGGTCGCCCCGTCGAGCGTCTCGTCGAGTTCCTCGTGGAGTCGGCGCTGGATCTGTGGGTGGGTCGCCAGCAGGAACCAGGCGTACGACAGGGTCAGCGACGTGGTGTCGTGGCCGGCCACGAGAAAGGTCAGCAACTGGTCGCCCAGCCGCTCGCGGTCCATCGTCTCCTCGTCCATCGAGAGCAACAGCGAGAGGACGTCGTCACGGGCCTCGCGAGTCGTCTCGTCCTCTCGCCGGCGGGCGGCGACGATGTCGTCGAGCGTCGCCTCGAAGGCCGAGAGCGACCGGTTCACGCGGCGGTTGATCGGCGTCGGGACCCACAGTGGGAGATACGCCGACAGCGTCCGCGGGTCGAGGCGGTGCCGGAGCGCCGAGAGCAGCGGTTCGAGCGCGTCGGCGGTCGTCTCGATCTCCACGTCCAGCAGCGTCTTCCCGAGAATCCGCAGTGTGAGCGCCTGCATCGACGGCCGGGCGTCGACGACCTCGCCGTCGTCCCACTCGTCGGCGGTCGCCGCTGCGAAGTCGGTCATCGTCTCGCCGTAGGTCTCGATGCGGTCCCGGTAGAAGGCCGGCTGGAGGGCCGTCCGCTGGCGTTGCCACTCCTCGCCCTCCAGGAGAAAGAGGCCCTCACCGACGAACTCCCCGAGCGTGCGCTGAAGCAGTGCGCCCTTCTCGTAGTCGCTGGCGTCGGTGACGAGCACCTGTTCGATCAGGTCCGGGTGCGTGAGGAAGTAGCCGGTCGTCCCCGCGACGTTGTAGCCGACGACGTCGGCCTCGTGGTCGCCGACGCGGTCGTAGAACGCCAGTGGGTCCCGCAGCATCGCGACGGTGTTGTCGACGACCGGCAGGCGACCGAGACGCGGCGGTCGGTCGCCCGGCGTGACCGGCGTGTCGACCGACCGACCGGTCTGGTGGGCACACATAGCCAGCAGTTGGGCCGGCCGACCAATCGGTCTTTCGTCGAGTGACGACCGGGGAGTGAAGGGCCTATGTACGCGCAGGGCCGACGGCCGGTATGGACGAGTTCGCGGCGGAGACGAAAGTCGAGTGGCGCGAGTGGGGGCCAGCGGCCTTCGAGGCAGCCGCCGACAGCGGCCGGCCGGTCCTGCTCTCCCTGACCGTGCCCTGGAGCGGGGAGTGTCGGGCCATGGACCGGGGGACCTACGGCGAGCCACGCATCGCGGCCAACATCAACGACGGGTTCGTTCCGGTCAGGGTCGACGCCGACCGCGACCCCCGTGTCAGGGAACGGTACACGATGGGCGGGTTCCCCTCGACGGTGTTTCTCACCCCCGCCGGTGAGGTCATCACCGGCGCGACGTTCCTCGGCCCGGACGGCTTCCGCGGCATTCTCGATAGCGTCCGCGAGGCCTGGGACTCCCGGGGGGCGGAGGCGGGCTCGATCCCGAGACAGCTCCAGGACGAGGCGCCGCCGGCCGGCGAGTTACGCCCACGCATCGAGGAACACATGATCGAGCAGTTGCTGGGCGCCTACGACGAGGAGTTCGGCGGCTGGGGGACGGACGTGAAGTTCCCGCTGGCCCGGACCGTCGAGTTCGCGCTGGTCCGGGCCCGTGACCAGGCGACCCGGAGCCTCGAAGCGATCCACACACACCTGTTCGATACGTACGACGGCGGCTTCTTCCGGTACGCGACCGACCGGAACTGGTCGAACCCGCGCCGGGAGAAACTGCTCGACGAGAACGCCGCCCTGGTCCGTGCGTTCGCACACGGCTACCGGTACACCGGGACCGAGACCTACCGCGACGCCGCCCAGCGGACCGCCGAGTACCTCACGACGACGCTGTGGGCCGACGACGCGGACGCCTTCGCCGGGAGCCAGGCCGGCGTCGACGACTACTACCGACTCGAACCCAGCGAACGCGAGGAGGCGGATCCGCCTCACGTCGACGAGACGGTCTTCGCCGACCGGAACGGCCTGGCGGTCGACGGTCTGCTGTGGCTGGCGGCCTACACCGACGACGAACGCGCCCGTCGGTACGCCCAGCGAGCCAGGGATAGCGTCTGTGACCGCCTCGTCGAGGACGGCGCGGTCGCCCACTACGACGGCGAGGGGAGCGATCGCGGCCTCCTGGGCGACCAGGCCGGCCTCCTCCAGGGACTGACGACGAGTTGGCAGGTGACCGGCGAGTCCGGCCCCGCTCGTGGGGTCGCCGACTGGACGATCGAACACCGCCAGGAGCAAAGCGGCGCGTTCCGGGACGGTCCCGAGAGCGGTGCCGGCCTCTGTAGCCGGTCGCTACATCCCCTGGATACGACTGTCGAACTCGCGGACGCCCTGGTCGACCTCGCCGCGCTGACCGGCGAAGACCGATACCGCCGGGTCGCGACCGAGGCGGTCGAGGCCTTCGCCGGGGCCGCCGAGCGGATGGGTGTCGAGGTGGCCGGCTACGCCGCCGTGGCTGCACGGCTCCGAGATCCGCAGGCGGTGGTCGTCGGCACCGAGGCGGGGACCGACCTCCATCGGGCGGCGCTACGACTGGCCGACCACGAGACGACGGTCGTCCCCGACCCGGACGGAGACGGCGTCGCGCGGCTCCGGGAAGACGGGACCGTCACGGCCGAGGCCGAGACGCCGGCCACGCTCGAAGCGGCGCTGACCGGTGAGTAGCCCACCGGGGAAAACGGTAAACACGGGGCTAGTTTTTAGGTAGGCCCAGTGCATGTCCAGATATGGCGAGTTTACGCGACCTCGGTCTCTCCGAATACGAGGCACGGGCCTATCGATCGCTACTGGAGACGGGTCCGACGACGGCGAAAGAGCTGTCACGGGCCAGTGACGTTCCGATGGGCCGGATCTACGACGTTCTCAACAGCCTCGTGACCTACAATCTGGTCCGGAGCCAGACGGCGAGTCGACCGAAGAAGTACGTCGCCGTCGAACCGGAGACCGCGCTCGATCGCCTGCTCGAGGACAAGAAGCGGGAACTCGAAGAGCAGTCCCAGCAGTACGAGAGCATCGTCGACGACCTCGCAGAGCAGTTAGAGAGCGCCGAACCGGTCGAGGAACCGTTCTGGACCGCCGCGGTCGGCCCCGAGGACTCGCTCGATCTCCTGTTGGAGCGCCTGGCCGCCGCCGACCGGCGGATCGTCATGGTCGGGTCCTCGCCGGCACGGCAGGTCGACATCCGCGCCGGGACCGAGCGGATCGTCGACGAACTGGAGACCGCACTGGAGCGGGGCGTCGACGTCTCCCTGTTGGTCCGCCCCGACCTCTTCGAGAACCTGCCGGCGTCGGCCAACCAGGAGTACTACGACCGACTGGCACCCTACGACAACTACACCGCGCGGGCCAGTTCGGACATCACGACCACCTTCGAACTCATCGACGACATCGAAGTGTGTATCGAGGTGCCCCACCCGCTGGGGCTCGAAGAGACCTTCGGCGTCATCGACCTCAAGGACCCCGACTTCACCGAGGACATCAGCGAGGCCTTCGTCGACCACTGGGAGAACGCGACGCCGATCCGGCCGCCCTGAGCCGAGCAGTCGGACCCACCTGTAATGGTTCGCCAGTGAGTGACAGGAGAGTATGGACGACACGCCGACGAACCGCCGGGGGTTCCTCCGGACCATGGCAGGGCTTGCCGGTCTCGTCTCCACCGGCGGCTGTCTGAACCTCCAGGAGCCGACCGAACGGACGGTAACCGAGTCGCCGGTCCGGTCGGCGACGGCGACACGGCGCTCTACCGATCGGTCCTCACCGACGGCCTCGGCCGTGTCGACCCCGGAGGTTCCGGAGTCGGCACGGTGGGCACAGCGGACGCGAGCACCCGTCTATCAGCCCCCAGTGACGGCGAACGGAGTGGTCCTCGTCGGGAGTAGCGACCGGCGTCTGTACGCCTTCGACGCCGCTGACGGCACCCGGGCGTGGGTCAGGGAGTTCGAGACCGAACCGCACGTCTCCGTCGCTGACGGGACCGCTGTCGTGTTGAGCGACTACCGCGTCCACACACTCGACGTGGCGACGGGCGAGACCCGATGGGAGAAGCCGTCGGAGGCCAGCGATCATCGCCCGCTCGTCGTCGACGGCACCGTCTTCCTGGCCGCTCGTGCCAGAGAGGGAGCGCGCGTCGTCGCCCGTTCGCTCTCCTCGGGTGACGTATCGTGGATATTCACCGAACGGGACGCCGACGAGCGGACGATCGTCGTCAAACAGCCAGCGTACGAAGACGGGGTCGTCTGTGTCGCGGCGGGGAAAGGCAACCGGCGGCCCAGCACACACAGCGCGGCCTACGGGATCGACGCCGACTCCGGCGAGAAACAGTGGGAGACCGCTATCGACGCGAACTTCGGTGAGACGAACGTCGCCTCTGCGGGCGGCTACGCGGTCAGCGGCGGGGACGAGGGGTCCATCCGCGCGTTCGACGTGACTACCGGCGAACGGGCGTGGCAGCGCAGCGACCTCGACGTGGATTTCGTCGGGTCGGTCGGTGAACGTATCGTCGTGGGTTACGAGCGACTCCTCGCGCTGGACCCCTCGACCGGACGCACAGCGTGGGCGTTCGAGGGTCGTGACGCGGAGCTGTTCTCCCCACCCGCCGTCCGCGGCGATACGCTCTTTGCCCCGTCGACCGGGCCGCTCCACGAGCTGAGTAGCGACGGACAGCCCCGGGGAACTGTCGAACTGTTCGATGCGTTGCCGACTGGGGCCGCTGCCGACGGGAACGGGGTCTACGTCGCCGCTGACGACGCGAACGTCTACGCGTATCCACATCCCGGCTCCGGCCCGTGAACGGTCAGCTCTCGATCCGGTAGACACCGATCTTCCCGGACCCCAGTACGATAACTCGCCGACCCACGGCGAAGACCAGATCGGCGGAGAGGGGGAGCTCCCGTTCGACGTGAACCGTCCCGGTCTCGGCGTCGATCCCGAGCAGCGTCCGGCCACGCGCTGTCCAGACCACGCCCCGGGCGGCCGCCACGGGGGAGAACCGCTCGTCCCGCTGGACGCGCCAGCGGCGGTCCCCGGTGGTACGGTCGAGCCCGTAGACAGCGTTGTCGCCCGCGGAGAAGGCCAGTGTCTCGCCCCACGCGTCGAACGAAACGGGGGCGCCGAAGGGTTCGTACCGCCAGACGACCTCGTTTGCCGTCGGGTCGTACGCGACGACCGGATCGTTCGCCCGTGGTTCCGGCAGGTACACCGTCCCCTCGTGTGCGAACAGGATGCGTGGGTGTGGGAACCGCCCCGCGTTGACTCCCGGGATGCCGGACGGTTGTTGTTCGGTGGGGAGTCGCGTCCCGTCGCCCGCCGCGTACCCCCGGAAACTGTCGCTGAACCCGAGGTAGAACCGCCCGTCGACGGCCGGCGAGATGGAGTTCGGCCGGTCGATCCCGTCGATCCGCCACCGCCGCTGGCCGCTCTCCAGTGACACCGCATCGACCAGCCCGGCCCGCTCGTCGTCGAACCGGACGGGGACCAGGACCGTCGCTTCCTCCGGGATGACGACGGGTTGGACCCGCAGTGCTCCCGGGGTATCGTAGCGCCACCGCTCGCTCCCGTCCGAACGTGCGAGCGCGTGGATCGTTCCCCCGACCGTTCCCATCAGGACCGTCGAGCCGACGATCCGTGGCCGAAGGCTGACCGCAGTGTCGAACGTCGCTCGCCACCGCTGGCTCCCGTCCCGGAGCGCCCGTGCGACACAGATCCGCCCGTCGGAGCGCTGTGTGAGGACGGTTCCCTCCGCCGCCACGCCGGCGTGTGAGAACGCCAAGTCCGCCTCGTGGCTCCACTCGGTCGAGAGCGAGGCGGGGGTGAGAGCCGATCCCGAGTCCGACGGTGCTGCGGTCGCAGTCGTCGTCCCGTCTGTCGATCGTGTCCGGGGCTCGTCCGTTCCGGGTGCCGGCGTCGAGTCGGCGGCCCTCGAACTCCGAAGACACCCACCAGTCAGAGCGGTTCCGAGCGTCGCCAGTACGCGGCGTCGGGTCGGCCTGGACACGACCATTCGTCGGTTCGCTGTTTGCGGACGGGACGGGATAACAGTACCCCACAACTGGAGTCACGGGCCGACGGGCCGACTGGTGTCAGTCGTCGGCGGTGGCTTCGTCGGCGGTGACCTCCGCACGCAGGTCACCGAGTTTCGCCACGCGTTCGGCGTGGGCGTTGTGTTGGTGGATCGACTCGTCGTTTGACTGTTTCATCGTGACGATGGCATCGTCGGCCAGATCGGGGAACCGATCGACGACGCCATCCGCGAGCGCGCGGACACAGTCCTCGACGAACTTGGCGTCCTTGTGTGCCTCGTAGGTCATGTGGTCCTCGTCGGGACGCTTGGCGAGGTTGTAGATCCGGGCGCTCATCGAATCACGGGCGACCTCGATGAGTTCGTTGAGGTCGACCTCGGGTGCGCCGTCGCTCTCGACGGTCAGCGTGGCGTGACCCCGCTGTGAGTGGCCCGCCTGGGGCATCTCTTCGAGGAACTCGTCGATGACCTCGTCCTCGACGCCCATCCCCCGCAGGGTCTGGCGGGCACGGGCCGCCGACATCCCCTGGGAACAGGGGCAGACGGTCATACCGGTGACGCGGGCACCGATCTCCTCGCTCGTCCCGTCCTCGGTAGCCGTCGCCGAGGCGATGATGTCGGCCGTCGACTGGGTCGCCACGTCGGACTGTGGCGTCCGCTCGTGGGTGACGTACTCCGCTTCCATGCGAACCTCGGCTTTGGTCGTATAGTCGTGTTTCTGCAGGAGCAGTTCCGCGGCGTCGCCACAGACGTCCTCGACCCGGTACGCCTCCTCGGAGACCGCGGTTTCTAGGGTCTCGTCGATGACTTCCATGTTGCGAGACATGTCTGCCCCTTTCCGCCAGGACGGCAGGTCGACGAACACCTCGAACTCCGCCATCAGGACGATCGGATCACGGTCGCGTCGCCCCAGCTTGACGAGCTTCTCGACACCTGTCACACCGACGCGGTTGAGGCCGACGGTGACATCCGGACTCGACGCCTGTACGTCCGGGAGTTGCTGACTCATTGACCACCCTAAGGAAGAGACACCGTTAGTGCTTTCGGAAGGGTAGCTCGGGGCGACAGCGCTAGAGCGGCGGTCCTCACTCGACGTCGGGCCACTCGTGTTCCGATCCGATGTCGGCGAACATCTTCTGGAAGTCCTGGTCGTCGAGCGACGCGGTCAACTCGTCGAGTTCGGCACGTTTCTCCGTCATGGTCGACTCCAGCGAGCCGAACTCCGCGCTGGCTTCGAGTTCGTCGAGCGGCTTGCTCGACCGGAGCGCGGCGTACTTGGCTGTCAGCGAGTAGTACTCCCGGAGCTGGTTCTCGTAGTCGACACACCGATACAGGCGTTCGATCGTCTCGAACAGCTCGTCCGGGGAGACCGGCTTGACGATGTAGTCGTCGAAGGGCATCTCGATGATTTCCAGATCCGGATCGACCGCTGTAACCATCGCGACCCGTGCATCGATTCCCCGCTCGCGGATCTCTTCGAGTACCTCGTCACCGGAGATATCCGGCATCCGGCGGTCGAGCAGGACGACGTCGATCTCCGCCGACAGTTGCTCCAGTGCCTCTTGGCCACTGTAGGCGACTTCGACCTCGTACCGCTGGCCGACGGTCTCGGCGTACGCGTCAGCGACAGGCGACTCGTCGTCGACGACCAACACCGTCAGGCTCCCCTGGTGTGTCATTTGGTACCACTGTAAGTATCCTTACGACGGACAAAAACGTTCCGGCGGAGCCCGACCGGGACGCTGGCCCGACACCGCGTGCCGGCGGTCACTCGCCGACGATGTCGTCGTACCGTGCCCCGGTCTGTTTCAGCGTCGCGGTCGAGTAGAGCCGGTCGTGATCGTAGGGGAGGTGGGCCGTCGCCAGGTCGTCGATCTTCGCGTCGACGGCCTCGCTCTCCCGGCCGTGGATCATCGTAAAGAGGTTGTACGACCACGCCTGGTCCGGCCGACGCGGCCGGTGGTAACACAGCGTCACGTACGGCAGTTCGCCGACGGCTTGCCCGCGCTCGTCCAGCGCGTCGTCGGGTACGTCCCAGACGACCATGCAGTTGCTGTCGAAGCCGGTGACGATGTGGTTGACCACGCAGCCGATCCGTTTGATGCAGTTGTCCGCGAGCAGTTTCTCGACTGCGGCGAGGACGTCCTGAACCTCGGCGCCGACCGCGTCCGCGACGTCCCGATACGGGGTCGCCGTCAGCGGGAACCCCTCCTGGATCTCCAGGAGGAGCCGGCGGTCCAGCTCCGAGAGGTCCGCGGCGGCGTCCTCGCTGATTCGGGTGGCGCTGGCGTCGGTCTGATCGAGACGCTCTCCGGCTCGCGGGTCCGCTCGCTCGTCCGGAGCCCCGCTGTCCGAGCGTGCCTCCCGGGCGAACCGGTCCCCGTTGACGACCGGGAACTCCAGGTCGATGTAGTAGTCGGTCAGCATCGGGAGCACGAGCACGTCACAGCCGGTCCGGGCCTCGATGTCGGCGATGATCTCGTCGCGTGTGGCCCGCGAGCCGGCGGTGACGACGAACCACATGTTCCACTCGTGGTCGCGTGCGTAGTTGTGGTTGACCTGACGATAGCCGTTGATCACCTCGGCTACCTCGTCGAACCGGTCCTCGGGGGCGCTGACCGCGGCGAGCGTCGAGGAGCCGATCACCGGCGGGTTGAGGACGGGGCCGAACCGCCGGAAGACGCCGTCGTCCCGGAGCCGGCGGACGCGGTCGAGTGCCTCCGCGGGGTCGACGCCCAGTTCCCGACCCACCGCCTCGAAGGGCCGTTCCTCGATCGGAAAGTCGCTCTGGAACCCGTCGATGAGAGCAGCGTCCACGTCGTCGATACGCTCGCGCCAGTCACCCGACTGGAGGCTCATTGGCATTCGTTAGGAGTCGAGGGGTGTATCCCTTTCGTCCTCCCGGGCCGTTCCCACGGAGTGGGAACGAAACGCAGGGGCTTTTGAACTCGCGCCCGAACGGGTTCCCATGGCTCAAGCGACCCGGGAGTACGGCGAATGGCCGCTCAAACGACTGATGACCGAGGTCGTCGGCTCCGGTCACAAGTCCGCCGACGACATGACACGCGATCAAGCCCGGGAGGCGTTCCAGCGCATCCTCGGCGGCGAACCCGATCACACGACGCTCGGCGCGTTCTGGCTCGCCAATCGCTGGAAGCGCAATACGCCCGAGGAACTGGGCGCCTACGTCGACGTGATGCACGAGGAGTCGGCCGTCACCGCCGAACCCGAGGCCGACCCCGTCGACTGTGGCGCGAACTACGACGGCAAGGGTCGGTCCGCCATTTTCGGTGTCGCCGCAGGTCTCGTCGCGGCCGCCGCCGGCACGCCCGTCGTCGTCCACTCGGGCGATCGGGTACCGACACAGAAACAGGACGCCTACAAGCACGTGCTGGACGAACTCGGCGTCCGAACGGAGATCGACCCCCAGGAGAGCGCCGACATGGTCGACGACGTGGGCTTTGGCTTCTACTACCAACCGGCGTTCAACCCCGGGATCGACGCGTTGTTCGACCGGCGTGACAACATGGGCGTGCGCTCCTTTGTCAACACCGTCGAGACGCTGGCCAACCCCGCCGGCGCCGACGTCCACCTGGGGAGCTTCTATCACCTCGCGTTCGCGAAGAAGATGGTCCGCACCCTCACCAACTCCGAACAGAGCACCGTCTCGCGGGCCCTGTTCTTCCAGGGGATGGAGGGGTACGACGACGTCCGCCCCGGCGAGACCATCGTCGCCGAGTGGCCCGTCGAGGGCGCCAAGTCCGACGAGGAGGACATCGCGGACTTCGAGATCCGCACCGCCGACTACGGCATGGATGTGGTCAGCGAGGACCTCCAGGTCGAGGACGTGGCCGAGGAGTCAGCGGCGATCACCGAGGCGGTCCTGACCGGCGAGCGCGAGGACGGCTTCGCCGACGCCGTCGCGCTCAACGCCGCGTTGCGCATCTACGCCCGCGAGGACGCCGACAGCATCGAAGAAGGTCTCGAACAGGCCCGGGCGGCGATCGAGGACGGCAGCGCCGCCGACGCGCTCGACGCGCTCCGGGCGTTCTGACGCTTTATCCGTCGTTTCCCTCGTGGGCAGCAGCGACGTGCTGGCGCGCTTCTTCTGGCGTCATCCCACGGACGCCACAGGCACAGGCGAGCAGTTCCGGGTCCCGTACTTCGTCGACCTGTTCGCGCTCGGTCCGTTCCAGTTCGTCGCTATCGGCGTCGTACGCGAAGTACACCCGGTAGTTGACCTGCGTGACCCCCTCGATCCGGTGGTCCTCGTCCGGGTCCGGGTTGGCGATGGCGTCGTCGTGTTCCGCCTGCATGGTCTCTTTCCACTCCTGGAGGCTGGCTTCGGGGTCCCTGTCGTCGGTCATGTCGGGTCGCTGGCTCCGGAGCGTGAAAAGTACCGGTATCACCGCGCCCGATCCGACCGACACCGACATTGTCCCGCAGGCAAACGTTCGGTCGATGGCACCGACGCCTCCCGACGGCGATCACTGGACGGTTCCCGACGACGGCCGGGCGTGGGACCACGCGACCGCCGAGACGAACGGGGTCACGCTCCACACTGTCACGGCCGGCCCCGAGGACGGCGACCTGGTCGTCCTGTTGCACGGCTTCCCGGAGTTCTGGTACGCCTGGCACCACCAGATCGAACCGCTGGCGGAAGCCGGCTATCGGGTCGTCGCACCGGATCTCCGCGGATACAACTGTTCGGAGAAACCCGAGGGTGTGCGTGCCTACGACATCGACGAACTCGTCGCGGACGTGGTCGGCCTGATCGACGGAATCAGCCGCGATACGGCCCACGTCGTCGGCCACGACTGGGGCGGACTCCTGGCCTGGTACGTCGCTGCCCGGGGGGACGTGGTGGACCGACTGGCAATATTGAACGCTCCCCACCCGTCAGCGTACGAGCGGGCGCTGCGCTCGTCGCCGACACAGGTGGCCAAGTCGTGGTACGTCTTCTTCTTCCAACTCCCGATACTCCCGGAAGCCGCCTTCCGCGCTCGGGACTTCCGGGTAATAGAGGAGATGCTGACCGACACAGCGGTCCGTGCGGACGCGTTCAGCGAGACGGATATCCGGTACTACAAGACCGCACTCGGGCGGCCGGGCGCACTGACTGCGGCCGTGAACTACTACCGGGCGATGGCCCGCCGGAGCGCGAGACGGCTGCTGACCCGCGCCGGCGCACCCGAACTCCCGGTCGAGCGACCGACGCTGCTCCTCTGGGGAGAACAGGACCGGGCGCTCGACGTCTCGCTGACGGAGGGTCTCGACCGCTGGGTGTCGGACCTCCGGATCGAGCGGTTCCCCGACGCGAGCCACTGGGTACAGTTCGACGCGCCCGAGCGCGTGACCGACTCACTGCTTGCCCACCTCGCCGGCGGGGAGCGTACGCAGTGAGATCCCCGCTCCACGAGCGGGCCGCCGTCGTTTTGGAGAACCCCAGCCTCGTGGTCGCTGCACAGCGACGTGGTACCACAGTACACGTCCAGTGGGCAGGCTTTTCCGCCGGGGACGCCTCTTGCCGGGCATGAGCGATCTGACAGCGACCCTGCACACGACAGAGGGCGACATCGAGATCGAACTGTACGACGAGAGAGTTCCCCGAACGGTCGAGGCGTTCGTCGACCACGCGACCGAGGCGGACGACTACGACGCCGCTTCGGTCGGTCCCGGCGAGGGCGCCTGGGAGGACCCCGAGAGCGGCGAGAAGCGTATCGACCCGCTCTATACCGACATCGAGATCCACCGGATCATCGAGGACTTCATGATCCAGATGGGCGACCCGACCGGCACCGGCCGGGGCGGCCCGGGCTACCAGTTCGACGACGAGTTCCACGACGAGTTGACCCACGACGACGCCGGCGTCGTCAGCATGGCAAACGCCGGTCCCGACACCAACGGCTCGCAGTTCTTCATCACGCTGGACGCCCAGCCCCACCTCGACGGGAAACACGCCGTCTTCGGCCGCGTCATCGACGGGATGGACGTCGTCGAGGCGATCGGCAACGTCGAGACCGACCGCAACGACGCTCCCAAATCAGAACTGCTGCTCGAATCCGTCGAGATCCACGACTGAGCGACGACCGGTTCGTCGCGGTTCCTGTGTGCCGGCGAAGTACTCCGCCGGGTGCCATCGCGGTCCCCGTTCGAGACAACTGATTTATCCGTCCGCTGCCACCCACCCGGTAGTGGCACACATCGAGCGACTCACCGTCTATCCGGTCAAGGCACTGGACGGCATGGACCGCGAGACGAGCGAGATCCGCCCCGGTGGGACGCTCGCGCTCGACCGCGAGTTCGCGCTCCACGACGCCGACGGGGACGCGTACAACGGGAAGCAAGCCGTCGAGGTCCACGACCTGACGACGACGTTCGTACCGTCGACACGAACGCTGACGGTCGACTCTCCGGACGACCGCTGTGAGTTCGCGCTCGGGAGCGAGGACGGCCGAGCGCGGGCAGCCGAGTGGTTCAGCGACTTCTTCGGTGTCGACCTCGAACTGGTTCGCGATACCGATCGGGGCTACGTCGACCGGCGGGAGATGGGGCCGTCGGTGATCAGCACGGCCACGCTGGAGACCGTCGCCTCGTGGTTCGACGACGTGACCGTCGACGGGGCGCGCCGACGGCTCCGCGCCAACGTCGAGGTCGGCGGGGTTCCGGCCTTCTGGGAGGACCGCTTCGTCGGGACCGACGCGCCGGCGTTCGAGGCCGGCGGCGTCCGTATCGAAGGCGTGACCCCCTGTGGCCGCTGTGTCGTCCCGGAACGGGACCCCGACACTGGCGAGCCGACGCCGGAGTTCCGCGAGCGGTTCGTCGAGCGCCGCCAAGCGACGTTCCCCGACTGGGCCGACCCGGACGCGTTCGACCACTTCTACACGCTGATGCTCATCGCTCGGGTCCCCGAGGCCGACCGCGGGAAGACCATCGCGGTCGGCGACGCGGTCGAGGTCGTCGACGGGTAGCTGTTGTCCGCAGCAGTCAGTCGTCCTCGGGGGTGACGATCTGCCGATCCGGGAGCGACGGGTCCGGCTCTCGACCCAGGGTGAGCAACCGCTCGGTCCGGGTGAGTTCCTCCACGCTGGGATTGGGTTTGTCGATCCCCTGGTAGTCGACGACGATTCCCTCGTCTTCGGCCGCGATACGGACGGCACAGAGCTGGTAGGAGGGATAGAACACCGGCGGGAGCCGGCCGGCGATGACGTCCCGCCGGTGGAGTCGCTTCAGCCACGTTCCGGTGTTGACGAGCAGCCGACCGTCGAGTTCGGTCGTCCGCGGTCGGTGCGTGTGGCCGTAGCAGTAGATCGCCGTCTCGGGGTGTTCGTCGAACACTGCCCTGGCGGCGTCCGTGTACGGCTCGTCGGGATCGACGGTCAGTTCGGTTTCGAAGATCCCGAAGCGGTCGATCGTCTTCCTGACGTCCCGTATCAGGAACGACACCGGGATGCCGACGATCAACAGCAGGCCGGCGACGGCGACGTTGACCGACAGGATCAGGTACACCGTCGCACCGGCCTGGCCGAACTGCCCGAGGAACGCCTCCGTCTGAGTGACCGGGAGCGACCAGATACCCGCGAGATCCAGCCCGGCGAGGATCGCCAGCACCGCGCTGACGTTGAACAGGAACAGGAACGGGATGATGGCGTACCGTATCAGCGGGTTCATCTCCCGGTAGAAGTACTTCGAGACGAGCCAGTTCGGCATCCGCTCGGTCGGCGTCACCGCCTGGACATCTTTCAGCCAGTTGAACCGGCCCCGGTCGGAGAGCTGGCCGGCTCGACTGGTCACGAGCGTGTTGTAGTAGTAGCCAAGCGGCGACGCGTTGGGGTTGCCGAAGTCCTCGATCCGGTTGTTCGGGTCCTGTTGGTGGCCGTGCTCGAACCAGATCGTTCGGTCGCCGACCGGGCGGGTGATCGACTCGGCCTGGACCAGATCGACGTTGTACTCGGCGAACCACTCGACGTACTCGTCGTAGGCCGCCAGTTCGTGGTCGTGGTTCCCGGGAAGCAACGTGATCGGGATCGTCTCGCCGGTCGCCCGGAACTGTTCGAACAGTTCTGGATACTTCTCGACGAGGATATCGAACTTCTGGGGGCCGTCGATCCCGGTGAACTCCCAGAGGCCGAAGGCGTCGCCGTTGATGAGCAGTTCCGCGTCCTCGTCGGTCGTCTCCAGGCGCTCGAGAAACGCCAGGAGTTCGTCGAGGAACTCGACGTGTTCCAGCTGCTCGTCACCGCCGATGTGGAGGTCACTGATGACGTAGTAGACTGCATCGTCGGCGGCGTCTGGCATTGTCCCCCTCTCTTCCCGGACGGTAATAGATGTTGTCACGACGCCGTCGAAGCGAACTCTCCCCGCCGATACGGGGTTGTCAACACATTGATGTCCGAGTCGGCGGACGGTCGGGGCACTGGCTGCCCGCAACCGATAGTCGAAAGTCCGTCCATCACGAAAGGAAGGCAATGACTGACCCGGACGAACCGGTCGATCCGAGCGATATCGGAACGAGCGACGCCCCGTCGATCGAAGACAAGCCCTACAAGATCATCTTCGAGGCCAACAAGTGCTTCGGCGCGGGCAAGTGCGCCGAGGTCTCCGGGACGTGGTCGCTGGACCTCGACACCGGCATCGCCAAACCCGAGACGTACTACATCGACGAGGCAGACCTCGATCACAACGTCGCCGCCGCGGAAGCCTGTCCCGCCAAGAAAGACCGCGGGGTCATCCACGTCGTCGACCGCCGCACGAACGAGGAGATCGCCCCCGACCCCAACGGAGACGGGACGCTCTCCGTCGACTGGTAATCGAAACCCGTTTTCCCGAGGGACGTAGAGAGGTGAGTGCGCGAGGGTAGCCGAGCTTGGCCAAAGGCGGTGGGCTTAAGACCCGCTCCCGTAGGGGTCCATGGGTTCGAATCCCATCCCTCGCATTTTGCGGCGAACATGTCGTGAGCCGTAAATTCGACTGTTGGGATTCGAACTACGGCAGACGCAGCGCGAACGGAGTGAGCGAGCGTCTGGCATCGAGTGAGAATCCCATCCCTCGGTCTCGTTGAGACCTTCGGTAAGTGACAGTTTTCAGCGGTCGTGCTGAACAGAGGGCGCGTATACAGCAGCGTTGGCCGAGTTGACCGGCACCCCGGTAGACGTATTCAAACGAAAGAGGCGAACCCGCTACCCGGATTGCGAGTCGATACCAGTCAGTCGGCCCATCCGTCCGCTACTCAGCGAACCCTCTCTATCGACGACGACAGCGTACCCAGGTCGGGGAGTCGAATCAGTGATCACGAAACGCGACTGCGCTGCTGCCGTCAAACGACCAATCACCGTCTAAAACCGTCCTCGCGGCGTGATACTCCTCACGAACGGCCTCAGCCGCAACGGGATGAAGTTTCTCCCAGCTACGTTCTATCTTGGTGTTGACCCACCCAGCCCCGTCTTCCACGGACATTTCCCGGTTGACGTAGGCCGCTCGTAGCAACGAGGGGACCGCCTGAATGTGTGCCATCCCATCCCCACTTGCGACGCAGTGTGCCGCTGGTGACTCCGGGGACGGGCCACTACTGGCACGATGCGCTCTGATACACCGTTTCACTGTCGCGAGTCGTGGCTCCGTGATTCGGTTTTCGAGTGTCTCCTCTGCAATCCGGGCACCGTGTTCGTGGTGTTCGTCGATATATTCCGGATCGATCAGCGAGGCATAATCGTGCAAAAGAGCAGCGATAGTAACCGTCTTGTGGTCGGCGTCAAGCTCGGCGGCGAGTTGCTGTGCGTTATCCACTACCCGTAGAATGTGGTGTTTCCAGATCCCAGGCCCGAATACGTTTGTCTCACTATGTGCGGCAGTCTTCACACGCGCTCGCAACTCTTTGATGAGATCGTCGGTCGGCATGAGCGGTAACTCGTTCCGTCGGAGAAAAATATCTACGCTGACCGGACCGGAAGTGAAACTGTTAGCACTGTCCTGTTCCCCGTCTACCGGGGATGATTGCCCTACACGCAGGGTACTACCGAGAACTCGGAATGAGATCCCAAAACGGTGGGGCATCTGAGCGCGAAAACAGCTGGCAGAATTGAGCCGTTGTGATGCCTAGACGCTCTGTATCTCGCACGCCGGTTTCAGCAGGTGTTGAGGGTTCCAACAGGCCGATCACTTCCATTTTCCGACTCGAACGGACGTGAGAGGCGTGAAAATCGAATCGATGGCGGTTCGAATCACGGCAGACGCAGCGCGAACGGAGTGAGCGAGCGTCCGGCATCGAGTGAGAATTCCATCCACTCCGAGATACGACGCGTTTTTCCGGCGTAACGGCCTAGAGATGGCCAATGACCGATGTACCCAGCGACGTAGCTGATACCTTCGACCGCCGGGACGCGTTCGTCGCCGGCCAAGAGGGGTACGCCGTCGACTCGACGCGGTTCGACGGGTACGTGACCGCCAGCGAGGGAGAGAGATGGGAGACGGAGTACGAGGTGACCGTCCGAGCGCCGACGCTCCAGGCCGCGACCGCCGACGAGGTGGGCGAGGCCGTCGCCGACGGCTGGTTCGAGACCCTGCAGCGCCGGCTCGAAGACGCGCCCAAGGCAACGCGTGTCTCGGTAGAACTGGACGAGTACACCGTCGAACGCGACGGCGAGGAGGTCGTCGTCACCTTCCGGTTCAGTCTGGGCAGCGAGTCCCAGGCGGCCGACGTGGCCAAGACCTTCGTCGAGTACGTCGAGGGGACCTACGTCGAGGGGATCGTCCCCGGCTACGACTACGTCGGCGTCGTCGCCGATCTGATGGATTCGGCGAGTACCGGCGGGAGCGAGGGGACCCGCGGCGGGACGCCGCTGTAGCGGAGCGGTGGCCGTTCACGGCCTCCGTGCCGCGAAGTCGGGGACGGGCAGGGCTGTGGGCAGAGCATACCGCGAGCGAAGCGAGCGGTTTCCCCCGGACGCGAACGCAGTGAGCGTCCGGCAGTTTTTCCCCACGTTTTTGCAAGGGGGGTCGCCTCGGCGACCCCCTTAGTAAAAAAGTGGGTTACTAGTCCATCGCGATATACGTTTGCGTACTCGCGACGCCGTCGATGCCCTGGATGTGGGTCGCCGCAACGTCCTTGACGGCCGCGGGGCTGTCGACCTCGACTTTCGCGATGAGGTCGACGTCTCCAGCGACGATGTGGGCCTCCAACACCCCCTCGACGGCCTCGATCTCGTCTCGGAGTCGGTCGGCGTCTCCCGTGTTCGCTTTGATCATGACGTAGGCAGTAACCATCTGTCAGGCACCTCCAAGCGCGGTCGCGCGGTCGGCCTCCCCGACGACGAGGCTCCGGACGTCACCGAGGACGTCGAAGTCGGCCAGGACGACCAGGCTGTCGTCGAGGTCGAGCGTCTGGTCCGGGTCCGGGACGGTCAGCGGACCGTCGCCTTTCGCATGCGCGAGCAGCCGTGAGTTGGCAGGCAACTCCAGTTCCGAGAGGGAGTACCCCCGCATGGGGGAGGAGTCGGTGATCGACAGTTCCACCAACTGGAGGTTGTGAGCGATGTCGGCGACGGCCCGGATGTTCCCGCCCAAGAGGGCGTTCTTGGCGGCGATTGCGCCCAGCCGTTCGGGGTAGATCACTTCGTCGACGTCCTGGGCGTAGCGCTGGTAGATCTCCTCGCGGTAGTCCTCGTCGATCCGCATGACGGTCCGACAGCCGTGTTCCTTTGCCACCATGCAAGCGACGAAGTTGTCGTTGAGGTCACCGGTCAGCGCCGCCAGCGCGTCCGCCGCATCGAGGTCGGCTTCTTCGAGTGTGTCCTCGAGCGCGCCGTCGCCAGCGATCACCTCGAACCCGGCGTTGCGGGCCCGCTCGACCGCACTCTCGTCGTGCTCGATGAGGACGACCGCGTGGTCGCTCTCACGCAAGACGCGTGCGGTGCGCAGTCCGACGCGACCTGCACCCACGATAACGAATCGCATATGGTGTCGTATGGCACGGGGGTGGATAAAGCTAGCCCGTCGCGGTGGGCTTCGAGACTGGATGACGACGGCGGCCCGAGCCGCACCCGTTCAGTCGGTCCCGGGAAACCGGCGTCACGGCAAACGTTTTTATCATGTGTATCGTTAGCAAACGATATGGTCGACGCGTTCATCATGCTCAAGACAGACACCGGAAAGTCCAGCGACCTCCTCGCGGAGGTACAGTCGTTGGCAGGCATCTCCGAGGCCCACATCGTCGCGGGCCAGTACGATATCGTCGCGGAAGCCAGCGGCGAGGTGTACGACGTGATGCAATCGGTCGCGACGCGAGTCCGGGACATCGAGGGCGTACTGGACACGCGGACCTACGTCTGTCTGGAGTAGCGCCGGCGGTGTTCCGATACGACAAAGAGTGTCGGTCACCTACGGACGGTATGGTCGCCGTGGTCGACGTCATCGGGCTGCTCGTCATCGTCCTGGCAAACAGCGTGGTGACCGCACTGATGACTCGCTTTTTCCGGGTTCGGCTAAACACCAAGTGGGGAGGGCTCGTCTACGCGGTGTTGCTCTGCCCTGTCGTCATGTTCGTGATCGTGCTCGTTCTGAGCGGTATCTTCAGTCTCGGCGGAAACCTCGGGAGTCGGTCACTGGCACTGTTGGTGACGATCGCGATCCCGTTAGCGATCGGGATGACCTTCGACTACGTCTGGATGCCCGCACCCGACGAGGTCGAACTCCCACAGTCGATGGGTTAGAGCCGTTCCGGTAGCGCGTCACGAACGGCGGTATAGACAGCCTCGGGCGACTGTGTCGCGTCGACACGGACGAACCGGCCGGGGTCGTCCTCGACGAGGCGTTCGTAGTTGGCACGGACAGTCGCGAGATAGTCTGCTGTCTCGAACTTGTTCGTCGCGCCGCTGCGCCGGGCCGCAGTCTCCGGGTCGAGATCGAGATACACCGTCAGATCGGGTGGACGGGTCCACGGTTCGTGGACCTCCCGGACGTACTCCAGCGGGTCCGTGAGATGAGGAGAGTCTGCGAGTGTCGCACCCTGGTAGGCGTAGCGGGAGTCACTGTACCGGTCGGAGACGACGAGCCGGTCGTCCTGCAGTGCCGGCCGGACAGTGTCAGCCAAGTGGGCAGCGTGGTCGGCGGTATAGAGGAACAGTTCCGCCAGTGAGTCGGCGTCGGGGTCGTCGATCGAACGCTGGACGGCGTCACCGTACCAACTCTCGGTCGGTTCCCGGGTGAAGACGGCGTCGTCGGGGACGCCGTCGTCGGCCCGGAGCCGTTCCCAGACGGTCGTCTTGCCGCTCCCGTCCAGTCCCTCCAACGTGACGAGCATACCGTGATGGTACAGTCGGGGGTATGTAAGCACGCCGACCGGGACCGATCCAAACCAGTTGCGCGCCACACTTATACGGTATCCGAGGGTTGTCATGTGCATGGACGTACTCGTAGCCGGCGGGACCGGATTTATCGGGCAGTACCTGTGTCGGGAACTCGACAGTCGAGGGCACGACGTCACCGCACTGGCGCGGAACCCACACGGGGGGTCGCTGCCCGACGGTGTGACCCGCAAGGAAGGCGACGTGACAGACTACGATAGCATCGAAGGCGCCTTCGAAGGACAGGACGCCGTCGTCTTCCTCGTCGCGCTGTCGCCGCTGTTCAAGCCCAACGGCGGCGACGAGATGCACGAGCGAGTTCACCTGGGCGGCACGGAGAACTGTCTCCGGGCGGCCGAGGAACACGGCGTCGATCGGTTCCTCCAGATGAGTGCGCTCGGCGCGGACCCGAACGGTGACACCCACTACATCCGTGCGAAGGGGAAAGCGGAGGGTGCCGTCGAGGACTCCGACCTGGAGTGGACGATCGTTCGGCCCTCGATCGTCTTCGGCGACGGCGGCGAGTTCGTCAGTTTCACCAAGCAACTCAAGGGGATGTTCGCCCCCGGCGTTCCGCTGTATCCGCTTCCCGGCGGCGGCGACACCATGCGGTTCCAGCCGATCCTGGTCGACGAGTTCGTCCCGGTTCTCGCCGACATTCTGGAAGAAGAGGGCCACGCCGGCCAGACCTACGAGGTCGGTGGCCCCGAGACGCTCACGCTCCGGGAGGTGACGAACACGGTCTACGACGCCGAAGGCAAGTCGATCACGATCGTCCCGCTCCCGATGCCGATGGCCAAGATCGGGCTCACCGTCCTGGGGAACCTTGGTTTCAAGATGGGACAGGATCAGTACGAGTCGCTGGATTTCGACAACGTCCCCGCGGAGAACGATCTCGAAGCGTTGGGTCGTGACCCGAGTGACCTGACGACGCTCGGTGAGTATCTCCGGGGCGCATAAGATCCACGTCCCGACCGCTCACGCTCCGAGAGAGGGATTGCAGCCATTGAAAACCACGGCACACCCGATCGCACTGCAGTCGTGCGATCGGTATGCAAATCGGTTCAATTGGTTACGATAGTAACGTGTGTCGGTCACGAGACGGGGTCCGAAGATTCGAGAGGGAATCACACACAGCCGCCAGAGAACCCCGTAGACTGTCCATATACCCATTTCCACCCGGATCGTGTCTTTCGGCAAGGGTTTCGGAATTGAGGTTTGGGGAAAAAGCTTATACCCGCGATACCGCATACCATTTTTAAGCGGAGTACCAGATAATGAAACTCGCCATGATCGGCTTCGGGCAGGCCGGCGGCAAGATCGTCGACAAATTCCTCGAGTACGACCACAAGACGGGGTCGAACATCGTCCGGTCGGCGGTCGCGGTCAACACGGCGAAAGCCGACCTGCTCGGACTCGAGCGCATTCCCCAAGACAACAGGGTCCTCATCGGCCAGGCACGCGTCAAGGGCCACGGAGTCGGGGCCGACAACGAACTCGGCGCGGAGATCGCCGAGGAGGACATCGACGAGATTCAGGGCGCGATCGACAACATCCCGGTCCACGAGGTCGACGCCTTCCTCATCGTCGCCGGGCTGGGCGGCGGGACCGGCTCGGGCGGCTCGCCGGTCCTGGCGAAACACCTCAAGCGGATCTACACCGAACCGGTGTACGGACTCGGTGTCCTGCCGGGCAGTGACGAGGGCGGGATCTACACCCTCAACGCGGCCCGCTCGTTCCAGACGTTCGTCCGTGAGGTCGACAACCTGCTGGTGTTCGACAACGACGCCTGGCGCCAGACGGGCGAGTCCGTCGAGGGCGGGTACGACCACATCAACGACGAGATCGTCCGACGGTTCGGCGTCCTCTTCGGTGCCGGCGAGGTCGAAGCGGGCGACAACGTCGCCGAGAGCGTCGTCGACTCATCGGAGATCATCAACACACTCGACGGCGGGGGCGTCTCGACGGTCGGCTACGCCGCCGAGGACGTCGACCTTTCCGGCGGTGGTGGTCTCCTCTCGCGATTCAAAGGCGACGACGACGGGATGGACGACGGACTGGATACGGCCAACACGACGAACCGCATCACCTCGCTGGTCCGGAAGGCCGCCTTGGGCCGGCTGACGCTTCCCTGTGAGATCGACGGGGCCGAGCGGGCGCTGTTGGTGATCGCCGGCCCGCCCGAACATCTCAACCGGAAGGGGATCGAGCGCGGGCGCAAGTGGCTCGAGGAGCAGACCGGCTCCATGGAGGTCCGGGGCGGTGACTACCCGACCGAGACGCCCAAAGTCGCGGCGTCGATCCTGCTGTCGGGCGTCCACAACGTCCCCCGGATCAAGGAACTCCAGCAGGTCGCGATCGAGGCACAGGACAATATCGACGAGATTCGGCAGCAAAGCGAAGACAACTTGACTGACTTGGTGGAAGACGATGAGGATGAACTCGACCCGTTGTTCTAGGGGTATCGCCGCGGTGCTTGGAATCGTCTGTCTGCTCGCCATCGCGGGGCCGGTGAGTGCCTTCACCGTCTCGGCGGAGGGCGTCCCCGACGAGACCGCAGTCGGCCAGGAGATCTCGGTCACGTACACGATCGACGATCCGTTCACCGACGCGCCCGACGAGTGGACGCTCGCGGGTGAGACCGGACTCCGGAACGTCAGTTGGACGGTGACGGTCCTGCGTGCCGGTAACCCCGTCGAGGACGGCGAGACGACCGCCGGCGGGCAGAAATTCACGCGGGACCTCGCCATCGACAACAACGGCGATCAGGTCCGCGTCGAACTGGTCGGGACGGTCCCGGAGATCGAGGAGTACACCTACCAACCCGAAGAGCAGTACCTGGTCGCGTCGCTCAGCCAGACGACCGGCGACAACACCCAGGAGTTCCAGAACGACACGGCCCACCACTACACCGAGGACAGCAGGGCGGCCCGTGAGGCCATCGCCAGCGCCCAGGGGGCCGTCGAGAGCGCGCCGGGCGACAACAGCGACGCCCGGGACGACATCGACCGCGCGATCTCGGCCTACGAGGGCGAGAACTTCGAGAACGCGATCTCGCTGGCCGAGGAGGCACAGTCCCAAGCCGAACAGGCCCAGCAGAGCCAACAGACGACCCAGATGCTCCTGCTGGCCGGCGGTGCGATCGTCGTCCTCCTCCTGCTCGGGGGCGGCCTCTACTGGTGGACCCAACAGGGCGACGACTACAGCAAACTGTAGATGCGCGTCGTCGTCCCCGTCTCGGGGTCGGACCCGAAGACGCGTCTCGCGGCTGTTCTCGACACCGACGAGCGACTGTTGTTCGCCGAAGCGATGCTCGGTGACGTGGTCGAGACGCTCGCTGCGGCCGGCTACACACCCGACGTGGTCGCGACGGGACCGATCGACTGTCCGGTCCCGGTGACCGTCGACGACCGCGGGCTCGATCCGCTCGTCAACGGTCTGCTCGACGACACTGGCGGCGATCTGGCCGTCGTGATGGCGGACCTCCCGTTGCTCACCACCGAGGCCGTCCAGCGACTGTTCGCGCCCGACACCGACGTGGTGCTGGCGCCGGGACGCGGTGGCGGGACCAACGCCGTCGTCGTCCGCCACCCCGAGTTCCGAGTCGACTACCACGGCGCCTCGATCCGCGACCACCGCCGGATCGCCCGCGAGATCGGCGCCGACCTGGCCGAGATAGACTCCCGACGGCTGGCGACCGACATCGACGAACCCGGCGACCTCGCGGAGGTCCTGCTCCACGGCGACGGACGGGCGGCCGACTGGCTCGCCGACGCGGGCTTCGAGGTCGTTGCCGAGGACGGTCGCGTCGGCGTCACCCGGAACTGAACCCTTTTGCCCCCGCAGCGCCCAGCCCCGGACGTGATTCCCGGCGCCGACGCCTACGACGTCGACATCGCGTTCGATCCCGCCGAGGTCGAGCGCCTGCTGTCGGTAACCCCCGACGACGTCGACGCCGCCGCGGAGTTCTCCTACTGCCGGAACGTCTTCGTGCCGCTGACGACGGCCTGCCGGTACACCTGTACGTACTGTACCTACTACGACCCGCCGGGGCAGGCCGAACTGATGAGTCCCGAGGAGATCCGCGAGACCTGCCGGCGGGGCGCCGACGCCGGCTGTACGGAGGCGCTGTTTACGTTCGGCGACGACCCCGACGACCGGTATACGGCTGTTCACGAGCAACTCGCCGAGTGGGGCCACGAGACGATCCACGACTACCTCCGGGAGGCCTGCGAGATCGCCCTGGAGGCGGGGCTGCTCCCGCACGCCAACCCGGGAGATCAGACCCGCGAGCAGATGGCCACCGTCGCGGACTTGAACGCCTCGATGGGCGTGATGCTGGAGACCACCGCCGACGTCCAGGCCCACGGCGGGCCGCGAGCGAAGAGCCCCGGCCAGCGCCTGGCGACGATCCGGACCGCCGGGGAACTGGGCGTGCCCTTCACGACCGGTATCCTCGTCGGCATCGGCGAGGAGTGGCGCGACCGGGCCGAGAGCCTGCTGGCTATCCGTGAACTGGACCGGCGGTACGGCCACGTCCAGGAAGTGATCGTCCAGCCGGTCGCCGAGAACGAGCGCTGGCAGGACGGCTCCCCCGATCTGTCGACGATGCGCCGCGTGACCGCGATGGCCCGGGCGGCGCTGCCCGAGTCGGTCTCGGTGCAGGTGCCCCCGAACCTCGCACCGGCGCGGGAACTGGTCGACTGCGGGATCGACGACCTGGGCGGGGTGTCACCGGTGACGGTCGACCACATCAACCCCGGCTACGAGTGGCCGGCTCTGACTGAACTCGACGCCGTCGCCGACCACGCCGGCGTCCCGCTGGTCGAGCGGCTGCCGGTGTACGACCGGTACGCGACCGACGAGTGGCTCTCGGAACGAATCCGGGCAGCACTGGACCGCGACGACGCCCACGGCCGGCGGTTCCGCTCGGTGTTACACCGGGGCGAGAACCCGGCCGGCCGGGTGTGAGCGGGCCTCAAGGTTCGTCCCGACTCGCTCACTCCAACAGCGGCGTCCCGTCGGCCTTCGGCCCGAGTTCCGGGCCGACGGCGTCGGCGTCGGGGTCGACGACCCGGCGGTGTTCGTAGTCCGTCGAGCGTTCGACCGGCGTGCGACCGATCGCCGAGATCATGTCGGCGTACTCCCTGATCGAGCGGAACTCCCCGTAGTCCCCGCCGGCGCGTTTCGTGATCTCTTCCGAGAGGATCGTCCCCATGAAGTCGTCGGCCCCGCAGGTCAGCATCTTCAGCCCCTGGCTGTCGCCGTACTTGACCCACGACGATTGGATGTGGTCGACGTTGTCCAGAAACAGCCGCGAGACGGCGATCATCAGTTCGTCCTCGTCGCGGCTGGCACCGCCGTCGACCAGCCCCCGCTCGTAGAGGGGCGTCTCCTCGTGGACAAACGAGAGCGGGACGAACTCCGTGATCGCGCCGGTGCGATCCTGTAACTCGCGGACCCGCTGGAGGTGGAGTACCCGGTGTTTCGCGTTCTCGACGTGACCGTACATGATCGTCGCCGTCGTGTCCAGGCCGACGGCCGCGGCCGCCTCCATCGCTTCCAGCCACTCGGCGGAGTCGATCTTGGCCGGACAGATGACCTCCCGGACTTCGTCGACGAGGATCTCTGCGGCGGTCCCGGGGACGCTGTCCAGCCCGGCACGCGAGAGGCGGCGGAACACCTCCTCGTAGGCCCAGTCGGTCCCCCGGCGGGCGTGGTAGGCCTCCTCCGGGGTCATCGAGTGGACGTGGACGCCGCCGACGTCCATCGCCCGGATCTGCTCGCAGTAGGTCCCCGGATCGACGTCGTAGTCGGCCGGCGGGCGGTAGTTCAGCTCCTCGCGGTCGCTCGCTTCCAGCAGTTCGCGGTGCTCCTCGTCCAGTGCCAGCGCCGGGTGAAGGCCAGAGACCGAACAGACCTCGTAGATCCCGCGCTCGACGGCATCCGCGACGATCTCGCGGGATTCGGCCGGTGTCTTCGTGAACCCGCCGTGATCCTCCTGGTAGCTGCTCCGGAACTGCTCGGAGCGGTCTTTGAAGTTACAGAACAGACAGCCGGTGTTGCAGGCGGTCGTGACGTTGTTGTTGAGGTTGGCGACGAAGGTCACCTCGTCGCCGACGACCTCGGCCCGCCGGCGGTCGGCGGCCTCCAGTACCTGCTCCTTGCGACGGCGGTCGATGCCGTCCCGATCGGTCCCGGTCGTGATGAGTTCGACGCCGTCGGCGACGGTCAAGCGCTCGCCGTCCCGCGCCTTCGCCAGTGCGTTCTCGAAGGACTGGTCGGTTGTCGGCTGGTGGGTGAACTCCAGGTCACCCGTCGGGACGGCGTCAGACATCTGTCTCGGACTAGGTGGGGGCAGGCAAAAGCATGGCGGGACCGGGTGTTCTGGCCAGTACCCTACGCCGGCAGCATACCCGTGACGATCCCCAGGGACTCGGAGACGACCCAGCCGACGAAGACGAGATAGGCACCCAGCAGCGCGTACGACTCCAGGTCGCTCAAGGCGAGATCGGTCCGCAACGCGGTAAAGAGCAGTATCGTCGCTCCGGTCAGGGCGCCGAACATCGGGACGGCCATGGCGAAATCGACCGTCCAGGTGCCGGCGATGAGCACGCCGAGCGGGATCGCCACGAGCAGGTCGAACGTGTTCGATCCCAGCACGTTCGCCAGCGACGCGACTCCGCGGTCGTCCTTTGCCGCCCGGACACTGACCAGGGTATCCGGCAGCGAGGTGGCCCCAGCCAGGATCGTCACACCCAGCAGGAACTCCTGGACCCCGGCGGCTCGGCCGATGACGCCGACCGAGTGGACCAGGCTCTCGACGGCGACGAGGATGACGCCCAGCCCCGCGAGCAGGAAGAGCCACTGTCTGCCGACGGCGATGTCGCCGCCGTCGTCGTCGGCCTGGTGGTCCGCGGTGTCTTGGTACTGGATGAAGATGTAGAGTCCGTACAGTCCGAGCGGCATCAGTGCCAGCGGTCGGGTCACGTCACCCATCAAGGTCGCCTCACCGGGGTAGTAGATCACCGCCATGGCGAAGGTGATGAGCAACACCGACACCGCGAGCATGTAGAACTGTGCCTCCTTGTAGACGAGCGTCCGGTTGGACTCGATGTCGTCCTCGGTAGCGATCCCGGCGACGGCTGGGATCACCAGGATGTTGAAGATCGCCGAGCCGACGATCGCACCGACGCCGAGGGGCATCGACCCCCCCAGGGCCGCGACGACGACGGTCGCCAGTTCCGGGAAACTGGAGCCGACGGCGACGACGATCGCCCCCTGGACGACCTGTGGGAGCCCGTAGTACGTCGAAAGTTGTTCGCTCGACGACTCCAGCCAGTCGCTGCCTTTCCAGATCGCGATCGTGGCAGCGACGATGATACCACCCTCGACGAGCAGGTTCGCGGCCATCACCTGCGGTATCCCGCGCCGTGACCAAAGTGGTTCCCCTCGGGCGGTCGGCTCCAAACGTGCTAGCAGCCATCCGTACTCTCTCAGGTGTTTAAGGATCAGGCGTAAAGGTCGGTAGCGGCTGGAGTTGCATCTGTAAGAGATATCCAATGCACGAACGCACCGATCATCCCTCTGATCTGCTATCGGACGCCATCGACGACATCTCGGCAACCGAATCGGCACTCGTCTCGTTCATTCAGGACCGCGTTCAGTCGGCGGGGGCCGACGGCGTCGTCGTCGCGATGAGCGGGGGTCTCGACTCGACGGTAGCGGCGACGCTTGCCGTCGAAGCACTCGGTCCCGAACGAGTCCTCGGCCTCGGACTCCCGTGTCACAAAACCGACGCCACCGCGGCACTGGAAGCCAGTACCGTCGCCGACGCGCTCGGAATGCCGTTCGAGCGCGTCCAGCTTCGACCCTTGCTCCTCCAGTTCGACCAGACGGTCGCACCCGCCCTCGACCCTGCCGACTCCAAGCGATCGACGCCGACGGCCGGCCGTGCCCGCGAGAACGCGATCGCACGACTGCGGATGCTGTGTGCGTATTACGCCGCGACCCGGACGAACCGCCTCGTCCTCGGGACGGTCAACCGCTCGGAACTGTTGCTCGGCTACGTCACCAAACACGGCGACGGTGCCGCCGACCTGTTCCCGCTTGGCGACCTCTACAAGACCGAGGTCCGTGCGCTGGCGGAGCACCTCGGGGTGCCGGACCACATCGTCGGAAAAGAACCCACCGCCGGTTTCCGTCCGGGACAGACGGACGCCGACGATCTCGGCGCGAGCTACGACGTGATCGACTCACTGCTGTACCGGATCATCGAACAGGGCGTGTCTGTCGAGGCGGCCGCCGACGCGGTCGGCGTGGACAGTTCGACCGCGCGCCAGTTCGTCGAGATGTGTTCGCAAACGGCTCACAAACGGGCCAGACCACCGGTTCCGGGCGTCGAGGGGCGGGTCCGGCGGCCGACAGTCCCGGACAGCGGCGAGTGAGAAACGTCTTTGTGTCGGCCCCGAAACCCCCCGCTAATGACGAGCGTCAAGGATTTCCGTATCGACGAACCTGCCACGGCCGAGGAACTGGGCCGCGGGGCCTTCGTGTTCACCGACGACTACTCGGTGTTCGACTGGGGGAAGATGCCCGACCGGATTCCGGAGAAAGGGGCCTCGCTGTGTACGATGGGGGCGTTCAACTTCCAACTGCTAGAGGAGAACCACATCCCGACACACTACGAGGGCGTCCGTCTTCCCGATCACGACGAGACCGTCGACCTCGGCGAGGCGCTCTCGACCGGCACCGCACCCGAGGAGATGGTCATCTCGTTGACGCAGGTGCCCGAGCTCCCCTTCGTCGACGGGGCCTACGACTACGACGCCTACCACGCCGACGCCGGCGAGAACTACCTGATTCCCCTGGAGATCGTCTTCCGGAACCGCGTGCCGGTCGGCTCCTCGCTACGGTCCCGGACCGACCCAGCCGACCACGGCCTCGACGCCGCGGAGTGGCCAGCGGAACCGGTCGACCTGGAGACGCCGGTCGTCGAGTTCTCGACGAAATACGAGGAACAGGACCGGTACCTCGACCGCGAGGAGGCCGACCGGATCGCCGGCGTCGCCGACGTCGACCGGCTGGAGGAACTCGCTCGGGCGGTCAACCACATCGTCACCGGACAGGCCGATGACGCCGGCCTGGTCCACGAGGACGGCAAGATCGAGTGTCTCTACCACGGCGGCCAGATCCGCATCGCCGACGTGGTGGGGACCTTCGACGAGAACCGCTTTTCGGCCGACGGCCAGCAGGTCTCGAAGGAGGTCATCCGCCAGTACCACAAGCGGACCCAGCCCGAGTGGGTCGAGGCGGTGAGCGAGGCCAAACAGCGAGCCACCGAGGAAGGGGTCGCCGACTGGAAATCGCTCTGTGAACGGTCGCCCGAACCGCTCGACCGGTCGGTGATCGACGCGATGGGCGACCTCTACTGTGCCGGGACGAACGCCTACGTGGACGGGAACGTCTTCGACGCGCCATCGCTGGAGGCCGCGATCGACGCCGTCCGGGACCTCTGAGTCGGAAGTCCCCCGTCTCGTCACCGTCGTCTTCGGACCGGGGCGCGACGAGAAGGTGAAGACAGAGCGACTGAGACGATCGGTTTCGGTAGTTCTCGGAAAACCCCGGAACGTCTAGTCGTCGGCCTCGGTTTCGGGTCCGTCCTCCTCGGCGACGAACTCCCCCAATCCGTCGATCGGACGGTCGGGATTGAGTTCGTTGAGGTCCGTCGGAGCGCCCAGTTGGGCATCGACCTCGTCGTCGCGGAGTTTCGTCCGACCGCGGTGGACGGTGACCTCGTCGTTGAGGTGCAGCCGGATCGCCTCCAGCAACGCGTCGGCTTCGAGCGGCTGGCCCATCTGCTGGAGGTCCTCCTCGGTGGCCTCGTCGGGCACGTTGAACGCCCGCTGGGTGATGATCGGTCCCTGGTCGAGGTCCGTCGTCACGTAGTGTGCGGTGACCCCGGCGATGCGAACGCCTTCCTCGATGGCCTGCATGTACGCCGACCCGCCGGGGAAGGCGGGCAGCAGGCTCGGGTGGACGTTGATGATCCGGCTCTCGTAGCGGAAGACGACGTCCGGCGAGAGGATGCGCATGTAGCGGGCCAGCACGATGAGGTCGGCGTCGTAGCTCGCAAGCAGGTCCAGCAACTGGTCCTCGTCGGGCGTCCCCTTCTCGTCGCCGATGTCGTGGAAGGGAACGTCGTACTTCTCGGCCAGGGGTTGGAGGTCGCTGTGGTTCCCGATGACGACCTCGATGTCGGCACCGAGGTCCCCGTTGGCCCAGGCCTCGAAGAGGGCTTCGAGACAGTGTGACTCCTTGGTCACGAGGACGGCGATGGACTGGGTCTCGCGGTCGGCGGGGAACCGGACCTGGAGGTCGACGCCGAGTTTCTCGCCCAGTTCCGTCAGGTCCTCGCGGAGTGTCTCCTCGGTCGTCACCATCCCACTGGTGTCGACGTGCATCGTCATCCGGAAGACTCCGTCCCGGACGGCCTGGTCGAGGTCTTCGATGTTGATGCTGCGTTCGAACAGCAGGCTGGTCACCTCGGCGATGAGACCGGTATCGTCGTCGCCGACGACCGTGATCTCGGTGAGACCGCGGGTCACGGCCACCACCGTCGGGTACGTACGCTCATTGCTCCGCCGTTGGACCGGGATAGTGCAAAAGCCTTCGTTTTCCGTCGATCAGGGCGTCACATCTATGAGGGTAGAGAGTGAGTGTGACGGTGTGACTGTGGATTCGCCGGCTGTCGTCGTTGCCGACCCCGACGCGAGCGAACGGTCGGCAACAGTCGACGCACTGGAAGCCGCCGGACTGGCTGTCGGTTCGGTCGGTTCGATAGCCGATATCGAGACGACCGTCACTGCCGACACGGACTGTGTCGTGACTGCGACGACGTTCCCGGACGGCGACGCGTTCGACGCCGTCGACGCGGTGCGGACCTCGAATCCCGACTGCGTCTGTGTGCTGTTTACCGCCGACTCCCCCTCGGACCTTCCGCGAGAGCGGCCGGACCAGATCGTCGAGTACGTCCCACAGACTGTCCCGAACGCCCGCGAGCGGTTGGTCGATGTCGTCGGAAACGCCGTTCGGTCGTCCAGCCAAGCGGCGTATCCAATTCCGGCCGACGAGACCGAACGGCTCGCCGCCGTCGGCGAGTACGACATCGACGAACTCGGTGCGGAAGCGACGTTCCATCGGCTGACGACGCTGATCGCGAACCACTTCGACATCAACGTCGCCTTCATCGGCCTGGTCGACGCCCACGAGGAACGGTTCATCGCCTGTGTCGGCGCCAACTGGCCGACCCTGGCCCGCGAAGACACGATCTGTACCCACACGATCCTGACAGACGAGGTGCTGGTCGTCGAGGACGTCCACGAGGACCCGCGGTTCTCGGCCGTCGACCGACTCGACGAACTGGACATCAGGTCCTACGCCGGCGCACGGATCACCGACGAGGCGGGGAACGCGTTGGGAGCGGTCTGTTGTATCGACGACGAGCCACGCTCGTACAGCCGTGCCGAGCGCGAGGACCTCCGTCGGTTCGCCGACGAAGTGCAGGAGCAACTGCGGTTGCGGAAACGACTATCTGACGGGGTGGAATGAGATGGAACAACTCGACAGACAGTACGGCTTCGGCGACCTCCCGATAGCGCCGGTGGAGCCCGGGACGAGCCTCCTGGTCGCCGGACCGATACTGGGCGGGACACGGCGGTTCGCGCTGGAGCTGCTGACCGCGGACAGGGGCGACGGGATCGTGCTCATCGCCGCCGACGTGAGTGCACGGGAGCTGCTTGCCGGCATCGACCGGACGGGTGAGGATCTCTCGAACGGCCGGGTCCGCGTCGTCGACTGTGCGGGGGACAGCAGCGACGACCTCGGCGAGTTCGTCTCCTCCGTCGGAACGCCCGCCGACCTCACCGGGATCGGGATCGAGTACGCCGGACAGTACGAGCAGGTGTACGCCCGGGGGTTCGACGCCGTCCGGACGGGGATCTACACCCTAACGCCGCTGCTGGTCTACAGCGACGACGTCCGGCCGGTCTACCGGTTTATCAACACCGTGACGAGTCGAATCCGGACCGCCGACGGGCTCGGTGTCTGTGTCATCGACCCCAGAGCACACGACGACCGCGTTCTGGGTAGCATCGCACAGGCGTTCGACGGCCGGATCGACCTCCGGGAGTCCGGGACCGGCCAGGAGATCCGGGTCAGCGGCCTCCCCGACCAGCCGACGGAATGGACGGCCGTAGACTGAGAACACAAGCGTTTTCTCCGCCGACCGCACCGTTGCCACTAATGACCGCCTACACTGCCACCGTCACGGTCCGGCTCAAGCGGGGCGTCCTCGATCCCGAAGCCGAAACGACACAGCAGGCCCTCGAACGGCTCGGGTTCGAGCTGTCGGACCTGCGTTCGGCCGACGTCTTCGAACTCGACCTCGACGCCGACAGCGCCGCGGACGCCGGCGACCGCGCCGAGGAGATGGCCGAACGGCTCCTGGCGAACCCGACCATCCACGACTACGAGGTCGACGTGACCGAGACAGCATGATCGCAGTCATCCAATTCGGCGGTTCGAACTGCGACCGCGACTCCGTCCAGGCGCTGGAATCGCTGGGGTTCGACGCCGAACTCGTCTGGCACGAGGACGGCCTCCCTTCGGACGTCGACGGTATCATGCTGCCCGGCGGGTTCTCCTACGGCGACTACCTCCGGGCCGGCGCGATGGCCGCTCGCTCGCCGGTCATGGCGGACATCCGCGCGGCGGCCGCCGACGGAACGCCGGTGCTCGGCGTCTGTAACGGTGCCCAGATCGGCTGTGAGTCCGCCCTCACTCCCGGTGCGTTCACGACGAACGAGAGCGCCCGCTTCCAGTGTGAACACGTCTACCTCCGGGTCGAGAACGCCGAGACACCCTGGACGAGCCACTACGAGGCGGGCGACGTCGTCGAACTCCCCATCGCCCACGGCGAGGGGCGCTACGAGATCGACGACGAGCGCCTGGACGAGTTGGAGGCCGAGGACCGCGTCCTGTTCAAATACTGCGACGAGGACGGTGCCGTCACGCCCGAAGCCAACCCCAACGGCTCGAAACACAACGTCGCCGGCATCGTCGGCGAGGACGACCACATCGCGGTGATGATGCCCCACCCCGAGCGGGCCTCGCTGGAAGACCTGGGTCGGACCGACGGCGAGGGCGTCCTCGAAGGGTTCGCTCAGTAGCGGCGGACAGTCTACCGAAGTGGACCGATCGGCGTCCACGACACGGACAGCCGGCGTCTCGTAGCGATCGAAGTTCCGGTTCGACCGACGAGTCCGTCGTCGGTCCAGAACCGTCGGTACGTGGCTTCTCTCACAGGAGTATTGTAGCGATGTACCGGGACGACCGCACGCTCTCGTGCAGTCGATCCGAAACAGACCGAACAATCACTACCAGTGGACGTGTCCAAAGGGAAAGGGTGGGGTCGCTGGAGCGTGTGACAGGTTCCGGCGGCCCCTATCGACTAGTAAGCAGGCCACGATAATAAGAGCCACCCTACCGGAGTGAAAGTGAAAGTGCCAGCGGGGAGTGTCCTGGTTCGCTGTCGGAGGCCAGTGGTGCCACCGCGAGCGTTTTGCGGTGGGGGAGAGACGGTCCAGTATGGAACCCTCACCGAAGCGAAGGCGGGCGGTCGCCTGGAGCGGGGTCGGGGCCGCAGTCGGTGCCGTCTGCTGGACGGCGATGCCCTGGCTCCAGTTCGCGGCGTTCGGGACACGCCCGTACGTGGGGACCGTCTACGATATCGGGTCCCTGCTGGGACTCGGACTCCTCCTGGGTGGTGTCGCGGGCCTCTCCACGGTCTTCGATCGCCCCGAGCGGACAGGTCGAGTCGCGCTCGGCGCGACGGGGCTGGGCCTGTGCTGTCTGGGAGTGCTCGCGGCCGAGTCGGTAGCCGCCTACGTCGCTGCCGGGTTCACTCCGGTCCCCGCCACTGGCGAAGACCCCGCCGGGCTCGTCCGTACGTGGCTGGCGATCACCGGCTACGCGCTGGCACTGAGTGGGACCGGGCTGATCGGTGTCGTCCTCCATCGGCGTCCCGACCCGCCGGCCGTCACGGTAGCGGTGTGTCTCCTGGCCCCGGTCGTGCCGGTCCTGGTCGTTCTGGCCGGAGCGATACTCCCGCTACCTGTACGGATGGCCGTCGTTCGAACGTCCGCGCTGTTTCTCCCGTTCGGCGTCGCCTGGGTGGCGCTCGGACGGGTCGTCCGGCTAGCGACGACGGGACGGACGTAGCCACCGCGACCGCAAAAGCCCGTTACCGCGCCAACGGCAGCGAGTAACTGCGCTCCCGTTCCAGGACGGCCTCCCAGGTCGCCTCGCACTCACACTCGACCTGCTCGAAGACGCTGGGGTCCTGTCGCAGGTCGAAGTCCTTGATCGCGCGCTGGACCCGGTCGTCACACTCCCCGCAGTTGTGCGGGCCGCGGTCGCTGCCGTGGCCCACGGGATCGGAGACGACGATGACGTCCTCACCGTCAGACTCGCTTTGCTCGTCTGACGAGCCTCCGGTCGCTTCGCTCCCGGAGATGTCTGCGGTCTCTTTCAGCACCTCGGCGACCGACCAGAGCCACGGCGGGCGGTAGCCGCCGTCGTGGTACAGCTCCTCGACCATCGTGTACCGCTGGACGTTACAGGGGTTCATCGAGACGGTGTGACAGCCCTCGACACCGGCACACCGGCGGACCGAGGCGATCATGTCGTCGAGTGCCTCCCGCTCGGAGAGGAACGGCGGCTTCATGAGGAGGTAGGCTTTGACGCCGGCACCGGCCTCCTGTGCGGCCCGACAGGCCTCCTCGAAGTCCGCGAAGTCGAAGTACTTGTTCACGCAGTCGTGGCGTACGCGGTCGGTCGCGGTCTCCAGGCCGACCGCCACGTCGGTCTCTAGGCCCACGTCGACGAAGTCGCTCACCCGCTCGTCCTCGACGAAGTCCGGCAGCGACTCGACGACGATCCGCTCGCGGTCGCTGAACGTCTCGGCGATGGCCTGGCGGGTCTCGGCGGGCACCTCCCGCTCGTCGAGGAAGCTCCCCGACGTGTAGATCTTGATCAGGCCGCTCTCGTCGTCGGCCTCCTCGGCCTCGTGGTCGAGACAGTGGTCGATCTGTGCCATGAGGTCCTCGTGGGCGACGCTCCCGCCCTCGACGCTCTCGGCGACGTAGCCACACATCGTACAGCCGCCGGCGCGGGCCCACCGGCAGCCGCCGGTGTTCAAGATGATCGTCAGGCTCTGGTAGACGCCGTCGGGCGTGTTGTCCTCGTCGATCCACACCCGGGTCGGCTCGCGGGGGTCGTAGGTGGAGTCGTTGCGCGACCGAACCTCCCGCATCACGGCGTTGTGGGCGTCCATGCCCTTGCCCTGCTCGTAGACTTCGGGACTGGGCTTGCTCATTGGACCGGGATAGCCGACGGGCGCGTATATCGGCTTCGTTACTCCGGTGGGCCAAAGGCCAGCAGTTCGTCGCCGATGGCAGCGTAGGCGGTCTCGCCCACGCCGGCGACGTCGAAGACGGTATCCGCGGGTCGGTACACGCCCCTCAGTTCGCCTGTCGTCTCGTCGACGGCGAGCAGACTCGTGAAGTCGGCTTCCTCGGGCGTGATCGCCTCGGCGACCACCAGCCCGTCGGTCGCACCGGCCGGCCACCCGTTGTTCGACGGCGTCTCGTAGCGAAAGCGGCGCGTCCCGCGAGTCAGGTCGAACGCGTCGACCGAGTCCATCCCGATGCCGGCCCTGGCGTACAGCGTCTCCCCGTCGGGGGCCACCAGTGGCCACTGACCGTGGCCGGACGCCTCCCAGCGGACCGTTCCGTCGGTGGCGAGCGCGCCCGTCGACTCGCCCAGGGCGTACAGCACCCCGTCGTGGACCAGAAACGAGTCGGCGGTGCGAAAGCGCGTCCAGCGCTCGGTCCCGTCGGGGTCGAACGCCCGCATCGTCGACCAGTCGCCGTCGGCGACCGCCGCGACGACGGATCCGTCGAGCGCGAGCAGCGCGCGTGGTTGGGCCGTCCCGACGCGCCACTGTTCTGTTCCGTCGAGGGAAGTTCCGACGATACGGTCGCGCTCCCCGACCGCGACGCCCCCGGCGTACGTGGTCGCCGCGGAGACCGCAGTGTAGGACCGCTCCCAGCGGACCTGTCCGGTCGCGGCGTCGAGACCGTAGACGACGGTGGTCAGCGGTTCGTCGGGGGTGTCGTGCGTGCTGTCCGGGACGAAAAACTCCAGTCCGCCGGCGACGACAGTTCCGTCCCGGACGCCGGCGACCGCCAGTTCCCGCTCGCGGCGGAACGACCACAGTTCCTCGCCGGTCGTCGGGTCCACCGCGTGCAGTGCCGACCACTCGTAGTCGTCGACCGCGCCAGTGACGACGTACAGCGTCCCGTCGGCAGGGGTGACGCTCCACTTGTCCCGGGCGTTGGACTGGTCGAGGTGGCTACTCGTAACCGCGTCGCCTTCGAAGGGAGTCCGCCACTCGAACCCTCCGTCGTCGGGATCGACCGCCGCGATCGCGGAGCTGTCCCCGTGACTCAGCGTCGCGTAGAGGGATTCGCCGTCGCGGGTCAGCGCGACGAGGTGATCAGCTCCGGTCTCGATCGACCAGTCGGGTTCCCAGTCGCGATCACTCTCGTCGGTCACCGGCGTCGCTGTCTCCCTGTCGGTGTCAGTTCCTGGCTCGGTCCGGGAGCGTGTCGCCGTGGCCGACGGGACCGTCGTCTGCCGGTTGCCGTCTGTATCGTTGCCCTCGGGACATCCGGCCAGCGCGACCAGCGCCGATCCGGCTGCGGTGACGAACTGTCGTCTCGTCGGCATACACGCAGTCGAGAGGCCGACACAAAGGGCGTTCCGGAGGCTCAAGAGACGTTTGAGCGACCGAGAGACCACACGACTGCCGCCGCCGTCGCCCCGATACCGTTGACGAGTGCGTCCGCGACGCTCGGTTGTCGCGTCGGAACCAGCGACTGGAGGAGTTCGACTCCCACGCCGAACGCCACGGCGACGCCGACGACGGCGACGAGCGGGCCGACAGCCCTGACACGCCGTTCCCACGCGAGTGCGACGGTCAGGCCACCGTAGCCGGCGAGATGGCCGAGCGTGGTCAGTCCCAGGCCGAACGGAAGCCCAGTGGTACCGGCCCCACCGGAAAGTGGCACGAGCGAGCCGAGGAGGACGAGCAGCGCCACCGTAACGGGCACGAGTCGCCGGGGTCGGTTCACGAGTGGGCGTCGTCAGGCACCAGCATAAACCGTGCGGTCGGGGCAGCCAGTGGGAACGGACCGACAAAGCTTCAAGACGGCGTGACGCCTGTCGACAACCAGAGTGAGCTCCACGCACGAGATCCCAATGACGGTCATCAGCGGTCCGCTCGGTGCCGGCAAGACGACACTGGTCAACAACCTCCTGAACGACCCCGGCGAGCGGCAGGTCGCCGTCGTCGTCAACGACATGGGGGAGGTAAACGTCGACGCGGAACTGCTGGCCGAGGAGACCGACGAGGGGGTGGTCGACCTCTCGAACGGGTGTATCTGCTGCCGGCTCCAGGACGACCTCGTGACGGAGGTGACGCGGCTCGCCGAGTCGCGGACCTTCGACTACCTGGTCGTCGAGGCGTCCGGGATCAGCGAACCGATCCCCATCGCACGGACACTGACCGTCGGGACCGACGCGGGGAGCCTGCCCGACCGGTTCCGGCTCGATACGACCGTCTCGGTGGTCGACGCGTTCGGCTTCTGGAAGGCGTTCGACCCCGGCGAGTCGCTGCCCGAGGCCGCACCCGACCCACAGCGACCGCTGACAGAGGTGATGGTCGACCAGATCGAGTTCTGTGACGTGCTCCTGTTGAACAAGTGCGATATGGTCCCGGACGAGGAACTCGACGCCGTCGAGGCGGCAGTCCGCGAACTCCAGCCGCGAGCACGGCTCCACCGGACGACCTACTCCGAGGTCGACCCCGGTGCGGTGCTCGGGACCGGACTGTTCGACTTCGACGCCGCCCGGCGGAGCCAGGGGTGGAAGCGGGCGCTCGCCGGAACCGACGACGGCAGCGAGTCGGGCCACGACCACGGCGACCAACCCGCCGCGGCCGCACACGGCGTCGGGTCGTTCGTCTACCGGCGGGAGCGGCCCTTCGATCCCGAACTGTTCGACGAGTGGCTCGACGCCTGGGACGGCGACATCGTCCGCCTCAAGGGGTTCGTGTGGGTAACGAGCCGGCCCGAGACGGTTCTGGGAGTCAGCCAGGCCGGACCCGCGGTCAGGGCCGGCCCCATCGGGGAGTGGGGTGAGGACGACCCCGCGACGCGGCTCGTCGTCATCGGCCGGGACCTCGACGAAGACGCGGTGACAGCGGATTTAGACGCCTGTCTGGGCGGGGAGAGTGCCCCGCCGTCGGCCGAGGACGACCCGTTTCCCCGGGAGTAGACGGTTACGCTCCGTACCCGACTTCCTCGCGCAGTTCGTCCCACTCCTCGTGGAACCCGTAGGTCGACGCCGACTCCGCGACGACGGCTTCCTGGTAGACCTCGTCGTACTGGAGCAGGGCCGACCAGGCCTCGCGGTCCGCGAAACTACAGTACTGGCACATACGCGTGTGCTAGCGGGTTACAAATAAAGAGCTGTCGGGAAACCGGAGGTTCGAGTCCGCTACGGCTCCAGCAGCACCTTCGTGAACGCGCCGTCCTCGGCCTCGCGGTCGTCGAATCGCTCGTACATCTCCGGGGCCTGGTCGAGGTTGACGCGGTGGGAGACGACCCAACTCGGGTCGGCTCGCCCCTCGATGATCATGTCCCGGAGCTGTCGGTTGTAGGACTTGACGTTACACTGGCCGGTCCCCAGTGCCTGCCCCTTCTCGAACAGCAGTCCGAAGTCGATGCCGAGGCGACCCTGCGCGGCCATCTCGTCCGGTGCGTTGGGGTCCTCCGGGACGTAGAGCCCGGGGATGCCGAGTTCGCCCGTCGGCCGGACCACCCTGATGAGACTGTTGATGACGACCGCCGGGTTCTCCTTGGCAGGATCGTAGGCGTAGTCGTCGCCCTTGCTGGTCTGCTCGGGGTCCAGGGCCTGATAGCCGACCGCGTCGACGCCCTTGTCGACCTCGCCGCCGTGCTCCTCGATGATCTGGTCGACCGGATCGCCCTCGTCGAAGTTGATGGCGTGGGCGTCGCAGTGCTCCTCCGCGAGTTCCAGTCGGGAGGGAACCCGGTCTACGACGTAGATCTCGCTTGCGCCTTTCAGTTTCGCGCTGTAGGCCGCCATCAGCCCGACGGGACCCGCCCCGAAGACCGCGACGGAGTCGCCGGCTTTGAGGTTCGCCAGTTCTGTGCCGTGCCACCCTGTCGGGAAGATGTCCGCGAGCAGCGAGAACGACTCCTCGTGCTCGTCACCGTCCGGCAGTTTCAGCGCGTTGAAGTCCGCGTAGGGGATGCGGAGCTTCTCGGCTTGGCCACCCGTGTACGGCCCCATGGCGACGTAGCCGTAGGCACCGCCGGCGAAGCCGGGGTTGACGTTGGTACAGAACCCGGTATACCCGTTCTCACAGTTCTCGCAGAACCCGCAGGCGACGTTGAACGGCGCAACGACCCGGTCGCCGATCTCCAGGTCGCTGACGGCGTCGCCGACCGCCGAGACGATCCCCATGTTCTCGTGGCCGAACACGATACCCGGCTCGGCGGCTGTCCGCCCCTCGTACATGTGCAGGTCCGACCCACAGATGCATGTTGTCGTGATATCAATTACCACGTCGTTGGGGTGCTCTATCTCCGGTTCGTCGACCTCCTCGACGGCAACCTCCTTCTCGCCTTTGTATACGACTGCTCTCATTGACATATGTTATACCACGCCAAGAACCGGTGGGCGTAGGGAGCATAAATCCATTGTAACTCACAACCGAGTAAACGGACGGTTCGTTTCGGATTTGCGCCGAGGCCGTCGCCTCTCCGAACCACCCTCCGCTCACACCACCGGGAGAGTTCAGGCTAGCCGATAGGGCTCATTCCAGGGTGTCGACAGCCCGGTCGGCGTATCGGTGTCGGGTGAACCCACCGTCAGCGGCGGACGAAGCGTCCGTTCCCGTGTGTCGGCCGCTACTGCTCCTCGACGTGGCGCATCTGGACGGCGATACCCCGCGTCGAGGATCGCATCTCGGGGCCGCTCATCTCGGCGCGGCCGACCCCGAAGGCTGCCTCGCCCCGGACGACCACGTCGTCGCCGACGCGGATGTCGTCGCCGGCGTCGACGATCCCCGGGGCCAGCACGGAGCCGTGCGGGACGAACGGTTCGATCTCGACGGTCTTGGTCGGCACGTCGCTGTCGACCCAGCGGCGCGCGCCGGCCGTCGTCAGCGACAGCGTGCCGTACTGCTGGGCCAGCGCCGCCAGTTGCTCGCCGTCGGCGTCGTCGGCCCGGAGTTGTGGATACCGCCCCTGCGTCGAGAGGTCCTCGAACAGTTCGTCGCCGGCACCGGCCCCGAACTGGTAGTCGGCGACCGCACGGATCGTGTTGTGCTCGCGTTCGCGTTTTGGGTACTTGCCCCACCCCTCCAACTCGGCCGCGAGGTTGCCCAGCGAGTCCGCGGTCGTCGGGTGGTCCGTGACGGTGTAGGAAAACTCCAGGTCCAGAGCGTCCTCGACGCGCTCACAGATCTCCCGGTATCCCTCACCGGGGACGTGTGCGACGATCTCCGGGTAGTCGGTGTCTTCGAGGTAGTTCCGGAGGACCCGGCTGACGAACTCGATCTCGTTGGCGCTCCAGCGCCCCGTCACCACCGAGTCGTAGTGCTGGGCGGGGTAGGTCAGTTCCAGTTCCTGGGGAACGACCCCGATCGGCGAGGTCATCGAGACGACGTGGGCGCGCCACTGGATCGCGTCGTGGTACTGTTTGTGGCTCTGGGAGTCGCTGTAGGGTTTGCGCGCCGAACAGGGGACCAGGACGAGCGGTCGGTCGTCGAACCGGGGCCGGTACCGCTCGGTGACCCGCTGGGCGAACCGCTGGATCTCGACGCGACGGATGGCGTCCTCGGTGGCCGCGGCGAGTTCGGCCCGACGGACGAGCGGGGTGCGCTCCTCCATGTAGCCGTACTCCTGATCGAGCCGACGGACCGTCGCCGTCAGCCAGTTGTCCTGTCGGGCTTGGCCCTCGACGTAGTCCCGGAGTCGGCCGTCACGGACCCGTCGGCGGACCCGCCGGAGTTCGGCGGCCAGCGCGTTGACGTTGTGGGCGACACAGTCCTGGCGGTCGAACGCCTCACGGGGCGTCTGGCAAGCCGGACAGGCACAGGGGAGTTCGTCCAGATCCTCCAGGAAGTACGCCTCGTCGGTCGTGAGATAGCGACCCTCGGTCCCTCGGACGACGGCACGATGCGGGTCGACGAGGTCGACGCCGGCGTAGACCATCGTCGCGACGTTGCGGGGCGTCGCCACGCCGGGCAGATACAGCGCCGTGTCGGCCGGAACTGCCTCGCGGACGGTCGTCACGGCATCGACGAAGGCGGCGGCGTGGCCGACGGCACCGGGCGCGCCCGAGAGGACGTAGGCGTCGGTCCCGTGGTCGGCGGCGGTCGCCGGCGAGACGACGGCAGCGCTCGGGAACGCAACTTCCGTAGGGTCGGCGGCGAACGCCTCGCTGACCTCCTCGGGCGTCCCGGCCGGGAGTCCGCGGTGTGGGAGAACCGTCAGTGTCGACTCGTCGCCCTCCGGCGGATCGGGGTCGCTCGCCCAGCGGCTCCCCGCGTCAGAGAGAATCCGGTGGGGGTCCCCGGGCGTGTCAGCGTCGGCGTCGTCCACCAGCGCCGGCGTCGTCACGGACTCGGCGAGACGGAGTTCGCCCAGTCGCGCGGCGGCGTCGCGCTCGTGGACCTCGAAGTAGTCGGTCATGCCCACCCATCCGCCACGGGCGAGTAACTATCTTGCTCTTCGGGGACTGGCCGGACGACCCCTCCTCCCGTCGGCCCGCTCCAAGCCAGTGGAGTGGGCTTTTCCGGGTCGGTCGGCTATGCCCGCCATGGTCGGGTCCCGAACCGCGACGGCCGCCGTCGGGGTGGCCGCGAGCCTGCTGGTGACCGCGGTGCTGTGGTGGTACTTCGACACCGTCCTCGTGTTCCTGCTGGTCCCGTTCGTCCCGTTCCTGTTTCGCCGACTCGGTGCGGACGGGCCGACTGTCGTCCAGGAGTGTCCCCACTGTGGGTTCCAGGCCACCGTCGCGTCCTACGACTACTGCCCGCGGGACGGGAGTCGGCTAGAGATCCGGGGCGACGAGTGAGCAGCGAACGGCTCTCTGTCGGCAACTGCCGTCGGTTCGAGTCGGTCGACGATACCGTCGAAATCGTCGTCGAAACTCGGTACAGCGTCGATGTCGTGCTGTTCGACCAGCACAACAGTCGTCGCATCGGTGAAACTGAGTTCGTGGTCGGCATAGGTTTCGTGTGCAGACACCGCATCGTCGAAGAGCGCAGGTGAGGCGTATCGAAACCCGCCGTTACCGACTGCGCGGCACAAAGATCAATACCCCTGGCCGACCTTGGGTGGTCCCATGGGACACGATCGAACACTCGTCGAAGACATCATGACGACGCCGCTGGAACGGACCGGCCCGGACGCGACGGTCACCGAGGCCGCGGCCACGATGCGCGACAAGGACATCAGCGCTCTGCTCGTGACGACTGCGCCCCCGTCGATCATCACCAGCACGGACATCCTCGACGCCGTCGCACAGGAGCGTGACACCGCCGAGTTGCTGGTCTCGGATCTGATGACCGAATCCGTCGAGACGGTCCCGCCGGACCTGCCGCTCTCCGAGACGGCGGCGATGATGACGAACTTCGGGATCAACCACCTTCCGGTCGTCGACGACGACTACGTCGGGATGGTCTCCTCGTCGGATATCACCGGCGAGATGCACTGAGACAGGCAGTACAGGCCCCCTGACCGTTTCTCACTCGCGGGCGTGGAGATCACGGAGTCGGACCCGGTCGGGAACGCGCTCCAGTGCCGTCGCCGGCCAGTCGTCGTGGACCAGGGTAAACGACACGTCGGGGTGGAGGTCGACGAGCCGTGCGACCCCGTCGGCGGCCACCTCGTAGGCCCGCCGGTCGGTCCGGTCGGGCACCTCGGCCGTCAGCGGGTAGGTCTCCGACAGCCCCCGCGGATAGGGACCGAACGGCGGAACGACGCCCCAGGTCTCGTCGTAGTCGCTGTTGGAACCGCCCTCGGTCAGCAGGACCTCGTCGCCGGCGAGTTCGAACCGGTCGAGACGCTGCTGGTGGCGCAGTACCTCCGGCCGACGGGCGCTCTCCGTCGAGGTGTGGAAGAAGGCGTCTTTCGAGACCCGGTCGGTCCGTTCGAGTTGCGCGGCGTGGTCCAGCAGCGTCCGATAGCCGTCCAGCATCGTCGGGTGCCCGCGCGCCCGGGCGTCGACAAGTTCCAGGAGATTGCCGCCCCGGATCGCTTGCCGGACGGTCCGGATCTCGCCGTAGGTGACGTGGAGGTTGTGTCGAGCCAGCAGTTCCTCCCGGTCGTCGTCGGCCATCGACCTGACCGCGTCGGGCTCGTGGGCGGTACAGACCGGGCACTCGCAGGGGAAGTACGCCAGGTCGTCGAGTTGCTCGGTCCCGCGGACCGTCAGATAGCGGTCGTCCCGGGCGTACAGCGCGTAGGCCGCCGAATCGAACAGGTCACAGCCCAGCGCGGCCGCCAGTGCGAACATCATGGGGTGGCCGGCCCCGAACAGGTGGACCGGACCACGTTCGCCCAGGCCGCGTTTGCACGCGGCGACGACGTCGACCAGGTCGTCGTAGCGATACTCGTTCATCAGCGGCACCACGGCACCGAGCGGGAACACGTCCAGGCCGGTCCCGGCAGCCTCCCGAGCGGCCCGCTCCCGGAGGTCCGGATGCGTCGAACCCTGGACCGGTGCGGTGACCAGCATCTCGCCGGTGTCGACCTCGGTCGCTCGTTCCAACCGTTCCTGTGTCGTTTCCTGTTCGTCGACGGCCTGCTCGCGGGCGACGTCCGGCGGCGTCGGGATGTCGACCGGCGTCCCGATGTCGCTCCCGATGTCGTACTGGAACGTCAGGATCTCCTCGGTCGTGACGTCGATCTCGCCGTACTCCGCCAGTTGAAACGAGCCGGAGTCGGTCATGATCGCCCCGGAAAAGTCCAGCAGGTCGTGCAGTCCCCGCTCCACGGCCGGTTCGCGGAGTTCGTCCGAGCCATGCAGGATGTAGCTGTTGGTGATGAGGATCTCCGCGCCGAACTCGGATTCGAGCGTCGACGGCGCGACCGTCTGGACGTGGGGGTTGACGACCGGCATCAGCGTCGGCGTCTCGACGGTGACCCCGGCCCTGGGGACTGTGAGTTCGCCCAGCCGGCCAGCGGCGTCGTAGGTCCTGACCTCGAAGTTGCTCATTACCTGCCGTGGACGCGGCGCGTGCCTAAGGGTTGTGTTCCGCGAGGGGCCGGCTCACCGCTCGAACAGCGCGTAGTACATGATCCCGACCGCCGAACGGCCGTCCCGGATGTCGCCGGTTCGGACGCCGTCGAGCAGGTCGTCGAACGCCGTCGTCTCGACGCGGATCGACTCGTTGAAATCCAGGTCCTGCTGGCCTGTCGACTCGCAGTCGGTCGCCAGGAAGTAGTGGAACACTGAATCGGCGTAGCCGTTCGCCGGTTCGGCGGTGTAGAGGAACTCGACGCTCCCGGCCTCGTAGCCGGTCTCCTCGCGTAACTCCCGGTCGACGGCCGCCCGCGGGTCCGGATCGTCGGCTTCCATGCTTCCGGCCGGAAGACCCCGATTGACCCGACCGACGGCCTGCCGCCACTCCTCGATGACGACCACCGCACCCTCGGGCGTGAACGGGAGGACGACGACGCTGTCTCCCTCCCGGAGGTAATCGAAGTCGGTCTCGGTCCCGTCCGGGAGTCGCACGTCCTCGTGAACCACGTCGAACCCCGGACAGTCGTAGGCGGTCTCGGCAGCCAGCGTCTCCCAGGCGAGGTCGTCCGTCATGGTTCGTGGTGTGTCCGCCGGTGGCAAACCCGTAACGGTCGGCGGTGCCACAAGAGGTACACGTGCGGCGGCGGAACTGTCGGTGCATGAGAATATCGACGATAGTCGTCCTGCTCGGTATCGGTCTGTTCGTCCTCCCGCTTCCGGGAACGTTCATCACCGGCGCGCTCGTGGTGCTGGCGGGCGCGCTGGCCCGCTGGCTCGGCGCGTAGCGCCGGCACGCATTTCCGCTGTGGCCGTCTCCGTACGGGTATGTCGGTCCTCGCGAAGTTCGCCGAAGTCCTCCGGGTGTTCACGCAGCGACGCCCATCGGTCGGGGAGCTGTTGGCCAGTCGAACCGGCCGGTTCGACCGGGTACACGCGATCGTGCCCTCCGACGCCGTCGTCGACGAGTCGGTCACCGTGACGGTCCAGCTCTGGGACGAGTACGAGCGGCTGCACGCTGCAGACCGACGGTTCCGGGTGACCGCGACGGACGACCGGGCGACGGTCCCGGACCGCGTGGCGCTCCAGCGGGAGGACGACGGGTACGCCACGGTCGACGGCCTGTCGTTTGCCAGCCCGGGGACCCACTACCTGACGCTGACCGACGAAGTGACCGGACGGCAGTTTCACACCAACCCGATCCGCGTCCACGAGTCCGAACCCGACAGGCGGACGCTGTGGGGCGATATCCACCTCCACTCGCGGTTCTCCGACGGCGCGGGGTCGATGTCGAAGGGGATGCGGTTCGGCCGGGACGTGATGGCGCTCGACGTCGTCGCCTACACGGACCACGACACGATGGGGTTTTTCATCCCGCCACAGCTCCAGCGCTGGCTCATGGACCGCTCGAACTTCCAGGAGATGAAAGCCCGGACGGATCGGCTCGACGACCCGGGCGAGTTCGTCACCCTGTTCGCCTACGAGTGGACCAAACAGCCCCACGTGGGCGGTCACGTCAACGTCTACTTCCGCGATACCGACGGGGCAGTGCTGTTCGACTCCCTGGCCGCCCGGAGCAACACCTACGAGAAACTGTTCGACCGGCTCCGGGAGTACAACGCCGAGTGCGACAACGAGGCCGTCGCGATCTCACACCACCCGGCGGAATCGATGTACCCGTTCGACTTCGCCGGCGTCGACTACGACGACGAGGTTGCCCCGCTCGTGGAGGTGTACTCACAGTGGGGCTCCAGCGAGTACCCCGGCCGCGAGGGCAACCGTCGACCGGTGACGATGGGCTCCGGCGAGATCGACGAGGACGGCCACTACGTTCGGGACGCCCTCGCACTGGGCAACCGTGTGGGGATGCTCGCCGGGTCGGACTACCACGGCCCCCATCCCGGCCACTCGCTGGTCCACACGAAGCCACACCTCCCCAGCCTCGCCGAGTGGCGGGAGGACGGGATCGGGTGGGGCCACATCTGGCGGGTCTGGAACGAGCCGAGCCATCCCGGCGGTCTGACGGCGTTCCGGGCCGAGAGCCACACCCGGGACGGCGTCTTCGACGCGCTCTCGACCCGTCGGGTCTACGGGACCACACAGCCAGATCGAATCCTCGTCGACTTTTCGCTCGGCGGAATCTCTGTCGGGGAAGCGGGTTCGACCGTCGAGATCGACGATCCCACGGCACCGCGGACCCTCTCGATCGACGTGGCCGGGACCGCCCCGATCGAAGTGATCGAGGTCGTCAAGAACAACCGGGTGTGGGCGACAGTCGAGGGAACCACCGATCCGGACGCGGGCCTGGAGTCGTTTACCCTGACGGCGACGCTGACCGACGACGAACCGGTGACCGGCATGGCCTACGACGACGAACGCGGAACCGAGGACGACTGCTACTACCTCCGGGTCGTCCAGGCCGACGGTGGCATGGCGTGGGTCGGGCCGCTGTGGGTGACTGTCCGCGAGTGATCGTTCGTCTCGGCCGGGTTCGACGGTCGGCTCGCTGTCTCCGCGCTCGGTGTGGGCGCTGGCGGCGGGACTAGAGCTTCGACTGCTGCCGTGCTTGCTCGGCGCGGCGGGTCGCCGCGTCGAGCCGTCTGTCGGCGGCGTTGCCGATCTCGTCGGGGAGCGCCGAGCGTGCGACCGACAGCCGTTCGCCGACCTGTTCGAGCGCGTTGGAGACACCCCTGAGCTGGTTGTCCGCGCCCGCCCGATCGCCGGCCGCTGCCCTGTCGGCAGCTTTCCCTGCTGCCGACGCGACCGACGCGAGCGCCTGTGTCAGCCCACGGATAGCGTTGGCCTGGCCGGTCACGTCACCGTTCCCGGAGACCACCTCGTCGACGGCGTCCACCGCGTCGTCGGTGTCGAGATCGCCGCTCTCGATGTCGGCCGCAGCCGCGATATCCGCCTCCGTCTCCGAGGCGATCGCCGCCAGGAACCTGGCTAGCGAGGCCTTGCCGGTCTTCGGGTTCTCGATAGCGACCGACGTGGCGTCGACCGCGGGATTGACGCGGAACGCCCCGACCGCGTCGTCGGTGTCCCGGACTTCGGTCGTGTAGGCACCGCCGCTGTGGACGTAGACGGCGTCGGGTCCGGTCAGCGGTGCGTCGTACAGCCGGCCAGCGAAGTCGTCGAGGAGAGCCAGGCCAGTCAACTCGCTGTCGGCCTGTGATGGATCGACGGTGACCTTCGTCGCGTCGGCGTTGGCGACCAGCGGGATCTGTCCGTCGACGCCGGCGACGGTCGGTCCCCCGCTCTCCTCGACGGTGATCCGTTCGCTGTGCGGTGCGGTACCGGCGGCGTTGACCGTCAAGCGGTGTTCCCCTGCCGGGACGTCACGGACGACTGCCGTCCCTCCGAAGGTCGGAACGGCTTCGGGCTCGCTCTCCAACAGCGCGACCGCCTCGTAGGACGTCGGTTCGGTGCGGACGCCGGAGTTCTCGGGGGCGTCCGGGGAGGCGACGGTCTCCGCGACTTTCCCGAACACGACCGTTCCGGGTGCTGGAGCGCCGATCGCGTCGTACCGCTGTGCCAGTGCTTGCCGGTGGTTCGGTTCCGTGATGTCGGCCGCCGGGTTCTGGTAGCGCGGCTGTCCCCACGGCGCACCCGTCGTCGTTATGTGGCCGGCGATGGCGTCCTCGACGGCCTCCGGGACGCTGAACTCGAAACTCAGTTGCGGACCGGTGAAGTCGGTAATGTGCTCGATCTCTGTCGTGGGTACCAGATCGTAGTCGATGTCGGCGGACACGTCGCGGCCGCTGTGAGCGAAGGCCAGTCCGTTCTCCCGTCGCGGGAGGTCCCCCGGTGGCTCCGAGAGGTCCGTGAACGATCGGACGGTCAGCGCGGGCGGAACCAGTGCAGCCCGGTCGACGTTCGGGAGCCGGTCGTGCTCGTACAGCGGCTCCCCGTCGAGTTCCGGAACGACGTAGGGTAGTCGCGATCCCTCGTCGCGGGGCAGCCCGTAGGCGACCGGGATCGACGCCACGTCTTCGATCCCTTCGAGCGCGCTGTTCGTGATGTCGGCGAGGCCCCCGTCGGTCGGGAGCCGTTGGAACTGGTCGGGGACGTCGTTGACGGACAGCGCACTGGAGTGTGAGCCCAACTCCGAGAGGACACGGGGGACCTGTTCGGGTTCGGGGTCGAGAAACTCGTTGTTCGGGACCTTCCGGGAGTGCGAACTGGCGACGTACAGCTGTGGCTCGCCGGTGTCGGTGTCGACGAAGACATGTAGGACCTCCCAGTCGTGCCAGTGGAAGTTCGTCGTGAACTGATCGAACGCCGAGTAGAGCCAGTACTGGAGTCCCACCAACGGTGAGTCCTCGTATTCGACGACGTTGTAGAAGGCGGTCGGCGCAGGCGGCTCTCCGGGCTCGGATTCGGCGTGGTAGCCGTCCAAGGCGTCGAAGCCGTCGACGATCGTCTCGCCGTCGCGCTCGCTCGTGTAGGGCCGCGGGTCGGTCGGGAACCACCGTTCGTCGGTGTCGAAGTACAGCGTCGGGGCGTACGTCCGGACGAGGTCGAGATACGGGTCGGAATCGGGGGACTGTGTCCCCGTTCCGCCGCCGTCGGTCACCTGGACCGTCGGCCCGTCGGACTGTGGAGCGGTCCCGGGACAGCCGGCCAGGGCCGCGCCGCCGACACCTGCGACTGTTCGGAGTACTGTTCGACGGTCGACTCGCCCGGTAGGGTCGTCGGTCATCCGTGTGGCCTCACGCAGGCGGAGGCGATAGCACACGGAGCGGGAGACGCGAGCATACCGCCCTTCTATGGGGAGCAGGGCATATGTCTTCCGGCCCCAGGCGTGTCAGTACGTCGTGAACCCGTCCGTATCGAGATAGTTGTGCGCGACGGTGATCGCGTGGTCCGCGTGGAGCCGTTCGGGACCGAGCGAAACCCGTTCGTCGGCGTACTCGGCCAGCATCTCGGCCTCCGTCTCGCGGAAATCGTGGTGGTCCGAGAGGACGAAGACGGGAGCTGTCGGCGTCGCCACGTCGACGACTGGGTCGCCGTCACCGTGGAGTTGGACGACCGTCCCCTCGTCGGCGACGGCCTCGATCGTCCCCTCGAATCCACGTCGGACGAGCGAGACACCCGGTGAGGTCTCGACCGGAATATGGCCGATAGCCTCCTCGCGTTCTTCGAGCGCGTTGCGTACGAGTGCGGCCGTCGAACGCTCGTCGGGGTTGAGCCGACGCAGGTCGGCACCCTCAAAGGTGATCGTGTACTCGTCGGCCAGGACCAGGTGTGTCCTGACGGCCTCCCGAATGGCGTGGCTCAGGAAGAACGCGCTCGTGACACACCGGCAAAGAACGTCGAGACGGCCGGCTCCACCTGCGAGGTCGTCGAGCGAGAACTCCGGCGTTGTCGGCGCGTCGTGGCCGACGACGACGAACTGGCGCATACGCTGTGATCGCCCAGCGCCGACTTACGTGCATCGACACGGTCCGAGCGTCGGGCGTCGACCGCAATACCTGTCTGCACGCTAATCTTTAACAACCATGGTAACATATGGCTATCCGATGGCGACGAAAACCGAGTTCTGCTCACACTGCAACGGAGAACAGCCAGTCCACGAAGACAAACCCTGGCTGCCGACAGTCTGCCTCTCCTGTGGTCGCGACGTCTGACGCTGTCGTCTTCTATCGTAGCCAGTGAACCCCGCTGCACACCCGGTCGCACGACACCGGTGCGATCGGTCCCTGGCTCGGTTCAACCGTCACGATAGCGGCAGTTTTCTCAGTCTTCGACTGCGGCCTCGGCTCCTGCAGCCGTCGTCGGCCGCTCCGTGCCACCCTCCAGGGTCCGGACAGCGAGTGCGACGATATCGTCACGGGGGCCTCCCCGAGCCCCAGCGCAACGATCCGAAACGGGTCGAGCGCGCCCCGTCGCAGTACTGCTCGACGGTCCGTTCCCGTGGTTACTTCGGCGATCACGGAGCCGAAACTACCAACAATCGCATCTGTCTCTGTACACGTGGGTCTCGTCGAGGACAGCGAGCAGGGGCAGGGGTACAAAGCTGCTCCGCGCGCGGTCGAGAGACCCAGCGGGACTCGTGCCCGCTTTTGACCACGACCACCGGACCGCTCCGAGAAGTCGCGCTCAAAGGCTTCAGAGGGACATTTGGTCTCGGTACAGTTGCCCCCTCGTCCCGCTTGTCTTGGCGCCCGGCGTGGCTATAGTAACGATCGAAAGAATGTACACATCGATCGCGTTGTAGTCGTGTGATCGGGTCTGCAGTGCTTTCACAGTGCGTACTGAACCCGAGGTCCCGGTAGAAGCATCCGGATAGACTGAGGGGACTCGTCCGCCATCGTTTGCAGGGTTCAGAAAACTTATTTCGGACCCCTCACACCGTACTCTTGGGTCCCGGTTCCCGCTCCGTATCCCCTCCCGATCGCCCCCCAGCGTTACGGCCGGGGCCCGACCGCCAGCTGTCCGACCCTCGGCGCCTGGTCTACATGACGCCACGCGCCGTCCGTCACTCTCTGGGGCTCGTGGCCCACCCTCGCCAGGTGGCCCGTCCCCACCGGTTTCGAATCGACTGCCAGCCCCCGTAGCCGTTCTGAGATGCGAGCAAGCGCCCACAGCCACGAAAAGCCGTATTCGCCGCCACGAGTGGTTTTCACCGCCGTTTTCAAGTGTTTCGACCCGATAGCGATAGGGATTCAATCGGGGCTTGAACACTCACAGCAGGGGATCTCGCCAGTGAGAGCGACACCGCCAACACGTGAGGACGCCTCGTCACAGCACCGGCTCGAAATCGCGGATAGACGCCGGAATATCGGGTAAGACAGCCACCACACCGGGTTTTGAACGCACGATATCAGTTGAGATACGGGAGACCGTGGTCTCCACAGGTCTTCAAGACGGCGCTGAAACCACCCAAGAGCCGCTTGAACTGCCGATTCTGTGTGAAACGAGCTATTACTTTATAATAATCACCGTCTACGGTGGGAGTGTAATGGATCTGAAGCAACTGTTCAACGACGATGATGCCGTTTCGCCGGTTATCGGCGTCATCCTGATGGTCGCGATCACGGTCATCCTCGCTGCAGTAATCGCATCGTTCGTCCTCGGGCTCGGGGACCAGACACAGAACGCCACGCCACAGGCCAGCTTCTCGTTCGACTACGAGACTGGAAGCCCTAACTCGTTGAGTGTTACCCACGACGGCGGTGACACGATTAACGGAGACGAACTGTACATCCGTGGACGGCTTTCGGGTAGCGCTACCAACGCGAATTTGCAATGGAGTAATTTCGGTGGTGGTGGCACTGAAGTCAGTGCTGGCCAAGGAATTACTATCGACGGTACTGGTCCTGCCTCGGCCGCTCCGGACGGAACCTATGATATCCGAGTTATCTATGAGTCCGCTGAAGGCGACTCCTCGGCCACGCTCGGCCAGGACTCCGGTCCCGAAGCATAACTGACTCGCTGCTTTTCCGTTTTTTATCGAGACACCGGCAGCGGATGCTCAACACACTGTTACCGACAGATAGACCGCTCGTGTGTTGGGAAACTGAATCCTCGTCGCCGACATTGATACGCTACTACGGGCTCCTTGCGACACTCGTCGGTGCGAAGTAGGATGAAAATGGGCCGGCGCGAATTCGAATCGCGGTTACGGCCACCCGAAGGCCGAAGGATACCAGGCTACCCCACCGGCCCGTGCGATAGCAACTAGACCGACGGCGGTGATATTTTTAATCCTTCCGAAACAGCGGGAGTGACGGACGGCCGCCAGAGCGTAACAGCTAATCGGGACCGCGTTCACCTCTCGCCGTGGAGTGGACGACCCCTCGTCGTGTCGTAGCGATCGTAGTCCTCGTCGGGCTGGTGTTCGGGATGGGACTGCACGCGGGAATGGACCGACCGCAGTCGGAGCAACACTGGCCGTATCCGCGTGGTGACGACATCGCTGCCGACTACGAGCAGTTCGTCGGCGAGACGACGCTCCTGTGGGGAACTGTTCGGACAGTCGATCCGGCCAACGGGACAGCGGTGATTCGACTCGAAACGACGGAAGGGACGCTCGAACTCTCCGTGACCGAGTTCGACGCCGCTGTCGAGCCAGGCGGGACCGTACAGGTGTACGGGACGCTCGGACCCGGACAGACGATCGAAGCCACGAACGTCGTCGTCGTCAACCCCGTGGGTTCGTCGGCCACCGTCAAGTACGCCACCTCGGCGGTCGGTGCCGTGCTGGTCCTCGTGGCCTTCTTCCGGCGCTGGCGGCCGGAGTTGTCCCAGTGGGCGTTCGTCCCCAGGGAGGACAGCGATGGCTGAGTTGCTCACGCACGTCCTCGTTCCGTACGTGCTCCTCACGATCGCGGGCTGGCGCGTCGAGTTCGACCGGCGCTGGGTTCCCGTCGCGATGGGCGGGGCCGCGATTCCCGATCTGAGTAAGATAGCCATCGTCCTCGATTCGAAGACGGTCGAGCAGGCGATCGGCCACGGTTTCACCTGGTCGCCGATCAGTTCGCTGGCCGGCGTGCTCGTCATCGGAGCGGCGATCAGCCTGCTGTTCGGCGATAGATTACGTCGTCGTGCGTACGCCGCGTTGCTGTTCGGTGGCACCAGCGCGCTCGTCGTCGACGGGCTTCGGGTGTTCGCCGACGGACGGAGCAACTTCTGGCTGTATCCGATCTACTGGCGACCGCCGACGCCGAGCCTCTACGTCACGTCCGATAGCCGTGTCACGGTCGTCGCGGTGAGCGTCGCAGTCGCGGTCTTCCTGCTCGACCGGTACGTCTCGGCGAGCCGTGAGCACGCCTCGACGGCGTGAATCCCTCAGCTACCAGGTCAGCCCTTCGTAGGTGATGCCGTCACGGGGTTCGACGATCCGTCGGCCGTCGACGACGACGGGATCGGCCATCGCGTCGAACTCGTCGTCCAGCGCCGCGAACTCGTCCCAGTCGGTGACGACGACCGCGCCCGAAGCCCCCTCCAGTGCCGCTGCCGCCGAGTCGGCGTACTCGATGTCCGGATACCGTTCGCGCATGTTCTCGGTGGCGACGGGATCGTAGGCGACCACGTCGGCACCCCGCTCCAGAAGGCCCTCGATGATCGGGACCGCCCGCGTGTTCCGGATATCGTCGGTTCCAGGTTTGAACGCCAGTCCCAGAACGGCCACGCGCTTGCCCGAGACGTCGACGTGGTCGTCGAGCAAGGAGAGGAGTCGGCCGGGCTGGGCGTCGTTCAGCTCGACTGCCGCCGAGAGGACGACCGGGTCGTAGCCGCGTTCGCGGGCCGCAGCGATAATCGCATCCGTGTCTTTCGGGAAGCAGCTACCCCCCCACCCCACGCCGCTGCGGAGGAACTGTTCGCCGATGCGGTCGTCCAGCCCGATCGCCTCGGCGACCTCGTAGGCGTCGACGCCGAACACCTTGCAGATGTTCCCGATGTCGTTGATGAGGCTGACCTTGCTCGCGAGGAACGTGTTGTTGGCGTACTTGATCATCTCGGCCTCGGCGATGCCGGTCTCGACGACGGGGACCTCGTCGTCGGCAGCCGCGACCAGCGGCGCGTACAGATCCCGTAAGGTTGCGAACGCGCGGTCGTCGTCGGCGCCGAAGACGAGTTTGTCGGGGTTGCGAAAGTCCTCGACGGCAGTTCCCTCCCGCTGGAACTCGGGGTTCGAGGCGACCAGGAAGTCGGTACCGCGTTCGAGGCCCGCGTCGGCGATCGCCGGCGCGAGCCGCCGTTCGGTCGTCGTCGGGATCACCGTCGACTTGGTGACGACGAGGTGGGGGTCGTCGCCGGTCTCGGCGGCGGCCAGAGCCTTGCCGACGGATTCCGCGCCGGCCTCCATGTAGGCGAGGTCGATGCTCCCGTCCTCGTTCGAGGGGGTCGGGAGCGCGAGCATCGTCAGGTCCGTCTCCGGGACGACGCCGTAGTCGGTCGTCGCTTGCAGGCGGTCGCCGCCGTGTTCGGCTACGAGTTCGTCCAGCCCCGGTTCGTGGATCGGCGACTCGCCGTCGTTGATGGCGGCGACGATCCCCTCGTCGATGTCGACGTTCGTGACCTCGTGGCCGAAGTCCGCGAGACAGGCCGCGACCGTCGTCCCGACGTAGCCGCTGCCGACGATGCTTACGTGCATTGAGGGAGCGTTGGCAGCGGGGTTTCTTCAGAATTCGGGTTCCCTACTCGCGGGCGGCCTCGACGGCCTCGACGAACGCGGCGGCGCTCTCGCGGACGCCGTCCATGTCGTCGTTCTCGATGGCCTCGTAGTCGACCAGCGCCGAGCCGGCCCCGACCGCGACCGCGCCGGCGTCGAAGTAGTCCGCGACGTTGTCCGTCGAGACGCCGCCGGTGGGCATGATCGGCACGTCGCCGAGCGGTCCCTGGAGCGCGCCGATGTGACCCGGCCCCACCGTCGAGGCGGGGAACATCTTCAGGATGTCCGCACCGGCCTCCATCGCCTGGGCGGCCTCGGTCGGCGTCATCACGCCGGGGATACAGACGACCCCCTCGCGGTTGCAGACGTCGATGACGTCCTCGTTGAGGTTCGGGGCCAGGACGAACTCCGCGCCGGCCTCGATGACGTTGCGGGCCGCGGCAGCGTCCATGACGGTGCCGGCACCGATGACGGCGTCCGTGTCGTCCAGTTCCTTGTCGACGGCGGCGATCATGTCCGAACACCGCTTGGCGTCGGCGGTGAGTTCGAGCGCGGTGACCCCGCCCTCGTGGATCGCCGTCGCTACGTCGACCATCTGGTCCTCGGGGATGCCACGGAGGACGGCTGTGACGCCGCTGTCGATGAGTCGCTGCTGGGTCTCCTGTTTGCTCGTCATAGCTGCGGGTGCGCAGGGAGGGGGCAAAAACCTACTCTCATCGAGTCACAGGCGCGTCACTCGTCGGGGTCGTAGGGGAATGCGATGTCGGTCTTGGGGGCGCCGACGCCCAGCACCCGGACTGGACCGTCGGCGTCCGCGGGGTTGTACGCCCGGTGGGCGCTCTCCGGCTCGGCGACGAATACCTGGTCGGCGGGGACGACGAACTCCCCGTCGGGTGTCTCGACGTGAAGCGTCCCGTCGAGGACGTAGAACAGCTCTTCGCGTTGCTCGTGGTAGTGATACGTCCGGGGCAACTGCTCGCCTGGGTCCATGGCGTAGGTTGCGGCGTGCAAGGCGTGTAACTCGGCGGCGTCGGAGAGCCCCCGCCGGTCACAGGGGTAGTCGTCGGTCTCGGGCAAGGCATCGGGATCGAGCGTGTGGTAGGCCATAGCTGGGTTTGCGTCGCCCGGGAGAAACCAGTTCCCCCACGATCACCCCAGCAGGAGGATGAGGACGAACGAGGTTCCGACCGAGGCAAGCGTCGTCGCGAAGACGTTCAGCGAGGCGAACTCGGCGTCCCCGCCCAGTTCCGTCGCGTAGACGAACGTCGAGACGGCCGTGGGCATCCCCAGCATGAAGACGCTCGCAGTGAAGACGGCCGAATCGACCCCCAGCGTCGAGAAGGTGAGCCAGGCCGCAAGGGGCATCCAACAGAGTTTGAGCGCGACGACGCTCGCCGTCGCCGTTGGGTCGACGATGGACTGGTCGAGTTCCAGTGCCGAGCCGACGAGGATCAGCGCGACCGGCAGCGCTAGCTCGCCCACGAGCGAGAGGGGCGTCACGACGGCGGCGGGAACGCCGAGACCGAACCACGCGACGACGATACCGAGCGCCAGGGCGATCAGCACGGGGTTGGTGACCAGTTCGCGCACCTGATCGAGTACCGACACCTCCGCGTCGGCGACGGTGACCAGCACCCAGACCGTGACGGGCACCTGTGTGAGCGTGACGAGGCCGAGCAGGAGGCCGGCGGTCGCGGTGGCGTCGGGGCCGAAGGTCGCGGCGACGAGGGGCAGCCCCAGATACCCCAGGTTCGAGTGGTACGACTGGACGACCGCGACCCCGCGGCGATCGGTCCGGCTCCGCCGGCGGTGGATCAGCCAGGCCAGACCGACGGTGGCAAAGAGGACGACGAAGACGCCGAAGACGAGTTCCGGCGACAACAGCGTCGCCAGCGCCCGGTCGTACGTCGAGACGAAGATCAGCGACGGGAGGACGACGTAGAAGGCGAGAGCGTTGAGCCGGTCGCGCCGGTGCTCGTCGAGGAGCCCGAGGGAGCGGGCGCCGACGCCCACCGCGAGCATCCCCAGCAGATACACGAACCGACCGGCGGCCGCGTCCATGTCCCCCGCTGGTCGGTTCGGGGGCTTGAGCCTTCGGAAACCGAGTTCGGTTCGTCACGGTGTGACAACAAGCCTTTACCGGTGCGGTTGCGTACCTCGGGATAACAATGGTACTCGATAATCTCGGCAGTTCACTCAGGGGGACGTTAGACGACCTCCGGGGGAAGTCACGGCTCTCCGAGGAGGACATCGAGGACATCGTCAAGGAGATCCAGCGGTCGCTGCTCCAGGCCGACGTCGACGTGAGCCTCGTCCAAGAACTCTCGGACAACATCGAGACCCGTGCGTTAGACGAGGAGCCGCCGGCCGGCACGACACCACGGGACTGGGTCCTGCGGATCGTCTACGAGGAACTGGTCGAGATGGTCGGGGAGTCGACGGACCTCCCACTCGAAGAGCAGACGATCATGCTCGCCGGCCTCTACGGGTCGGGGAAGACGACCACCGCCGCCAAGATGGCGTGGTGGTTCTCGACGAAGGGGTTGCGCCCGGCGATCATCCAGACCGACACCGACCGCCCCGGTGCCTACGACCAATCGAAGGAGATGGCCGACCGCGCCGAGGTCGACTTCTACGGCGACCCCGACGAGGACGACCCCGTGACGATCGCCCGGGAGGGTCTGGAAGCGACGAAAGACGCCGACGTCCGCATCGTCGACACGGCCGGTCGTGACGGGCTCAACCAGGAGCTGATCGACCAGATCGAGCGTATCGAGCAGGCGGTGAACCCGGACCGGAACCTGCTCGTCCTGGACGCGGCGATGGGGCAAAGCGCCAAGAGCCAGGCGGCCGATTTCGAGGCCTCGATCGGCATCGACGGCGTCGTCATCACCAAACTCGACGGGACGGCCAAAGGTGGGGGCGCGCTCGCCGCGGTCAACGAGACCGACTCGACCATCGCCTTCCTCGGCTCGGGGGAGACGGTCAAGGACATCGAGCGCTTCGAGCCCTCCGGATTCATCTCCCGGCTGCTGGGGATGGGCGACCTGAAGCAACTCACCGAGCGCGTCGAGCGGGCGATGGAGGAGACGGGCGAGGAGGAAGAGGACTGGGACCCCGAGGACATGATGGAGGGTGCGTTCACCCTCAAGGACATGCGCAAGCAGATGCAGACGATGAACAACATGGGGCCGCTGGACCAGGTGATGGACATGATCCCGGGCCTGGGCGGGGGGCTCATGGACCAGCTCCCGGACGACGCGATGGACGTGACCCAGGAGCGGATGCAGGACTTCGACGTCATCATGGACTCGATGACCGAAGCGGAGATGGAGAACCCCCGCGTCGTCGGCCAGTCCCGGACCGAACGCATCGCTCGGGGATCGGGCAAGCCCGAAGAGCGGGTGCGCGAACTGCTCGACCAACACCGCCAGATGGAACAGATGCTCAAGCAGTTCCAGGGGATGGGCGACGGCGACATGGAACGGATGATGAAACAGATGCAACAGGGCGGCGGTGGCGGCGGTGGCGGTATGGGCGGCATGGGCGGTCCCGGCGGTCCGTTCGGGGACTGAACAACGGTTCGATACCGGGCGGATTCGGGGCGTGTTGACGGCAGGCTATTCTCTGCGAGCCAGGACAATCGCGTACAGTATCATCGCCATCCCGGCGAGGTCGAACAGACTGCTGACAGTTGGGATGACAGCGGGGGCGACGTACCGTGCGCTGAAGACCGTCCCAGCCCAACTCAAGACGGTCAGCGTCACGATACCACTCCCGAGAAACAGCATCGAGCGGCTGTCGTTGCGGCGGTAGCCGTAGAACGCGAGTCCGAAGATACCGAGCCCGACCACCAGCGACAGCGCCATCAGCCCACGGCCGAAGAGCCACCAGACGTCGGTCGGGATACCAGCCACCTGCATCACAGCCCCTCCCAGAGGTCGGTGAAGGCGTCGGCGAACTCCGCGGTCGTCGAAGCCGTCGAGAGGCTGACCGCGAACTCCCCGTCCTCCAAGCTGACGAGGAGTTCGTCGAGGTGGGCCTCGTAGGTCTTGGTGTGGTCGCCGTCCGGGTCGGGGATCGTCTCGGCGACGACGAGGCCACAGGTTTCGAGCTGGTCGAGCCGTCGGTACACCGTCGAGAGGGACATCTCACACTGGTCGCTGAGTTGGGGTGCTGTCATGGGTTCGTGACTCGTGGCGGCGAGCAGCGAGCGCGCGTACTCGTCGTCGAGGAGGGCGAACACGTCGGCGGGGTCACAGTCACCGGCCACGCTCGCCCGTACTGCCGCCCGTCAGTAAAAAGGGGAGGCGCGTTCGCTGGTTCGGCGAACGCGGCTCACTCTGTGCCGTCGGTGTCGGGCCACCACCGCAGCGTCAGGCCCACCGAGCTATCCAGCCCGAAGACGGCGCTGGTGCGGTCGACGTGTGCTGCCTGTGGCCGTTCGAGCACGACGGTCCGGCCGTCGACCTCGATCCGGACGGGCTCGCCGGGTTGGCGGAGCCGTTCGGAGAGGGTGTCTAGCTCCGCCAGCAGCGTCCCCCGGTCGACCGCCGCCTCCGTCGAGCCCTTTCGCCGCGGAACCCCGCCGATGACCGGTTCGATGTCGACGTCCTTCGAGCGGTTCGAGAGGACGGCGTTGATCACGACCCCCAGCAGGATCACCAGTCCGACGACGTAGAGCCAGGTGAGCAACACGAGGATGCTCGCGACGAGGTTCCCGCCGGCGCTGCCGGACTTGAACGCGGTGAACACGACCTGTGCGACGGCGATCCCGACGGCGGCGAAGGCCGTCCCCGGGACCACCTCGGCGAACGAGCAGTCCGCGTCCGGGAAGATGTAGTACATCGGATAGAAGACCAGAAAGAGTCCGGCGGCCGTGACGGCACGTCGGAGCACCCCCGCGAGCAGCCCGTCGCCGCTGACCGCGAAGAGACCCCCCAGCACGCTGGCGCCGACGATCGCGAGCGCGACGGTCACGAGCAACAGCAGGCCGTCGCCCAGTTGGTCGACGAACGTGTTCGCGCTCTCCGTCTCGTAGATGTCCGAGAACGCGGTGTCGAGCCCGCGGAAGATCCGCAGGGCACCCCAGACGAGGATCGCGACGCCGAGCAGCGACACCGACGTATCAGCCTGTGCCAACCCCTGCTGGATCACGTCGCTGGCCTGGCTCGTCAATACGAGTTGCATGATCTGGACGATCGAGTCCCGTAGGGCGATCGACCGCGTCTGCTGGATGATCGCCAGCAACAGCAACAACAGCGGGAGGATCGAGAGGAAGGCGTGATAGGCGATCGATCCCGCGAGAAACGTGATCTTCTCGGTTCTGACCTCGTGGACGATGGCCAGCAACACCCGCTTGACCCGGTCCCGACTGACGTGCATGCGGAGTGGTTCGACGGCGACCGTCAAATAGGAGGGGTGGTCACTCCCCGTCGCTCGTCGTGTCGATCCCGAGCGCGGCGTTGAGTCCGCAGAAACAGGTCGTCGCGTTGAACCCGGCACCGACGGCACCCAGACCGGCCAGCAGGCCAGTGGTTCGGCGCCCGCTCGTCAGGGCACGCAGCGCGACAACGGTGAGGACGACTGCGAGCAGTGCGCGGCCGAGGCGGTCGATCCCGCCGACGTTCCGATCGAATGCCATACCGGGCGTTGGGGCGCGACCCTATAATCAGTTTCCACCGGCACGGCGGGCGGCCTCGTTCTCGTTGAACCCGGCGACCAGTTCGTCGAGCGTCGGGTCCGAGACCTCCGAGACGGGGACCGACAGCGGCGAGACGCTGATCTCGCCGTCGACGAGCGCCCGGCGGTCGCTCCCGACGGGGTAGCGCTCGTCGAGAGCGGCGTCGGTTCCGAAGGGGTTCTCCCAGCCCACGGTCTCGGGCCAGACCACGTCCCGCAGCGCGATGTCGCCCGTATCGCCGTCGGCTCCGACGGCCGCCGACGCATCGCCGTCTTCGGCGTCCGCGGCCGGTTCGTGATCGACGACCAGATCGTAGTCGTGGTGGGGATCGGTCAGGCGCATCGGCGGGTCGGCCACGTCGACGGGGACGTTGACGTTGAGGATGTCCGCGCTGTCGAAGGCGGCCGCCGAGAGCGCGCGCACGACGACCTCGCGGGTGACCCGGGCCGGCCGGTCGAAGTCGTAGGACGCCGGCGGAGAGACGAAGAAGTCCTCGCCGTGGTACGCCGAGACGGCGACCCCCGGCGTTCCGAGGAATGCCGCCTCGATGCAAGCGCCGACGGTCCCCGAGCGCCCGACGAGGTAGTTGCCGGCGTTCGGGCCGTGGTTACAGCCCGAGACGACCAGATCGAACTCGGTCTCTAGCCCGCGGAGCCCGTAGGCGACACAGTCTGCGGGCGTCCCGGCCAGGGCGTACCCCCAGGGGTGTGACTCCCGGACAGTCCGGTGGCTGCGGGTCCGTCCGACGCCGCTCTGGTTCTCGCTCGGCGCGACGACCGTGACCTCGGCGACCGCAGACAGTTCCTCGTAGACGCTCGCCAGTCCGGGCGCGTCGATGCCGTCGTCGTTGGTCAGTAGGACCTGTGGCTCGGCCATTGGGTTCCGCTGGGGGAGCCTGGCGGGTCAACGCTTCGGTCCGGGCGTCGGGACGACCAGTAGTATCAGGAGGGAGCGGCCCCTCGATTCACGTATGTACGAGATCGTCATGGGTATCGACGACAACGAGGACCGGGCTCGCATCCAAGCCGAGGAGATCTTGGACATGCCGTTCGCGGACGAGACAGTCCACGTGACGCTGCAACACACGTTCGACGACCCCGAGGAGAGCGGGGCCGTCGACGAGGTTCCCGCGGTCCAGCGGGCACGCGAGACGCTGGAGGCGGACGGACTGGACGTCTCGCTGGCGTCCGCGACGGGCACCCCCGCGGACGGCATCCTCGATACGGCCGACGACCGGGACGCCGACCTGATCGTCGTCGCCGGCCGCAAGCGCACGCCCACGGGGAAGGTGCTGTTCGGGAGTGTTACCCAGCGTGTCGTCCTCGATACCGACCGACCGGTACTGGTCTGTAGCGGACGAGATACCTGAGCCCCCCTGAACGAGCGTCCGACCGGTCGGCGACCGTTTTCAACCCCTGGGAACGCCGGCTCCGCTTTTTGTATTCACTGACGAATAGATCCGTATGGAATCTCGGTCGGGCGAGACGTTCATCGAGTGGATCGACGACCGGTACAGTACAGATATCGACCGCTTCGACGAGCAGCACAAACACCTCTTTGGTCTGTTGAACGACCTCTACGTCGCGATGGACGAGGGACACTCCGAGGAGGCGATCGGGGACATCCTGCGGGAACTGGAGCGCTACACGGAGTACCACTTCGGCGACGAGGAGGAGTTCATGCAGGACTGTGGGTACGCGATGGACTGTGCGGACTGTTTCTACAACCACCGGGAGATGCACGAGGAGTTCGCACAGACGGTCAGCGAGTTCCGTGAGCGCCACGAGAACGGGGAGCCGATCACGATGGACGTCCTGGAGTTCGCCCGTGACTGGCTGGACGCCCACATCGCCGCCAGCGACGAGGACCAGAAATACGCGGGCTACTACCGGGAGTCCGTCCCCGATGACTACGAGTACAGCCCCGGGAAACTAAACACGACACGAGAGGGTGATCGGACCTACGAGGCGCCCGCCGACGAGACGGCAGTCGTCCTCCGTAGCAACGTCCACGTCGGCGGTGCCGTCTCGATCCCCCACGGGACGATGGCCGACTGGCTCGCCGACCGGGCAGCCGACTACGCCGACCGACCGGTCGCCTACGTCCGGACAGACGCCGGGTACGAGACGCGGACCTTCGAGGCGTTCTACGAGCGCGCCCGTCGGGTCGCCGGGGGGTTCCTCGATGCGGGCGTCGAACCGGGGACGACCGTCGGCATCCGGGCAGCCCCGTCCTACGAGTGGTCGGTCGTCGACGCTGCCTGCCATCTCGCGGGGTTGATCTCGGTGCCGATCTATCCGGCGTTCAGCGACGAGCGGGCGGTCGCAACCGAAACGACCGACGGCGTGAGCGTCCTCGTGACCGACGACACTGCCAGCGAGGCGGTCACGGAGGTCGCCGACACCGTCTTCGGATTGGATGCGCTCCCGACGGCCGAGATCGAGGACCTCCCCGGCTTCGACGCCGATCCGGACGACATCGCGACCGTCGTCCACCAGATCGGCCGGGACGCCGATCCGCTGGGCTGTTCGATCACCCACCGGAACCTGCTGGCGGCGGTGGCGACGCTGGGCCACCAGTTCCCCGTCTCCCCGGGCGCGACAGGGACCTGTCTGTTGCCCCTCTCGCACGTCTTCCAACGGGTGGCGACGTACTACCTCTGGGACAACGGTGCGGGCACCGCCTATCTCCCGGCCGACGACTTCGTCGACGGACTGCAGGCCGTGGAACCGGAGATCCTCGTCGGCGTCCCTCGCGTGTACGAACACCTCCACGACACGTTCCAGGACCGTATCGACGATCTCGGGAGGATGAAACGCCGGCTAGCGGATGGAGCAGCGATCGAGCGCGGCGAGGCACGCAGCGGTGTGGGCGGAAGTTCGCTCACGGACTCGGCAGCCGCCCGGCTCGTCCTCCGGCCGGTCCGCGAGCAGTTGGGCCTGGGCAACGTCGAGCACGCGCTGTCGGGGCTGGGGACCCTGCCGGCGGACCTACTGTACTTCTTCTGGGGCTGTGACATCCCAGTGAGTCAGGTGTACGGCGCGACCGAACTCACCGGCGTCGGCTGTCTGGTCGAACACGACTCGGCCACTCCCGAGGCGCTGGGGAGCCCGATGCCGGGCACCGAAGTCGCCATCGCCGAGGACGGCGAGATCCTCTTCCGGGGCGACCACGTCGTCGACAGCTACTGGGAGACCAGCGACGTCGCCGTCAGCGCGACACAGGATGGGTGGTACCACACCGGCGACTACGGCGAGTTCGACGACGCCGGGCGCCTCCACCGGGTCGACCGCGACTGAGGGAGCCGGCACCGCGGGCCTTTTGCCGATGGCCACAGTGTCCACCCACAATGACCGTCCGCGAGGTCGCGACAGAGGCCTATCGGGAGGCGCTGCCCGTCCTCGGGCTCAGTGCCGTCGGCGGCCTCTTCGCTGGCGTCGTCCTGGGCGGGATGGACGCCGAACTGGAGCAGGTCGCTGGCCTGCTCGTGCTGGTGCCCGCGCTGCTGGCGACCCGGGGGAACGTCTACGGCTCGCTGGGGGCACGGCTCGGCTCGGCGCTCCACCAGGGGCTGATCGATCCACAGTTCTCGACGGGGGACCGTCGGGTCAACGCGGCCGTCTCGGCGGCCCTGGCAAACGGCGTCCTGGTCAGCGGACTGGCGGCCGTGATGACCGTCGCTCTGCTCGCTGTGCTGGGTCGGCCATCCGCTTCGCTGGGGACGCTGGTCGGCATCGCGCTGATCGCCGGTCTCGTCTCCGGACTGGTACTCACGGTCGCGGTCGTCTCGGTCGTCTTCGTCGGCTATCGGCGGGGACTGAACCCCGACACGCTGGCCGGACCCGTCGTGACCACGACCGGTGACGTGGTCGGCATCGCGACGCTGCTACTGGCGACGCGGCTGGTGTTGGCGCTGGGAGGGGGGTGACGTGTCCGGCCACGAGACACAGTGGTCGGTCGCGGGCATCCTCAGGACGATGCTCCCCGTCCTGGCGGTCCTGACCGCCATCGAGTTGGGGAGCGGGCTGGTACTCGATACCTTCGAAGGGACGCTGTTGCAGTACCCCTCGCTGCTCGTGTTGGTCCCGGTGACCATCGGGATGGCCGGGAACCTCGGGAGCGTCCTCGCCTCCCGGCTCTCCACGGCAGTCCATCTTGGACTGGTCTCGTTCTCGCCGGCCGACGACCGGCTCGGGGGGAACGCCGTCGCCACCGTCGCCCTGGCGCTGACCGTGTTCCCGCTGGTCGGTGCGGGCGCGTGGCTGTTACAGACGCTCCTCGGCGGTGCCCGCCTTCCCCCCGGTACCGTCGTCGCCGTCGCGACCGTAAGCGGCGTCACGCTCGCCGTGCTCGCGGTGCTGGTCACGACGGTGACGACCTACGCGGCCTACCGGTTCGAACTCGACCCCGACGACGTTGTGATCCCGGTGGTCACGAACGTCTGTGACGTGCTGGGCGTGCTGGTGCTGTTCGGGGTCGTCCGGCTGCTCGTGTAGTCACTCGACCGTCGGGAAGGAGAGTTCGACGGTAGTCCCCGGGCGGTCCTCGCGGACGGTGACGCGACCGCCCGAGGCCGTGACGATCCAGTTGACGAGCCACAGGCCGAGGCCGGTCCCGTGTTCCAGGGGTGTCTCCCCCTCCCCGACCAGCGCGGCGCGCTCGTGGTCCGGGAGTCCCGGCCCGTCGTCCGCGATGACGACCCGCGTGGTCTCCCCGTCGACGACGACCCGTACCTCTACTGTGGGATCGGAGACGTGTGTGAGCGCGTTCTCCAGCAGTTCGGCGACGGCCCTCTCGACGATCGGCGTGGCGACGACGGGGGCGGTCTCGGGGACCGCCAGGTCGACGCGGTCGGGAGCGGCCTCGGCGCGCTCGCGTCCGGCCCGGACCTGTTCGACGAGATCGACCCGCTGTTTCGTCGGGCGATCCCGAAGCAGCGTCTCGGCGCGGTGGGCCTGTTCAGCGGCGCTCAGGAGCTTCGAACCGGCCCGCAGTATCCGCTCGGCTCCCTCGCGGGACGGCTCGCTGTCGGCCGTCTCGACGATGTGTTCCGCCTGTGCGAGCACGACCGTGAGTCGGTTGCGGACGTTGTGTCGGAGCACGCGGGAGAGCACCGAGAGGCGCTGTTCGCGCAGCGTCTCCATCGAGATGTCCCGGCCGATGCCCGTCAGTCCGATGACCTCGCCGTCGGCGTCGGTGAGTTGGCTCCCGGTGAACTCGTAGGGGATGCGGTCACCCTGTTTGGTCAGCAGTGCCGACCGGGGCGTCCGGTCGGCGTCCTCGGTGATGACAGCGTGGATGTTCTCGGCGATGTACTCGTGGTCTTCGGGCGGGATGACGTTCACTGCCGGCATCCCGTCCAGTTCCTCGTCGGTGTAGCCGGTCACCTCGGCCATCCGGTCGTTCCACTCGGTGAAACAGCCGTCCGTATCGAGCACGTAGAAGACGTCCTGGAGCGTATCGATGACCGCCCGGACGAACTGGCGCTCCGATTCGAGTTCCTGGCGGCGGTCGATCCGGTCGGTGATGTCACGGACGATACAGACCAGTCCGCCGTCGTCGAGCCGGGTCAGCGATAGCTCCTGCGGGAACGTCGACCCGTCGGCCCGCCGACCCCGTGCCTCCCCGCGCCACTCGCCGTCCCGCTGGACCGTAGGCATGACCTCCTCGCGGAACTGTTCGGTCTGGTCCTCGTCGTACAGCATTTGCCAGTGTTCGCCGACGAGATCGTCGGTGTCGTAGCCGTAGATGTCAGCGTGGGCCTCGTTGGCCAGGACGTACCGGCCCTCTTCGTCCAGCAGTGCGACCCCGTCCATCGACTCTTCGAGTGCCGTCGCCAGTCGGTCGAGCCGTTCGACCCGCTCGTTCTGCTCGGAGATGTCCCGAACCACGGCGGTAAAGCGGTATCCGTCGTCGGCCTCGCGCTCGCCGAAGGAGACACCCAGTGGGATCTCGGTGCCGTCGCGGTGCCGGCCGGGCAACTCGATCCAGTCCCAGTCCAGCGCCCGCTCGCCAGTGGTGAGGTAGTCGGCGACCGCCGCGTGGTGAGCGTCGTGGAACCGCTCGGGCATGATCGTCGTGAGCGGTTCGCCGACGAGTTCCGCGGGCGTGTACCCGAAGAGGTCGGCGACAGCCTCGCTGGCGTACTGGACGATACTGTCCTCGTCGATCGTCAGGACGGCGAAACTCGTGTTCTGTGTCAGCGACTCGAACCGGGCGGCGGCAGCACGGGTCTCGCGTGTGACCTGGGCGTTCTCGACGGCCGTCCGGATGCGATGGGGTAACAGTACCCGTCGGTCCTCGTCGTCGGCCACCACGCAGTCGGTCGCACCCGCGCCGAGGGCGGCCTCGGCGATTCCGGCGGTGCCGCCCGTGACGACCAGCCGCGGGACCTCGGGTGCCGTCGCCGCCGCCCTCTCGACCAGCGCGAGCGAACCGTCGTCCTCGTCCCGGCAGACGACCACCAGGCAGTCGACTGCGCCGTCCCCGAGGGCTGTCAGCGCCCGGTCGGCGTCGGTAGCCGTCGAGACCGCGATTCGGTCGCTCTCGAACCCGGATTCGACGGCCGACGCCACCGACGGTCGGAGATCGACGTAGTGTACGTCGATCACCGCGGACGCCCCCTCGTCCATGGCAGAACGGGACGGTGCCGAGTAGGGAAAACATTCCGGTCGAACCGACGACCCTTTGCGCGCGCCGGGCGTACGGCCGACCGTGCCTGTGCTGGTCGATCTGCTGGCAGACGTCGCCGTCCGCGTCCTGCGGATCACGGTCTTCCTCTCGCTGGGCGTGTTCCTGGCGAACCTGGCGGTGGCGTTCGGTCTCGTCGAGAAGATCGCCGTCGTCTCCCAGTATCTCACCGCGCCGGCGAACCTCCCCGACGAGGTCGGGACCGCCATCCTGACGACGACGGCCTCGCCGACCGCCGGCTACGGGATGCTCGCCGACTTCCGGGAGTCCGGGACACTGGACGACCGAGCGACGCTGGTGGCCGTGACCATCAACACGTTCTTCGGGTTCGCCCAGCACATCGTCACCTTCTACGCGCCGATCCTGATCCCGATCCTCGGGCTGCGGGTCGGTCTGTTGTACGTCACGATGCGCGGACTGGTGGCGCTGGCGATCACGCTGACGGGGATCGCTGCCGGCCGCCTCCTGCTGGACGGCTCGAACATCGGGACCGCGGCGAGCACGGCCGCCCCCGACGGGGGTCACGGTGACGCACTCGACGAGGGACCGGCGACCCGTGAGGCAGCCGTCCGGGAGGCCGTCGGCGAGACCCGGGAGAAGGTCCGGGAGATCCTGCCGCGCCTGGCGGCCATCTACGTCGTCGTCTCGCTGGTGGTCGCCTACGCCGACACGATCATGGCAGCACTGGGACAGGGCGGGACGACGGTGACGACCGCTGCCGACGGGGCCGCGAGCGTGCTGGGACTCCCGGGGGCGGCGATCCCCGTGGTAGCGGCGTTCGCACTCGACACCACCAGCGGGGCGACGGTGCTCTCGCCGCTGGTCCGCGACGGGACCTTTACCGCCCGGACCGCCGTCGCGACGATGCTCGTCGGCGGGATCATCTCCTTTGCCGTCTCGACGTTCAAGCGGTCGATCCCGTTCCAGTACGGCATCTGGGGCCGGGAGTTCGGCTCGAAGGTCATCGTCGTCAACACCGGACTGAAGATCGTCTGGATCGCGCTGGCGCTGGCGGTGTTGCTCGTGCCCGACTACTCGATGGTGTAGGCCATCATCACCTCGTCGACGAGATCGCCGTCGATGGTGTAGTGGTCCTTCCGGATGCCCTCGGTGTGCCAGCCGTGGTCGTCCAAGAACGCCAGCGCCCGCTCGGAGCGCAGCGGGACGGAGTTGTACAGTTTCCGGTAGCCGTTGGCCCGCGCCCAGTCGGTCCCCCGTTCGAGCAGTTGGCTGCCGATCCCCTGGCCGCGGGCGTCGTGGGCGACCCCGACGGTCAGTTGGGCGGTCCCCCGCTGTGTCTCGACCTGCGGGAGGTCCAGGTGACACCACCCGACGATCTCCTCGTCCTTCGTCGCCACGAAGAAGACGCGTGACTCGACGGTGTTGTGCCGCGTGATCGCGTCCTCGTAGAGCAGTTGCTCGGCGATGCTCTCGGCGATGACGTAGGTCCCGCCGGCCGAGACGTCCCGGATCAGATCGACCAGTCCGTCGAAATCCGCCGGCCGGGACGGGCGGATGACGTACGTCTCCGTGCCGGTCGTGTGAGACTCGACGGCACCGATATCCAGCGCGAGCGACAGTTTCCCGCCTTGCTCCTGGAGATACCCCTTCGACAGCAACTGGTCCAGCGTCTCGTCGAACTCCGCCGGTGGCAGCCGGATCGCCTCCCGAACCCGCTCGCGCGTCGCCGTCCCGTGGCGCTCGACGTACTGGTACAGTTCGCTGGCCGTGTCCGACTCGAACGTCGGTCGTTCGATGGCATCCATACCCATGGTATTTGTTCGCACCCGCATAATCGTTATCGTCCGCTAACAAGAACCGTCGTCTCGGCCCGAGAGTCACCCGGAGTCGGGGATAGGGTCGGAGATGACCACCGCGACGCCCTCGACGACGCTGTTGCCCTCGGCGTCGTCGACTGCAGTCGTCAATCGGAAGCGGTCGTCGGTGATCCGTTCGACGACCTCACAGTGGGCGGTGACGCGCTCGCCGATGTCGACCGGGCCGCGGTAGCTGACTTCCTGCGAGAGGTAGATGGTCAGTCCCGGGAGCCGCGCCAGGGCGGCACTGATGAGCCCCGAGACGAGCGTCCCGTGGACGATCCGCCGGCCGAAGCGGGTTCCGGCTGCGAACTCTTCGTCGAGGTGGAGGCTGTTGGTGTCGCCGCTGGCCTCGGCGAACGCTTCGACATCCGCCTGATCGATGGTCTTGCTGAACCGAACGTGGTCGCCGACGTCGATACCGTCGGCGACGCCGTAGCTCTCGAACTCCCAGTCGTCGCGCTCGTAGCTGGTGTCCGGTCGCTCGAACCGGCTCCGCTGGGACTGCGTCTCGGTCGTCGGCTGTGGATGCTCCATGTGCGGGAGGTAGTTCGAGATGTCCGTCGTCGTCACGATACCGAGCAACGTTCCGTCCTCGACCACGGGGAGTTTCTTGATGCCGTGGGTCCGGAGCCGTTCGACTGCCTCCTCGACGGTCGCGTCGGGACCGATGGTCACCAGCGCCGTCGACATCACGTCGCCGACGGTCAGCGCCCGGGTGTCCCCCTCCGCGGCGGTGACCGCGACGATATCGCTCTCGGTGATGATGCCGACGCTCTCGCCGTCGGACTGGACGACGAGCGAACCGATCCCCTCGTACCGGAGCCGCGCGGCGGCGTCGACGATCGCAGTTTCGGCCGTAACGGTCCGAACAGGTGTGTTCATCAGATCCCGGACGGGCAGGTCGACGAGCATGCGTACCGTTTCCACACACGGTCGCGGGGAATAACTGCCGGTTGCCAAGCCGGTCGCCCGCGGCGGCCCGGCAGGTTTGTGTTCGTGGCTCCCCTCGACCCGGCAATGCGAGTCCCTGCGGTCGTCTGCTGTCTCCTGCTCGTCGTCGCCGGCTGTAGCGGCCTCTCGACACCGGCCAGCCCAGCAGTCGATTCCACCACGACCGGCGAGCGAGCGACGGCGACGAGTTCGGCGACGGGGACGGCCGCCGACATCTCCGTCCCCGAGGCCGCCGTCAGGGTGTCCGTGACCGCCGTCGTCGACGGGGATACGATCCGGATCGAGTACGCGAACGGGACGACCGACACCGTCAGACTCGTCGGCGTCGACACCCCGGAAGTCCACGCCGAGAACGACCCGCCGGAGTTCGAGGGCGTCCCGGACACGACGGCGGGGGCGACCTGCCTCCGCGAGGCCGGCGTCGACGCCTCGAACCTGGCCAAGGACCGCCTCCTCGGCCGGACGGTGGGGCTGGCGTTCGACCCGAACCTCGACCGGCGGGGCTACTACGACCGGTTGCTCGCCTACGTCGTCGTCGAGGACCGCCTGTTCAACTACCGGCTGGTCCGGAGCGGGCACGCGCGGGTCTACGAGAGCGACTTCACCCGGAGAGCGGCCTTCGACCGGGCCGAAGCGAGCGCCAGAGGAGCGGGACGGGGGCTGTGGCAGTGTGCCGACGGCGGGACACCCGTCGCCGACGGGGGGACCGTCACCGCCGGCGAGTCGGAGCTGGCGATCACCGCCCTGGCGTACGACGCGCCCGGTAACGACAACGAGAACCTGAACGCCGAGTCGGTGACGGTCACCAACCGTGGGGACGAGTCGCTCTCGCTCGACGGCTGGACGGTCAGCGACGAGGCGGCCCACCGTTACACGTTCGCGGACCTGACGCTCGCGCCCGGCGCGTCGGTCACGCTCCACACCGGCAGCGGGACCGACACGGAGACCGACCGCTACTGGGGGCGTGACGGCGCGGTCTGGAACAACGGCGGCGATACGGTCACCGTGCGGGACGCGTCGGGGACGGTCGTGCTGGAACGGTCGTACTGAGCGAGGCGACGAGCCAGTGGTATCCTCTGGCGGGGAAGACAGGGGGACGCAGTACTGCGCGCTCGCCCGGCAGTATTTGTCCGTCCGGCGCCAACGACAGGTATGGACTACCGGCGGTTGACCCCCTCGCCGCGGGCCGTCGACTGGGGCCTGCTGGTCTCGGTCGCGACGTTGCTTGCGACCGGCGTCGCGACGATGTTCACCGGAACCCCCGCGACCGCCTGGGTCGTCGACCTCCACGCCGTCGCCGGCGTCGTCCTCGTCGTTCTCCTCCCGATGAAACTCTGGCGGGTCCGCCACCGCGTGACGCCCGACCGGCTGACCGCGCCGCGGGTACTCTCGGTACTGCTTGCGGTCGACGCCACGGCGGCCCTGGCCACGGGGGCCTGGTGGATCTTCGGCGGAACGCTGGATCTGGGTCCGTGGGGACTCTTCCACCTCCACGTCGGCCTGGGCCTGCTCGTCCCGCCGCTGTTGCTGTGGCACCTTCGCTACCGGTTCCACACCCCCACCCGACGGACCGTCGGCGGCCGGCGCAACGTCGTCGCCTACGCCGGCGTGCTCACCGCGGGGGCACTGACCTGGCGCGTCCAGCAGCCGATCAACGACCTGCTGGGGACCGCCGGCGCGGATCGGCGGTTCACCGGCTCCCGCGAGGACGGCAGCGGCGACGGCAACCAGTTCCCGGTGACCAGTTGGGTCGCCGACGACCCCGACCCAGTCGATCCACGGGAGTGGTCACTGGCGGTCACGGGTCGGGTCCGTACTCCGAGCGAGTACGCCGCCGACGAGGTCGGCCCCGCCGCCAGCGAGGACGCATTGCTGGACTGTACGAGCGGTTGGTACTCCGAACACGAGTGGCGCGGCGTCCGGGTGGGGGACCTGCTGGACGCCGCCGACGCCGACGAGGCCGCCGCCTGGGTGCAGTTCCGCTCGGTGACGGGCTACCGCTGGAGCCTCCCCATCGAGGAAGCCCGGGAGGCGCTGCTGGCCACCCACGTCGACGACGAACGCCTCTCCCACGGCCACGGCTTCCCACTGCGGCTCGTTGCGCCGGACCGCCGCGGGTTCCAGTGGGTGAAGTGGGTCACCGAGATCAGGGTGAGCAAGCGCCGCGAGGTCGGCGAGTGGCTGGCGATCTTCGTCAGCGGCCTCTAGACCATCGCCCGCAGCGTCGCCCAGAACGAGGGGCCGTCGGTTTCCTCGTAGTGGATCGGGACGAACCCGGCCCCGCGGGCGCCCACCACGTCGGCCTCGGAGTCGTCACCGACCATCACGTACTCGTCGGCGGGCAGCCGCTCGCGGAGAAGATCGAACGGGGCCGAGTCAGGCTTGTGGGCACCGGCCTCGTAAGACGTGACGACGGCGTCGAAGGACTCCGCCAGGCCGTGGTGGGCGAGTTTGCCGAGCTGCCAGTCCCGGGTCCCGTTGGTGACGAGACCCAGCGGGCCGTCGGCGGCGAGCGCGTCGAGGCAGTCGGCGGCGGCTTCGGGGACCGTCGTCGTCGCGTAGGCCCGTTCCCGGAGCGTCTCGACCATCGCCTCGGGGTCGCCGTCCCGCCCGGTCTCGTCGAGGACGGCCCGCATCGACCGTTCGAACGGGTTCGGTTCGAGGGCGTTCTGGGCCGCCCGGAACCGCTCCTGGGCTGTCGTCACGATCGCGTCGTCGGCCTCGATTCCGTGGTCCGCGAGGACGGCCCGGGTGACCGTCTCGTGGGGTGCTGTGCGATGGACCAGCGTCCCGTCGAGGTCGAAACAGACCGCGGTAGTCATTCAGTGTCGACAGGGGTGCCGTCCTCGGTCGGCGGCGCGACGTAGTCGATGTACGATTCCGCGTCTGGCTCCCGGACGATCACTTCGACGTGGATGTCGCCCAACTCGGAGGGGTCGCCGACGGCGAAGTTCACCCGGCCCTCGAAGGCCGCCTGCTTCTTCAGGTCGAAGGCGAAGCGATCCCCCGAAAGCGAGTCGAAGAACACGGAGCGGGCGGTGTCGAGGATCTCGTACTCGTGGAGTAACTGCGAGAAGCCGTCCATCGTGTGGACCTCGGCGGCCAACTCGCCGGGCCGTTGCTCGGGGTCGGCTTCGGGGAAGAGGGTCCGGACGGCGTCGGCGACCCGGTCAGTCACTTCGGTGTCGTTGACCGGGGCGGCGATGCGGACGTCGACGCTGTAGACGGCGCTCATGCCAGTCCCTCCGGCCCCTCACGTAAGAGCGTGCGGACCTTCCGCTGGAAGGCCGTCAGCGTCTCCGTGTTCTCGATGGTGAGATCGGCCATCTCGATCGCCTCGCCCATCCCGAAGCCCAGTTCCCGGTCGTCGCGCTCTTCCAAGGACTCGCCGCCGTCGTCGGCACCGGCGTCACGACCACGCAGGTCCAACCGCTCGGCGCGCAACTCGAAGGGGGCGTCGATCTCGACGAGGACGAACGCCTCGCCGAAGGCTTCCCGGAACGCCTCGACCTCGGTGTCCGACCGGATACCGTCGACCAGCACCGTCTCGGCGTCGTCGAGGTTGTCCTCTATGATCGGCAGGGAGCGTTCGGCGATGGCACCCGGGCCGTTCTCCTCGCGCAGGGCCTTCGCGACCGTCCCGTGTTCGGTGGCCGGGTCGAGGCCACGTTCGCGACACTCCGCACGGATCACGTCGCCCATAGTCACGACGGGGACCCCCCGGTCGGCGGCGACGTTTGCCGCCTCGCTCTTGCCGCTGCCCGGCAGCCCGACGATACCGATGACTGTCATTGGCGTGGGTTGGCCAGCGGCGGGCAAAAGCCCTACCGTTCGCGTACGACGACGAACTCCGCGAGGTCCTTCAGGTACTCCAGAGACTGGGAGTCGGGCGCGTCGACCGTCGCCAGAGCCTCCAGAGCCGCGTCGGATTCGTCGCGAGCCCGCTGGTTTGCCTCCTCGGGGGTGAGCTCCGTCACCTCGACGAGCGAGGGGCGTTCCATCTCAGCGTCGTGGCCCGTGGGCTTGCCCAGCGTCTCCGCGTCGGCGGTGGCGTCCAACACGTCGTCTCGCATCTGGAAGGCGACCCCGACACGCTCGGCGTAGGTCCCGACCGCCTCGACCGTGTACGGGTCGGCGTCGGCGGCGATCGCACCCAGTTCCGCGGCCGCCCGGAACAGCGCGCCGGTCTTGCGCCGGGCGAGTTCCATGTACTCGGTCTCGTTAGCGGGCTGGGCGATCAGTTCGGTCGCCTCCCCTTCGCCGAGTTCGACCATCGACTCCGCGACGGTCTGCATCGCCCGCTCGTCGGCCGAAAACAGGGCGAAGGCCTCCCCGAGTAGCCCGTCGGAGGCGATGATCGCCGGACCGTGGCCGTACTCGGCCCACGCGGCCGGGGTGCCACGCCGGAGTTCGGACTCGTCGATGATGTCGTCGATGACCAGCGAGGCGTTGTGGACGAGTTCGATGCCCACGGCGTAGTCGACGGCGTCGGCCGGATCACCACCCAGACTCTCACAGACCAGCACCGCGACCGTCGGTCGGACGCGCTTCCCGCCTGAGAGCGCGACGTGACGGATCTGCGCTGCTAGCTCCGTCGGCTCGACATCGTCGAGGACGTCTCGCAACCGCTCCTCGACGCGGTCACGTCGCTGCTCTAGATACTCCATCACCTCCCGGTTAGGACCACCCCGAAAAGTACCTGACGACACATGACGCCGGCGGCCTCCCCGAGGCCATCCGTGACCGGTCCGCGCTTCGCCGATCTCGCCTCGATGCTCACTATCGGCGTCTCGCCGAGCACCAGACGAGTGACGCGAGAGCGGGAGAGCGCGGTAACGACCGCTTACTCGTCGAAGTCGGTGATATCCTCGTCGGGGAACGAGATGAGGTTCTCGCGGCCGATCCGGAGCTTGTCGATCCGACCCTCCTCGTCCATCGACGAGAGGAGTTGGGAGACTTTCGCGTTCGACCAGCCGGTCTCCTTGACGATTCGGGCCTGTTTCATCCGGCCGCCGTTTTGCTCCAGCAGGCGCTCGACCCGTTCCTCGTCGCTCAGCAGTTCGGTGTCGATCCGCTCGGTCGAGTCCTCGCTCTCGTCGTCGGTATCGGCCGTCGGCGGCTGTCCATCGTCGTCGGGACCGGACGGCTCCGTAGCGGGTTCGTCGCCGGTCCCCTGCCGGGTCATGTATCCGACGACGGCCACGACACCGACGACGATGATCGCGATGCCGAGCCACAGCGGGACGCCGCCGGCGAAGGGGCCATCCGGATTCGCTGTCGGTGTTGCCGTCGGTGTCGCCTGATCGCCGGTGTAGACTATTCTGAGCGTCCCGGGGTCGAACGTCCGTGGCCCCTCGAACCGGAGCTGTCCGTTCTCGACTCCGACGGGGGCGCTGTCGACGCCGTAGCCCGTCGGCGGCGAGATGATGAACGTGTCGTTCTCCCCGAGACTGCGGAACCAGGTCCCTTCGGTCGTGTTGAACGCGTCGTCGATGACGAGCCGGTCGTTCTCACTGGTCGCGAAGTTCGTCCAGGTGAACGACAGCGTGAGCGTCCCCCGGTTCCCGTCGACGTCGTAGGATCGATCGACACCGGTGATGTTCATCTGCCGGCCGGTGGCGTCCGTCGCCGCGCGGTTCGCCCGACGAAACGCCACTAGTTGCCCGGTTCCGGTCTCGCCCGCGGCGTAGTCCTCACCGAGCGACCGGAAGGTCTCGACTTCCGTTGAACTCTCCAGGGCGTAGGTCTGCGTTACGGTCCACTGTGCGTCCCCGTTCGGTCTGAGCTGGAGTTCGATGACCGTCGACTCGGAGATCACCTCGTCCGTCGGTGTTGGCGTCGACTGTTGGGGGGCGATCGGCGCCGGGCTTGCAGCCATCGCTGTCGCCGCCGGTGCGAGCAACAGTGGCGCAAGCAGGAGGGCAAGGAGAGGACCGGATAGCCGCAGGGACATTTTCCAGACGTGAGTCCACAGCCCGTGGGGAAAACCCTTTCCATCCGGGAATAAAACATCAACGCCCCTTGTGAAACGTCTCGGCGCCTCTCAAGCACGGATATCCAGTATGTGAATGTGGGGAATTTTTGTATTCCGGCGCTCTATCCGGCACCGATGCGACGCCTCCCCGCTCTCCTGGGTATCCTCCTCGTGGTGGTCGCCCTCGCCGCCCCGACCACACAGGGAGTGGTACCCACACAGACGGCGACTGCTGCCGACGGAGACAGTCTGCCCCGTGTGACGACGGTCGACAACCTCACTAACCATCTCACGATCCCCGACGAAGACATCGAGCAATCCGAGTACGGGACGACCGGGATCGACGTCGGTGCGGCCGTCTCGCTCACCTCACAGCGGCTCCACCGTGAACATGATGCGCGCACGTTCGAGCAGCGGTTCTTCAGGGCCAACAACGAATCGGCTCGAACTCGGCTGGTCCGGTCGGAGCTAGACAGCATCGAACAGCGTCAACAGACGCTTCAACAACGCCAACAGCAGCAACTCCAGCAGTACGCTGACGGCTCGGCATCCGTCGAATCGGTCATGCGAACGCGTGCGCTGATCGACGCCGAAGCGCGAGAACTGGCCCGGACGCTCGATACGATCGACCGGGTCGAACGGACCGAACCGACCTTTACGATGACGAGCGGGCAACAGACCCGCCTGGAGAACATCAGAGGGGAGATCCGCGTCCTTCGGGGCCCGGTTGGCGAGCGGCTCGGCCAAACGTTCACCGGCGAAACCCAACCGAACGCCGTGTACGTGATGGCATCCACACAGGATTACATGTTTGCGACGACAACCGGCCAGTCGTACATCCGGGAGACACATCTGGCGAGCGCACGCGATCCGACGGCGGACGATCAGTTCGTCACGAGTAACTCCGATCCACTCCGAGCGGCTAACACCCGCGCTGAGGTCCTCTATCCGTGGCTCTACTCCCAGCAGCTCCCCAGCGTCAACACCTTCGGCACCAGCAGCATATATCGGTTGACCGCCAATCACCCCAGCGGCCAACTGACGACCTATATCGACGGCGGGACGACGGACGTGTTCCACGAGTCCCAGCAGTTGCAACTGTCGACGATCAGGACCAGCGAGACGCGGGTGACAGTCAACGAGTCGGTCCGCCTCGAAGTGACACGGACCTACGAGACCGGACCGATCCACGTCGCCGTCCAGAACAACGACACGGGCGAGCCAGTGACCGGAACGGTCGCCGTCGGCGACCACCAGGTCGGAACGACCGACAACAGCGGGACCCTATGGACAGTCGAACCTCGCGGCAGTTACTCCGTGACTGTACAGACCCAGAGCGGGACAAACGTCTCCGTCGCGGTCCTGCAGAACTGAGCCCCGACCTCGTGGCTTTTTGAGGCGGCCGGACGATACTCCGGATACCGGTGGGGCCGGATCACTCGTGGATCGACGGTGTCGGACGGGTACCCAGCAAGCGACAGCTCTCGGAGAACCACGCCGTCCTCTGGACGGTCGTCATCCTGGCCTCGCTGTTCGACGTGGTCACCACGATGGTCGGCCTGGGAGTGGGGCTGGCCGAGGGGAACGCCGTCGCCCGCGCGTTCATCGATACCTACGGAGCGCCGGGGATCGGCCTCCTGAAGTTCAGTGCGCTGGTGCTGGTCGTCACACTGTGGGCGCTCTTCGACGACAACCGGGCGACCGTCGTCCTCGCCGTCTTCGCCGTCGTCTCGCTGGTGGTCGTGGCGCTGAACGCGCTGACACTCGCCAGCGCGTAGCTACTCGGCGGCCGGGTTGGCGATGATGTCCCCGCCGCATTCGGGACAGAACGCCCGCAGTACGTCTGTTCCGTAGTCACACTTCCGGCAAACGAACGGGTGCTGGGCCGTCTGTGCCATATCGAACCTTGCTCCTCACTACTGTTAACTATTGTCACTATACCGGGTCGGTTTTAGCGGTCCCGAAACAAACCCATCGCATGGCTGCCACACACCAGTGTATCTGCGGGAAGGCCATCCGGTACCGGCAGGATCTCACCGTCGACCGGAGCGGGACCACACGGACCTGGGCGTGTGTCGACTGCGGGACGCCGGTGCCCAGCGGCGTTGCGGAACGGATCGGTCACCAATATCCGTCCTGAACGGGGCGATCCGCTGGGAGCGAGAGCGCGCCAGCAGTCGCAACCGAGTGCCGAGGGTAGCGCAGTGCTCTGTGGAGTCCGCGTACGCTGTTCACAGGGATGAGGAAAGGTGGGGTGCGAATGGAGCGGAGGGGACACCACGACGCCGTTTCCCCGCGAGTGCGGCGAAGCCAGGTCTCCCGGCCGATATCGCTCGATTCTTGCAGTTTCGGGTCGCACCGCGACCTCCGCAACAAAAAGGCGGAAGGGGAAGATACTTCCCTACCCTGCCCACACCAGAAGGTATGAGCACGTACACTGTTCGCGGCAGTTTCCCGGCCCGAGACGGGCCTCAGGAGTTCGAGAAGGAGGTCGAGGCACCCAACGAGGATGTCGCCCAGGAGCGCGTCTACAGCGACTTCGGCTCCCAGCACAACCTCAAGCGTACACAGATCACCATCGACGAGGTGGCAGCATGATGGGTGGCGGCGGCGGTGGCGGCGGCGGCGGCCAGATGCAGCAGCTCTCCCAGGAGATCGAGCAGATCGAACAGGAAGTCCAGGCCATCGACGACGAGATCGAGCGCCTGCGCGAGAAGCAGACCGACATCGACGACGCCGTCGAGGCCATCGAGACCCTCGAAACCGGCTCGACGGTCCAGGTCCCGGTCGGCGGCGACGCCTACATCCGCGCGACGGTCGACGACATCGACCAGATCGTCGTCTCCCTGGGTGGCGGCTACGCCGCCGAGCGCGACCAAGACGGCGCTATCAGCACGCTAGAGACTAAAAAGGAGACCCTGGACGACCAGATCGAGGAGCTCCAGTCCGACAAGGCCGAAGTCGAGACCGAGAAAGAGGAACTCGAACAGCAGGCCCAGCAGATGCAACAACAGCAGATGCAGCAGATGATGCAACAGCAACAACAGCAGGAAGGCGCCGACGACGAGTAAGGCCGCCATGTTCGACGGACTGAAAGACAAGCTCAGTAGCTTCACCGACGACGTCGAGGAAGACGTCGACGAGGAAGCCGACGAGGAGGGGCTCCCAGAGGAACCCTCCGACGCCGATGTCGAGGCAGAAACCGACAACGGAGTCCCTACTGCGGCCGACGAGACGGCGAGCGCGGACGCCGCCGCGACGACGGACACGGCAGAGACGGCAGCCGTCGAGGGGTCTGTAGCTGACTCCGACGAGGCGCCTCAGCCGACCGAGACAGCCGCAAGCGAGTCGTCAGTGCCCGAGTCCGAAGCAGCCGAGACTGCCGAGACTGACGAAGCTGATTCCGGGACCGGGGACGACGACAGCAGCCGAAGCCTCACGGAGAAGGCCAAGATCGTGGCCACCGGAAAGACGGTCATCGAGGAGGAGGACCTACAGGGCCACCTCGACGACCTGGAACTGGCGCTGCTGTCCAGCGACGTGGAGATGGGCGTCGCCAACGAGATTCTGGAAGGCGTCAAGTCGAACCTCACCGGCGAGACCCGACGACGCCTCTCCAGTACGGGCAACATGGTCCAGGACGCGGTGCGAGAGGCGCTGTACGACGTCATCAGCGTCGGTCAGTTCGACTTCGACGAGCGCGTGGCGGCGGCCGACAAGCCCGTCGTCATCGTCTTCACCGGCGTCAACGGTGTCGGCAAGACTACGACGATCGCCAAACTCGCCCAGTACTTCGAGGACCGCGGGCTCTCGGCGGTGCTGGCAAACGGCGACACGTACCGGGCCGGCGCCAACGAGCAACTCCAGAAACACGCCGAGAACTTGGACAAGAAGGTCATCGCCCACGAACAGGGCTCGGACCCGACGGCGGTCATCTACGACGCCGTCGAGTACGCCAACGCCAACGATATCGACGTGGTGCTTGGCGATACAGCGGGTCGGCTCCACACGTCCGACGACCTGATGGCCCAACTGGGGAAGATCGATCGGAACATCGACCCCGACATGACGCTGTTCGTCGACGAGGCCGTCGCCGGCCAGGACGCGGTCAACCGCGCCCGGGAGTTCGACGACGCCGCCGAGATCGACGGCGCCGTGTTGACGAAAGCCGACGCCGATCCACAGGGCGGAGCGGCGATCTCGATCGCCCACGTGACCGGGAAGCCGATCCTCTTTCTGGGGACCGGCCAGGACTACGACGACATCGAGCAGTTCGATCCCGAAGCGATCGTCGACCGACTGCTCGGAGAGTAAGAACGGTCCTGTCGGTAGCTATCGGTCACGTTCGATAGCCGGCGAAAACGACTTCGACAGGGGAAGCGGTCGGTTTTAGCTGTTGTACGTATCCGGGATCAGTACGACGCCGTGGGTTTCGAAGAGGTCGCTCACGACGGCTTCGATCCGGTCCAGGTTCGGGGGAACCGCGACCGCTGGGAGGTAGAAGTCGTGCTCGTCAAACTCGTCTTGGTTCGTCTCTGTGTGCTCTGTGACGCTCATCGTATCTCTCCGTTGTACCCGACCACGCATCACGGTTGGGGCGTACAACTGCGGGTATTTATTACGCAGAATTATACACGATCGTTAATGGATTTCGATGGGGCGACGGGCGGCGCCGTACCCGCCCGGACGGTACCGGCTCTGCCGATAATCGTTAAATGCGTACGTGGAAAATTCAACGTGTTTAACTTTGATCCGACTGACCAAACGGACACGATAGCTTCGCTGGGCCGATAGGTAGAAGACGCAACTGCGCGGCTCGCACCGAAACGCACTAGACGAGGACGATGACAGCAGTGTATTACTGTATTCTCCGCCAACACCGCTGCCCCGAGGAAGGCAAGCGGCCCGCTCCGAGAACTACTCCCAAGTGTGACACGCGACTACAACGATGACCGAACAGGAAATCGACCAAGTGTACGACACCGGAACCACACCACGATTGACGATTCGCAACGTCGGGGGAATCTCCGCGGCGACGGTCACGCTCGGACCGGGAATCACCCTGGTTGCCGGCCGGAACGCGACCAACAAGTCGTCGCTTCTCAGATCGCTCGCCGGCGTCCTCGGCGGTCCCGTGCCACCGGTCAAGAGCGACACTGACACCGGCTCCGTCGAGATGACGCTGGGGTCCGAGACGTACCATCTCGAACTGGCTCGCGACGGACGGGAGACGAGAGTGACCAGTGCGAAGCCGTACTCCGAGGCGGCCGACCGGTGTGAACTCTTCGTCACGCTGACCGAGACGAACCCGATCCGGCAGGCTGTCCTCGCCGGCGACGACCTCTACGACTTGCTCATGCGGCCTGTCGACACCGACGAGATAGCGGCCGAGATACGGCGGCTGCAGGCCGAGAAAGACCGGCTCGACGACAGATTGGACGAACTCGACGCCATGGAGGCCCGGCGCTCCGAGCTCCGCGAACGGCGGACCACACTCGAAGCCGACCTCGACGAGGTCGAAACCGTACTCGACCGGAAACGGGAGACCGTCGCCGACATCGAGACGGACCTCGGAGGGCAAAGCGACGGAACCGAGGAGTCGGACGAGCGACGCGCCGAACGGACCCAGATCAGGAACCGGCTGGAGACCACCGCCGACGCCATCACCTCCCTCGAAGCGGAACTGGAGACGGTGACGGCGGAGTTGGAGGAGATCGGACCGGACGACACGGACACCACGGTCGCGGAACTGGAAGCCGACCTCGAAACCCTCCACCAGCGGAAACAAGAACTCACGTCGACGGTCAACGCGCTAGCCCCGCTCGTGGAGCTGAACACCCGACTGCTCGACGACGGACAGCGGGTCCCCGAGGCTCTCCAGTCAGACGACATCACGGCCGATCTCGATCCATCGACGCGGACAGTGTCGTGTTGGACCTGCGGGAGTTCGGTCGAGCGGTCACAGATCGAAACGCAGGTCGAGACCGTTCGGGAACTCCTTCAGGACAAACGCAACCAGCGTGACACCGTCACGGAGCGCATCCAGCTACTGACAGAGCGGAAACGCGAGCTCGAACGGCAGCGAACGGAGCGCGAGGAGCTACGCGACCGGCGCGCAGAGCTACGCCAGGAACTCGCCGAGCGCCGGGAGACGCGGTCGGAACTGGAGACGGAACTCGCCGAACTCGAACAGGAGATCGAGGCGTCACGGACGGACGACCCCGCATCCGGTCGGGAGGCGAAACTGTCCGAGTACTACGACGAGATCACCGATCTGGAGTACGAACGTGGCCGGCTCACGACGGATCTCGACGACGTCGAGGCGGAACTCGACGACATCGAGAGGGCGCTCTCGGAGCGACCGACCGTCGAACCCCGGCGCGAGACGGTCGCGGCGGAGCTCACCGACCAGCGCGAGCGCATCGTGCGCCTCGAACGCGACCTCGTCGACAGGTTCAACGAGGAGATGCAGGCGGTTCTCGACACGCTCGGCTACGGGGCCGTAGAGCGGATCTGGTTGGAACGCCGTGGCGGTGACACGGACGAGGTGACGGCCGACGCGACGTTCGACCTCCACGTCGTGCGCTCGACCGACGAGGGGGCCGCCTACGACGACACGGTCGAGAACCTGAGCAAGAGCGAACGGGAAGTGATCGGACTGGTCGTCGGTCTCGCGGGGTATCTGGCCCACGACGTCGGCGAGGAAATCCCGTTCATCGTCGTCGACGCCGTCGAGATGTTCGACGCCGAGCGCATCCGCGGGCTGGTGGAACAGTTCAGCGACCACGCCGAGTACGTCGTCGCGACCGTCCTCCCGGAGGAACACGAGCGACTGAACGGGGCGTACGACAGCATCTCGACGGCCACACTCGACAACTAGTCCCGGCTCGGTTCGCCGCCACAGGAACAGCCACCGCGATCCAGCAGGCGGGTGAACGAGTACTCGTCGTTACACTCGGAACACGTGACCCGGAGGCTCACGGTGACGGAGGGAGCCGGGATCGTCAGCGCTCCCGAACGCACGAGGCGTTCGATCGTCCGGTGTGCGACCGACTCGGTGCGTGAGACGAGTTTGAGGACGGTGGTCCGGGCGTCGTCGACCGTGAGCGTCGTCTCGCGCTCGGTCGGCGTCTCCAGGCAGTCGTTGAAGTGGGTCCGGACCGTCTGGTAGCTCACGAAGTCGTCTGCGAGGGATTCCGGATCGATACCGTTGCGTCTGAGCTTCGACTCCGCGTCGACGCGCTTGCCGGCGCTCACGTCTGTCCCGGTCAACAACCGATAGAGGTTCGCCGCTTCGCCGTCGACCGTCTCGGCCTGTGCCCGGTCGAGGGCCGCGGCGACGACGGATTCGTTGAAGTAGGTTTCGAGGTCGCGGAGACTGTCACCGGCCGCCCGTCGCGCCCGCAGTCGTCGGTCGATCCCCTCCAGGTCCCACTTCGCCGCGACCCGGTCGATCTTACAGGTCGGCTCCGACTCCGCTGTCATCCCGGGCAGATAGCTGCGGTCTGGCATTATAGCTTTCGTGACAGGTGAGTGCGTCCGACCCGCCGACTGGATCGACGAATGCTTTTATGGGTCGGCTGTGACCATTTACCAACGACTCGATCGGGTTCCCACACGCGGAACGTACATTATCTCGAAACGCATAGGAACGAGACAACGACCCAGCCACACCGTATGTCGATCACAGCCAAAATACACATCCAGCACGAACGCCTCTCGCTCGTCCCGACGCTCCGGACACTCGACGACATAAGCATCAGGGTCATCACACAGGGGACGACGAACCCCGGCGTCCAGGTGTTCCCATACCTCATCGAACACGAGGACCGGACTCTCCTCGAACGGATGCTCGACGACGACCCGACCGTCGAGAGCTACGAACTTATCGACTGGACCGAAAACACGGGAATCTACTACATCGAGAACACGCCCGAGACGAAGCTGATCAGCTCCGTGGTCACGGACGTCAACGGGTTCCTCGCCCACACGGAGACGAAAGGTGAGGGATGGCTCGTCAGTCTGCTGTTGCCCGACAGGGACGCACTCAACACCATCTGGGAGTTCTCGAACGAGAACGGGATCTCTCTCGACATCATCGAGATCTACGGGAACAACGACACCGGCGGAACCTCGTCGTACGGGCTAACGGACGAACAGAAGGCGGCGCTGACACTCGCACACGAGAAGGGGTACTTCGGCGAGCCGCGCGAGGTTTCGCTGAACGAGGTGGCAGACGAACTCGGCTTGTCGTCGACCGCGATGAGCGGTCGCCTCCGGCGCGGGATGCGCAACCTCATCGGCGCGACGCTCGTCGAGGCCGAGACCGAAGACTGAGCCGTCGTTACTCCAACTTGTTGTTCCGGGTCACCCGACGCAGCGACGCCGGACCTTTGTCGTATCCCAGCCACACGCTGAGGAGACACGCGACGATCACCAGGTAGGTCGGGAAGAGCAGAACCAGCGTGTAGCCGAGCGAGAGCACCTGGAGGACACCGATCCAGTACAGTAAACCGATCACGGTGAGTCCAAGCAGTCCCCCGACGATCATTCCCAGCCGGAACGCGTGGGCGGCCGACGGCCCGGGCGAAACTCGAACTGTAGCCATACACACACTACGTGTCCGAATCGAATAAGTGACACGCGAGGTTCGGTACCGGGTCGTCCGGTAGCGTATCGCACTCACCCAGTCGTCGGATGCTGTCGTGACCGCGTAGCCAGGCATAAAAAATACTAGTAGAAAAGATACGATATGTTTTCGTACCTAGCTTTCGAAGTATTGGACATTCGAAAATACGCCAGCGTGTTTCCGTTTTCCTCTCAGATCGTCTCTTTCATCGTTTCAGCGGTTTTCGTCGTTTTTGCTCCCGCCTCGTTCCTTTCTTCGATATTGAGGTCGTATAAAAGTCTCCGGATAATCTGTATGAATGCGTTCTTTTGTGCCTGTCCTCGGCGTTTGTTCTGTGTCAGTTTTAGTCTACAATTCGGTAGCTACCATTTTGTATATATTTCAGAACCGCGGCTACCCGGCGGCGTCGACACAGGTCGGTACCTGCGTACCCACACGATTTATTCCGAGCAGACGCCGAACGTAGATGGTGAAACTCTCGCTCGTCGCTGCCGTCGCCGCCAACGGCGTCATCGGTGCCGACGGCACGGTCCCCTGGGAACACCCCGAGGATCTGCGACACTTCAGACGGACGACGACGGGACACCCCGTCATCGTGGGACGACGGACCTTCGAGGCTATTACGGAGGCGGTCGGCGGGCCGCTCCCGGACCGTGACAACATCGTCCTCACGCGCCGGCCCGAGACGATCACGGACCGCGTCACGGTCGTCGGGTCGGTCGACGGGGCCGTCGATGCCGCCGCACGTACGGGAGCCCGAACGGCCTACGTCGCCGGTGGTGGCACCGTCTACGAGCAGTTCCTCCCGCTGGCCGACGAACTACTGCTGACCGAACTCGACGCGGCTCACGCGGGCGACACGACGTTCCCGACGGTGACGTGGGACGACTGGACCGAGACAGCGCGGGAGCAATACGACGAGTTCGACATCGTCCGCTACGCCCGGGCCGAGAACATCCGGGAGTGAGGGTCGTCGTCGGCTCCCCCACCGGAGACGGTCTCGGCTGAAAACCCCCCGTAATATAAACGGATGGTGTGGTGAACGTTATCTTTTATTTGTATTTGCAATCTTGATCCACAGGCATGACCGAAGACCAAGAGCATCCAAACCATCCCAGTGTCGACCAGTCAGATCGGACGGTCCCGCGGAACCTCCGCCAGACGGGGGACCCGAACATCGAAATGCTGGTCTCGACCCGGGTTCGAAAGTCTCCGTTCTTCCACAAGTCGTTCAACGAAGAGGGGGCCTGGCGAGCTACCGTCTACAACCGCCTCTATCACCCTCGTGGCCTCATCGAACCGGAAGACGGCGGCGTGATGAAAGAGTACGACGCGCTGACCAACGCCGTGACGCTGTGGGACGTGGCCGTCGAGCGGCAGATCCGCGTCAAAGGCCCCGACGCCGAGGAGTTGACGAACTACGTTGTCACACGTGACGTGACGGGCATGGACGCCATGGACGGCAAGTACGTCATCCTCTGTAACGAGGACGGCGGCGTCCTGAACGACCCGGTCCTCCTGCGTCCCGAGGAGGACGAGTTCTGGTTCTCCATCTCCGACTCGACGCTCATGCAGTGGCTCCAGGGCGTCAACGTCGACAACGACTTCGACGTGGAGATCGACGAGATCGACGTCGCCCCGATGCAGATTCAGGGGCCCAAGTCCGAGGACGTCATGGTCGACGTCGTCGGTGACGAGGTCAAAGACGTGCCGTACTACGGCCTGATGGACGCCGAGATCAACGGTGCCGAAGTCCTCATCAGCCAGACCGGGTTCTCCGGTGAGGCTGGCTTCGAGATCTACGTCAAGGACGCCCACAAGAAAGCCGAGAAGGTCTGGGACCCCGTCATGGAGTCCGTCAAAGACCACGGCGGTCGTCAGATCGCGCCGGGCCACCACCGCCGCATCGCGGCCGGTATCATGTCCTGGGGCCAGGACCTCGACCACGAGACCTCGCCGTTCCAGGTCAACCTCGGCTACCACGTGCCCGACGACAAGGAGGCCGACTACATCGGCAAAGAGGTTCTCGAGGAGCAGAAAGAGCAGATCGAGAACGGCAACTACCCGTTCGAGCACAAGCTCATCGGTCTGAAGATGGCCGGCGAGCCGATCCGGGACTACGCGCCTGACTTCTGGCTCATCTCCGACCCCGAGACGGGCGAAGAGTGCGGGTACATCACCTCGCCGTGGTGGAACCCGGACCTCGAGACGAACATCGCCATGGGCTTCGTCCCGGCGGACAAGATCCAGGAAGTGACGGACACGCCGCTCAACGACGATATCTACGACGAGGATCTCGACCTAGAGTTCCAGGTTCACCTCCCCGACGAGTACGCAGAGGAGCCCGGTGAGCCGGTGTTCGCGACGACCGCGAAGGTTCCGTTCAAGGAGTCTGTCAACCCGAGCGCACGCGAGCAAGCCAAACTCAACGCTCGCAAGGAAGCGGAGAGCAGCGACGACTAACGACCCAAGGGCCTCATACCACCCTTTTTCGCTGCGTCGTGCTACCGATTGCGGCTGCTCCACAGCAGGCCACAGACGTTGCCGACGAAGAGCGCGCCCGCAGTCGCGGAGAGACCGACCCGGAACCCGACCGTACGGAGGACGACGGACCCGACGGTGAGCGCGACGATCAGGCCGCCGACCAGGAGCAGTCCCGCGATCAGTTCCGCTTTCATCTCGTCGGAGACGTGGTGTGGTCTCAGCTCGCGGTCCGGCTCCGACTCCTCCCGGCCGAGTAGCGTCTCGAACCGCTCCCGTACCGCGTCCCAGGCGTAGATGGAGAGCCCGTTCAGCGAGACGCCAGTGGCGACGACGACACAGACGGCGGCGAAGCCCCAGCGGTCGGCCAGCAGGAGCCCGCCGGCCGGGACGAGAAAGAGCGTGCTCACGACCGCGTGCCCGGTGGCCCCCTCCAGATAGTGGACGCTCTCGACGCGGGTTACCTCGTCCTCCATAGCGACCACGTGGAGACGTTCCGGAACTACCGAGATAAATGTTCGCTCGATCGACAGGTACGGAGTCGCGTTCGGGTAGCTCCTCGGCACGACCCGACCGTCGCCGTCGGAGGAAAGTAAGCCCGGCCCACGTCGCCTCAGGTGTCGAATATCTTCCGCTGGATCGTCCGGGCGACGCTCTGTTCGGTTTCCGACTCCCACTCCGTCTCGACGGACACCGACAGTTCCGAGCAGACCGCGGCGACGTCTTCGAGGACGGTGGCGAAGCGGCCGGCCTGTCCGACCGACTCCTCCCCTTTGAGCAGGCGTCGGGGCGAAAGCTCTTCGAGTTTGAACGGTCCCTCCCCGCCCCCGCCGACGAACACGACGACGGTCGCCGTCTCGTCGTCGACCTCCTCGACGAGCAGCGAGATGACGACCCACGAGCTTTCGTAGGCCGCCGCCCGTTCGTAGGTGATCTGTGTGAAGCCGTCTCCCCGGTAGCGATGGATGTTCCGAGCGCCGCGCTTGTTGAGCGACCGTCTCGCCGCTTCGGCCTTCGAGTCGAGGAACGCGTCGGCGAAGCGGTCGGCGTCCGGACCGTGGAGGGTCAGGTTAGCCGCTTCCATGGTCGTCACACGGCCACCGGAGACAAAAAATCCCGAGCCCCGGTCAGACCGAGCGTGGGCGACTCAGTCGTAGAGGGGGTAGTCGTCGGTGAGTTCGTCGACGCGGTCGCTGACTTCGGCGACGACGCTCTCGTCGTGGGGCGCGTCGACGACTTCGGCGATCAGGTCCGCGACCTCCCGGCAGGCGGCCTCGTCAAACCCACGCGTCGTCAGCGCGGGCGTGCCTGCTCGGATACCCGAGGGGTTGAACGCCGACCGCGTCTCTCCCGGGACGGTGTTCGCGTTCAGTACGATCCCGGCGTCTTCTAATGCTTCTTCGACCTCTTTGCCTGTCGTGTCCGGATGTGACGGCCGGAGGTCGATCAGGACGAGGTGGTTGTCCGTCCCCCCGGAGACCAGTTCGAGCCCGTGGTCCTGGAGTTGGTCGCCCAGCGCTTTCGCGTTCTGGACGGTCTGGTCGGCGTAGGCCTCGAACTCGGGGTTCAATGCCTCCCCGAAGCCCACTGCCTTGCCCGCCACGTTGTGCATCAGCGGCCCGCCTTGGGACCCGGGGAACACCGCGTTGTCGATGTCCTCGGCGTATTCCTCCTCGCACATGATGATCCCACCCCGGCCCGCCCGGATCGTCTTGTGGGTCGACCCCGTCACGAAGTCCGCGACGCCGACCGGCGACTCGTGCACTCCGGCGGCGACCAGCCCCGTGATGTGAGCGATGTCCGCGAGGTGGTACGCCCCGACGGAATCGGCTGCTTCCTGGATCCGCTCGAACTCGACCTCTCGCGGATACGCCGAGTAGCCCGAAACGATGATATCCGGCTCGAAAGACTCCGCCGTCGCGGCCAACGCCTCGTAGTCGACGTAGCCCGTCTCCTCGTCGACCTCGTACTGCTCGACCTCGTAGACCTGGCCCGCGAAGTTCGCTGGGTGGCCGTGCGAGAGGTGCCCCCCGTGGGTCAGATCCAGCGAGAGGATCTTGTCGCCCGGGTCCAACACGGCGAGGTAGACGCCCATGTTGGCCTGGGACCCCGAGTGGGGCTGGACGTTGACGTGCTCGGCACCCCACAGTTCCTTGGCGCGCTCGATCGCCAACTCCTCGACGTCGTCAGCGAACTCACAACCGCCGTAGTACCGCTCGCCCGGATAGCCCTCGGCGTACTTGTTCGTCAACTCGGAACGCTGGGCCTCCATGACCGCCTCCGAAACGTGGTTCTCGCTGGCGATCATCGCTAGCGTCTCGTTCTGCCGCTGTCGCTCGCCCTCCAGGGCGTCTGCGACTGCCGGGTCCGCCTCCCGTACTTTCTCGTAGGTCATACCATACCTCAGGGGCGGACCGTTGAATAATTCAGGGACCGGCACAACCTGTCCGGGAAATGAGGTGATATGTCTCCCGTAATCTGGCGGGGACGGACCCGTGTCGAGCGCACTGGCTCACGCCGGATCGGCGGGTTCGATAGAGACGGTAGTCGTCCCGGCGCGGACGAACGGGTCGGCGAGTACCGCGTGGAGGAAGGCCGTCCCCCGGCGAACGGACGGGTCGGGCGAAACGCGCGTCCGGACCGTCAGGTCGCCGTCCGAGACGGTCACGGCGTCGTCGGCCCCGACGCCGGCCTGGTCGGCCTCGCTCGGGTGGAGGCGTAGACGACTGTCGGCGTCCTCGTCACGCCCGCCGGTACGCCCGCCCACGACGAGTCGGAGGCCCGCCACGCAGTCGGTCCGACTCGCCGGGGCCGACGGCGGTCGGACGAACGGTACACGCCCGTCGGGCGTCCGGAACCGCTCGCGGTAGAGGGTCGAGCCGGTATCGGCCGGCCACCGCTGTCCGCCCGCGACGACCTGGTCGATCGAGAGGCCGGCATAGGGCGGCGCGACGCGGGTCAGTTCGACGAACGCCTCGGCCGGTCGGTCGTAGTCGAACCCCCCGCTCGCACACGAGAGCCGGCGGCCCAGTTCACTGATGACCTCGAAGTCTGTCCGAACGTCCCCGGGCGGCTGGGCGACCGGGCGCAGTGCCTGTACCTGACGGTCCAGATTCGTGACCGTCCCGCGCTTCTCGGTGCCGGCCGCCGCGGGCAACACGACGTCGGCGTGGGCCGTCGTCTCGCTCTCGGTGAGTTCGAGGACGACGAGATGGTCGAGTGCGTCGAGTTGCCGCCGGACCCAGTCGGGATCTCGCTTCGCTATCGCCGGGTTCTCGCCGACGACGACTGCGGCCCGGACCGTCTCGCCGAACGCCGACAGGAGGTCCGGCGCGGGGAGCCCCGGAGTCGCCGGCGGGTCGACGCCCCACTCGGCGGCGACCCGGGCGCGGGCCTCGGGATCGGTCACCGGTTGGTGGCCCGGCAGACGGTCGGGGACACAGCCGGCGTCGACCGCCCCCTGTTCGTTGGGCGGCCCGCGGAACACGTGGATGCCGGTCCCCGGCCGGCCGAGGTTCCCGGTGAGCGCCAGGAGGTTCAACAGCGCGTTCGGGGCCGCGGCCGTCCCCGCCGCCGGGTCCCCGTCGTCGCCTTCGAGCCCGGTGCCCACGACGGCAGCGACTCGGTCGGCGGAACCGACGAGCGCCGCGACGCGGTCAAGCGTAGTCGGGTCGACGCCGGCGGCGTCGACGCCCGCCCCGTCGTCGAGGTGTCTGGCGCTGGCGGCGAAGGAGGCGAACTCCCGGGTCCGGTCGGCGACGAACGCCCGGTCGGCGTCCCCGGCAGCGAGGACGCGCCGGCAGAGCAGGTCGAGGACCAGCGCGTCCCGGCCGGGGCGGGGAGCGACGTGGAGGTCGGCCAGTCGCGTCGTCCGGTTGCCGGCCGGGTCGACGTGGACGAGCGTCGCCCCGTCGTCGACGGCCGGCCGGACGAAGGAGTTGAACGCCACCGGCTGACGCGCCGCCGGGTTGGCGCCGACGACCAGGACGACGTCGGCCTCGGTCAGGTCGTCGAGCCCGTTCGTCGTCGCGGGCCACCCCAGGCGCGCGTCGAGCGCCCGGGCGGTCGAGACGTGGCAGTGGCGCGCCCGGTTGTCGACGTTGTTCGTCCCGACAGTCCGGGCGAGCTTTTCGAGCAGGTAGTTCTCCTCGGTGGTCGAGTGGGGCGCACCGAGGAACGCCAGCGCGTCCGGACCGTGGGCCTCGACCGTCGTCTCGACGGCGTCGACGACGCGACTGGTCGCCTCGGCCCACGACACCGGAACCAGCGTCCCGTCCTCGCGGACCTGCGGTTCGGTCAGCCGTCCGCTGATTCCTTCGAGGGCGTTTATTCCCTCCGGGCAGAGCCGTCCGTTCGGGTTCGCCGGTCCGGTCCGGCCGGTTGCGCGGCCGTCTGCGCCGGCCGGGGCGAGGCGACAGCCCACCCCACAGCGGGGGCAGACCGTCGATCGGTCGGGGTCGCCGTCGCTCATCGCACCACGGAGCTAGCGCCCCGTGAGCCGCCGGCCCAGTGCCCTGAGGACGCCGACGGCGTAGCCGAGTCCGGCCCGCCCTTCGCTGCTCCGGAGCGCGCCGACCGCACCAAACAGTGACACCGGTTCGCTCTCTCGCTGTGCCTCGCCGACCGCGCCAAGCACCGCGTTCAGCCCCGCGACGGCGTCGTCGTCGAGGTCGAGCGCCGCGGCAGTTCCCGCGAGGTCGACCAGCGCGTCCAGATCGCCCTCCCGCTGGAGCGCCAGCACGGTGTCCAGCGCGTCGATGAGGTCGGCACCGTCGGCCTCCAGCATCGACGCCAGTCGGTTGCGCTCCGCCTCGGAGAGCCCGTCGGTCAGCGCCGTCGCGATGTCGAGCAGGGCATCCAGATCACCCGACCGCTGGAGTTGGACGACCGCATCGAGCGTGTCGGCGAGGTCCTCGGCGTCGGTGCCGACCTGCTCGGCGAGGGCAGCCGTCTCCGCCGTCGAGAGCCCGTCGGCCGCGGCGACGAGGTTGGCAGTCGAGTCGGTGACGTGGTCGACCTCGTCGTCGTCGGCGCTCGCGAGGACGAGGATCGCTGTAACGAGCGCGTCTTCGAGTTCGTCGGTGCGGTCGAGCGCGGCGGCCAACGCCTCGCCCTGGTCGTCGAGGACTGCCCGGAGCGCAGCCTCGCCCTCGCCCGTCTGTCGGTCGGCGCTGCCGCCGTGGGTCGCCGCTTCGGGGACCGCCTCCTGTGGCTCGGCCATCTCAGTCGTCCCCCGTGCTCGTCCCGGTGTCGCCCGTCGGCATCCCCGAGTCGGCGTCCGCGGGTGCGATACGCACCGCCGACACCTTGAACTCCGGCGTCGCCGCCTGCGGATCGAGGTGTTCCTCGTCGGTCAGCCGGTTGATCGCGCTCTCCGCGAAGTGGATGGGCGCGAACACGGACTCCGGACCCACGCGGTCGGTCACCTGTGCCGGCACGGTCACCGACCCGCGCCGGGACTCGACGCGGACCATGTCGCCGGTCTCGATGCCGTACTCCGCGGCCGTCCGCGGGTTGATCTCCACGAAGTCGCTCGGGGTGTACTGCATGATCCCCTCCTCGCGGTGGGTCATCGTCCCCGTGTGGTACTGATACAGCACCCGTCCCGTCGTCAGGGTGAACGGGAACTCATCGTCTGGCGTCTCCGCCGGTTCGCTGAAGCCGACCCCCTGGAGGTGGGCCAGGCCGTCGTCGGTGTTGAACTCCTCCTCGTAGAGGCGTTCGGTGCCGGGATGATCCTCGTCCCAGCAGGGCCACTGGAGACCGCCCTCGCTCTCGACGCGTTCGTGCGTGACACCGCCGTACAGCGGCGTCAACGAGTTCACTTCCCGCATGATCTCGGCCGTCGAGTCGTAGTCCCAGTCCCACCCCATTCGGTTGGCGAGTGCCTGGAGGATCTCCCAGTCCGGCCGCGAATCGCCCTTGGGCTCCATCACCTCCTTGACCATCTGGACGGTCCGGTCGGTGTTGGTGAACGTGCCGGTCTTCTCGACGAACGAGCAGGCGGGCAACACCACGTCGGCGTACTCCGCAGTCTCGGTGACGAACAGGTCCTGAACGACGAGGAACTCCAACTCTTCGAGTACCTCCTCGGCGTGGTTGACGCCCGGTTCCGACAGCGCCGAGTTCTCGCCGATGATGTACATCCCGCGGAGGTCGCCCCGGTCGGCGGCCAGGAACATCTGGGTCGTGTAGTGGCCGTAGTCGGGCGAGATCTCGCAGTCCCAGGCGTCCTCGAACTTCGCGCGCACCTCGTCGTCGGCGATGTCCTGGTAGCCCGGGAAGTTGTCCGGCAGCGGCCCCATGTCGCCGCCCCCGCCCTGGACGTTGTTCTGGCCCCGGAACGGCGAAACGCCGGCCCCCGGCTTGCCGAGGTTGCCCGTCACCGCGGCGAGGTTCGCCATCGCCAGGACGTTCTCGGTGCCATGGGAGTGCTCCGTCAGTCCGAGCGTCCAGCCGAACACGCAACGGTCTGCGTCGGCGATAGTCTCGGCGGCCGAGACGATCTCCTCGTGAGGGACGCCGGTGACCTCTTCGACGCGCTCCGGCGTGAACTCCTGGAGGGACTCGGCCAGGTCCTCGAACCCCGAAGTGCGTTCGGCGACGAACGATTCGTCGTAGAGGTCGTTATCGATGATGTACCGCGTGATCCCGTTGATCCAGACAGCGTCGTACCCCGGTTGTACGCGGCTGTACTGGGTGGCGTACTCGGCGATCTGGATCTCCCGGGGATCGAAGACGAGCAGATCCGCACCGTCCCGGACGTTCTGTTTGATACGGGTCGCAAGCACCGGATGGGCTTCGGTCGTGTTCGACCCGGTCAGCAGGATACAGTCGGCCAGTTCGAGGTCTTCGGTGCTGATCGAGGCCGCGCCGTAGCCGTAGGTCTGTGCGAGGCCCGCGACCGTCGAGGAGTGACAGAGCCGGTTGCAGTTGTCGACGCTGTTGGTGCCAAGCACCTGCCGGGCGAACTTCCCCATCAGGTAGTTCTCCTCGTTCGTGGCCTTCGAGGAAGCGATCACGGAGAGGGCCTCGCCGCCGTGGTCGTCTTTGATGGCGCCCAACCCCTCGGCGACGCGGTCCAGTGCCTCGGACCAGCTAGCGGTACGGAACTCGCCGTTCTCGTCGCGGACCAGCGGCGTCGTCAGGCGATCGTCGGAGTTGACGAAGTCGTAGCCGAACTTCCCCTTGACACACGTCGAGATGCCGTTGACCGGGGCGTCCTCCTCGGCGGTCGGGCGGGCCGCCAGCACCTCTTCGCCGTCGGAGTAGAGGTCGAACCGACAGCCGACAGCACAGTAGCCACAGGTGGTGTCGGCGACGTTCAGTTCCTCCAGGCGCTTGTCGCCGATCGACTGAGCGATCTCGAACAGTTTCCCTTCCGGCAGCGTCTCGGCGGCGACGCCCTCGGCGACGTGTTCGACGTTCTGTAGCGCCTGTTCCTTGGCGTTGCGCATGTAGTCGGCGACGCCGCTGTCGTCGTCGCTCACGGCCACTCCCCCCCGTCGGCGTCGTCCGGGTCGTCCGCCGGCGAGTCCTCCGTAGCGGGACTGTCGACGCGTTTCTTCGGCGTCATCGGCCCCTTGGACTTCCCGTGGCGCTCGTGGCTCTTGCCGACGCTGTTCTTCTGAGTGAAGCCGGGCAGCGGGATGGTCGTAGCGTCCTCGATCCCCTTCTCGACGAGCGAGCCGGTCGGACAGACGGTCGCACAGTGACCACAGGAGACACACGCCGAGTCCTCCATCGTCTCGACGTCGCTCTGGAAGCCGATGCGAGTGTCCTGTCCGGACCCCTCGACGCGGAGGACACCCTCGACCTGGACGTCGTTGCAGGCCTCGACACAGCGGTTACAGAGGATGCACTTGTTGCGGTCGATCTGGATGAACGACGAGGTGTCGTCGAGCGGTTCGTAGGCGTCGCGGTCGTCCAGGACGCCGTAGCGCGGTTCGTCGACGTCCTGCTCGATGGCGGCGTCCTGGAGTTCACAGCGGCCGTTCTTCCCGCAGGTCGTACAGCGGAGGTTGTGGTCCGAGAGGACCAGATCGAGGTTCACGTCCCGGGCCTCCGCAGCGGGATCGGCGGCCGTCCGGACGGTCGCGCCGTCCTCGGCCGGGTGACTACAGGCGGGGACGACGCCGTTGGCGTCCGTCTCGACCATGCAGGTCCGACACTCGCTGCGGGGGCCGATCTCGTCCTCGCGGTCGTAGTGACAGAGCGCCGGCACGGTGTCGTCGGTGTCGGCGGCCTCGACGGCGTCGAGCAGGGTCGACCCGGACTCGACGGTGACGTCGGTACCGTCGACGGTGATCGTCGCGCGTTCGGTCCCGCTGACCGATGGATCACTGGCCGTCCCTGGCGCGATCGTCTCTGTCAGTGGCGGTGCATCCGTCTCGTGTGTGTGGTCAGAACTCATGGTGTTACCTCCGCTGTACAGGCCCCGGCCGGACACCGGCCGTCGGCGTGGGCCTCGAACTCCGACTCGAACGCCGCCATCGCGGTCCGAGCCGGGCGGCCGGCGTCGACGCCGAACGTGCAGATACTGCTGGTCCGCATGACACGGTCGAGTTCCTCGATACCGTCGCGGTCGTAGCGACCGTCGTAGAGGTCTCTGAGAAGCTCCGCGAGCTGTGTCGTCCCCTCGCGGCAGGGGACACAGCGCCCGCAGTTCTCGTCGGCGGCGAACTGCGCCCGCCGCCCGACGAACTCGACGACACAGCGACTCTCGGACAGTACTTCGACGACGCCCTCGGTTCCCAGCCCCGCGTCGATCAGCGACGCCGGGTCCGCGGTAACGTCGAGCGAGGCCGTGAGCCCACCGAACCGGCCGCCGACGCAGGCGGCCTTCAGCGACCCCTCGACGGTCGTCGCGTCGACCGCCGACGCGAGGCTGTCCCCCTCGGTCAGTTCGACCGTCACCGGGTCGGCCACGTCACCGGTCACCGTGACGAGTCGCGTCGTCGGCCCGTCCTGGCGGAGCGTGTGGGCCAACTGTGCGAGCGTCCGAGCGGTGTGGACCACCGTCGGCCGGCCGTCGATCCCCACCTCTGCCGGACCGGGCGGACGGAGCCGTGCCTCCAGCCGGTGGTTTCCTTCGACGGCTTCGATGGCCATCGTCGGTTCGGCCGCACGGTAGACCGACGGTCCGGTCACCACGTCGGCGGCGACCGGGAGATCCGGGTAGGCGTCGGCAGCCTCGCGGACGCTGGCAGCGGCGTCCTCGTCGGCCTCGGAGACGTAGACGACCACGCGGTCCGCGTCGACCGTTCGCGCGGTCGCGCAAGCGCCTTCGAGAACGTCGAACGGACTGCTCGCGAGCAACAGCGCGTCGGCGGTCGTCCCGTGGGCGTTGACGACCACGGTGGCCTCGCCGTCGGTGTGCCGAGCAGTCTCCCAGGTGTCCGCGAGCGGTTCGTCCTGGCACCAGTCCCCCCAGCCCCGCCCACGCAGGCTCTCGCCGGCCCGCTCCGTCTCCTCGGCCGTCGCGGTGACGAACCCGCCGGCGGCCTCGTGGTCGTCGGGATCGGTCGGTCGCCGCCACCCCCACCCACCGGTGACGCGCCGCGTCCCGGCGTCGAGTCCCGCCAGGTCCGGGACGGGCAGCGACGTTGCAGACGGGTCGTGGTCCACGACGGCGTCGGCCAGGTCCGTCGGGAGGCCGTCGTCGAGTCCCGCCGTCAACTCGCGCAGTTCGTCGGCTGAACACCGTGTGTGAAACGTCGTCTGTCCCCCTTGTGTCACCGAGACGAGTGGTTCGATCGCCGGGGCTCCAGACGGCCCGACGGCGGCCACCGTGACGCCGGCGTCGGCCGCCACCTCGGATAGTTCGGGCGGCCCGGTTGCCGAGTAGCGGAGAACCGTCTCGTCTCCGGATAGAATCGATGTCATTTGATAGCGTACCTGAATGGAGTTTCCGGTGGAGAATAATAAAGACCCGGCAACGGCGGTGGACACCCGTCACGAAACCGCCGTCAGCGGCGTCAGCAACCCACCATAGCTCCGCATGGCTCGGGTCGGCGGTGACCGTGGGTCATCTTCAAGCTATCGAGTGTCTATCACTTCTCGACGGCGTCGGCGCCGCTGGTACGCGGCGTTCATACCGGAAACGGCCCGCAGTGGGATGGCCACAGGGGCCGTCGAAAGGACCTCGAAGGGACTCGCTCACGGTACGGGTCCGTCGGGAACTGGGATACGACTGACACGCTTGCACCCCTGCTGGACCCATCTGAACTCTGTGGGGAAACCGGCTTAAAAACACGTCGCCAGTGTGGGCGGTGTTTAAGTAGCCACCCGAGATCGCGGTTCGAGGGCGACAGGGAGCCCTGATAAACTGACGTACAGGTCAACACACACGTTGATGCCGGGAGCGTGCCCGAATAATGACGTGAGCGAACGGATGCAACACGGACGACACAGCGGAAGTACCACACCCGGACACGCGTGTCCGGCCTGCGGAGCCGAACTCAAACAGCGGGGAGGAATGAGCGTTTGTCGGTCCTGTCGCTGGTACCAGCAGTCCCCGGCGGACTGAGCGGCCGGGCAACGGAGTGTCAGGGGCGAATACTTATTTTCCTACTCGTAGATAGGGCAGCGTATGAGCGGCGAGTGTCACTTCTGTCACGGCATCGTCTCGGCCGACGAGTCGAACCACATCCTGCTGGACGGGCACGGGGACCACGAGGTGTACCTCCACAGGCAGTGTGCGGCCGGTCACGACGTCCTCGAAGACGCGGACGGGTCGGCTGACACCGTCGCCATCACGTGTCCGGAGTGTGGAACCGTCGAGACACGCTGACGGAACAGTCAGTACTCGGAGGCTCAATCAGTCAGAAGAGTGACCCGATGAGTCCCGCTCAGGGCAGGTCGACAGCGACGCCGGACTGGAGGCTAGCCGCCTTGACCGTGTTGTACATGAGCATCGCGATGGTGAGCGGACCGACACCCCCGGGGACCGGCGTGATAACCTCCGCCTTCTCCCGGGCGCTCTCGAAGTCGACGTCGCCGACGAGTTCGTACCCTTTCTCCGTGTCGGCGTCGACGCGGTTGATCCCCACGTCGACGACGGTGACACCCTCCGAGAGCATCTCCCCGTCGATCATCTCCGGGACCCCCGCCGCGGCCACGACGATGTCGGCCGCTCGCGTCTTCGCGGCGAGGTCCTCGGTCCGGGAGTGACAGACCGTCGTGGTCGCGTTGCCGCCCTCGCCGTACTGGACGAGCAGGTTCGCCATCGGCTTGCCGACGATGTCCGACCGGCCGACGACCACGGCGTCTTTCCCCTCGGTGTCGACGCCGGCCGCCGCCAGGATCTTCTGGACGCCGTGTGGCGTACACGGCTTGTACCGGGCGTTACCGGCGACGAGTCGGCCGACGTTCTCCGGGTGGAAGCCGTCGACGTCCTTCTCGGGGTCGATACGCTCTAAGACAGTCCGTTTCGTGACGTGGTCGGGGACGGGCATCTGGACGAGGATCCCGTGGACGTCAGGGTCGTCGTTCAGCTCGTCGAGTTTCTCGAACAACGTCTCGGCCGGCGCGTCCGGATCGATCTCGTGGTGGAACCCCCGGATACCGACTTCTTCACAGGCCTGCTGTTTCATCGAGACGTACGTCTCGCTGGCCCCGTCGTCGCTCATCAGGACCGTCGCCAATCCGGGGACCACCCCCTCGTCGGCGAGTGTCTCCACGCAGTCGCTCACGTCCGCTCTGATACCGTCGGCGATCCCGTTACCGTCGATTACCGTTGTCATGCTTGAATCTCGCTGTGGCCGTCTCTCCCGTGCCGGAACGCTGCGGCTCCTCCCCGACACACCGCGTGAAACGGCTCTGCCCCTCACCAACCGACGCTCCGAAAATAACTGCCGACGCGGAATAGTCCACCCATTGAAATACTATCGGATGTCCGTCCAGAATCGGCCGCGACTACTCGGCAAACATCGACTGTACCGCCCGTATATGCACCCCACGCAAGGTTTTTTGTCCGAAGCCGTGGATAGCTCACAGTAACTACTCGCGGACCGATACGGCGTCCGCGGAGGCCGACATATCACATGGAAGAGACGACTGTCGTCACCGACCAGGCATCGTTCGTCGAGACAGCACGCGGGGCACCGCCCGGTGCCCGCGTTCCCGTCGAGGTCCGAGTCACCGCCTCGGACCCCTTCGAGGCGTACCGGCGGGCCAGGAGTCCCGACGCCCCGGGCGTGTTCTTCGAGACCACCGGCGGTCAGTCCGGCTGGGGCTACTTCGCGATCGACCCCGTCGAGCAGGTCAGGGTCGATCCGGACGCGGGGAGCGCGGGCGGGAGCCCCAGCATCGAAGCGATCGACGCGCTGCTCGACCGGGAGACGCTCGTCCGGGGCGACTGTGACGCCCCCTATCCCTGTGGCGCGTTCGGCTGGCTCTCCTACGACATCGCCCGCGAACTGGAGGACATCCCGGAAACGACGGCGTCGGACGGGCTTCCCCACCTCCAGTTGGGCGTGTTCGACCGGGTCGCCGCCTGGGAGGAACCACACCAGGGCGACGTTACCATCCGGGTGACGGCCTGTCCGCGGCTGGACGACCACGAGGACGCCGCGGCGGCCTACGAGACGGGCCACCGACGGGCGCTCGATCTCGCCCGGCGGGCGCTCGACGGCGAGCGCCACGTCCGGTCACACCCGACCGCGACCCGGCAGGCCACCTTCGAGAGCGAGTGCGGGGCCGCCGCCTTCGCCGACCGCGTCAGGACGATCAAGGAGTACGTCCGCGACGGCGACACGTTCCAGACGAACGTCTCCCACCGGCTCGTGGCCCCTGCAGCGGTCCACCCCGTCGAGACGTACGACGCCGTCCGGCGGGTCAATCCCGCGCCCTACTCGGGCCTGATCGAGTTCCCCGGGGTCGACCTCGTGAGCGCCAGCCCGGAACTCCTGCTGGACGTCGACGGCGACCGCCTGCTCACCGAACCCATCGCCGGGACGCGTCCCCGGGGCGACACGCCCGCCGAAGACGCCGACCTGGAGGCGGACCTGACGAGCGACGAGAAAGAGCGGGCCGAACACGCGATGCTCGTCGACTTAGAGCGCAACGACCTCGGGAAGGTCAGCGAGTACGGTACCGTCGACGTCACGGAGTACCGCCGTGTCGACCGCTACTCGGAGGTGATGCACCTCGTCTCGCTCGTTGAAGGACAACGGCGGGCGGACGCGAGCGTCGCCGACGCCGTGGCGGCGGTGTTCCCCGGCGGCACCATCACCGGCGCGCCCAAGCCCCGGACCATGGAGATCATCGACGAGGTCGAACGGACCCGGCGCGGACCCTACACCGGCTCGATGTGCGTCTTCGGGTTCGACGAGCGGGCGACGCTGAACATCACGATCCGGACGCTAGTCCACCGCGACGGGGAGTACCGCCTGCGCGTCGGAAGCGGGATCGTCCACGACTCGGTCCCCGAACAGGAGTACCAGGAGACCCTCGACAAGGCCCGCGCGCTCGTGACCGCCGTCGACGAGGCACTGGGCGAACAGGGCTCGTTCTCCGTCGAATCGACCGGGGAGGTCAGATGATACTCATCGTCGACAACTACGACTCCTTCGCGTACAACCTCGTCCAGTACGTCGGGGAGTTCGACGACGTGGTCGTCCGGCGCAACGACGCCATCGACGTTGCCGGCATCCGCGAACTGGACCCGGACGGTATCGTCGTCTCGCCCGGCCCCGGAACCCCCGAGGAGGCCGGCGTCTCCGTCGACGTCTTCGCCGAGACGACCTACCCCGCGCTCGGGGTCTGTCTTGGCCACCAGGCGTTGTGTGCCGCCCACGGCGTCCCGGTCGGGCACGCGCCCGAAGTCGTCCACGGGAAACCCTCGGCGGTCCACCACGAGGACACCCCGATATACGACGGCGTCGCCGATCCCTTCGAGGTCGGCCGCTACCACTCGCTGGCCGTCGAAGACACCGACCTCCCGGCGGCCCTGGTCGAGACGGCCCACACCGAGGACGAACAACACGTCGTGATGGGCGTCGAACACGTCGAGCGCCCACACGTCGGCGTCCAGTTCCACCCCGAGAGCATCCTCACCGACGCCGGCAAGCGCATCGTCGAGAACTTCTGTACGTCGGTGGCCGACGCCTGACCGCCAGTCACTCTTTTTCCGGCGGATCGATGTCGTGGTGGGTCTGGATCGCCGGGAGGCGGTCGACGGCCCGGCGGACGATGGAGGTGTGGCCCCGCTCCTGTCGATACCACGTCATCGTCAGCCCCCCGACGGCGACCAGCGAGACGACGGCGAACGGACCGCCGGTGAGGACCGCAAGCGCCTGTAGCGTCTCGGCACCGCCGCCGAGCAACACCGCGACGGCCACCGCCCCCTGGAAGGCGCCCCAGAAGACGATGCTCCCGTTCGAGGGGGACAGCCCGCGCCGGGTCGCCAGGATCGAGACCACCAGCGTCGACGTGTCCGCCGAGGTGGTGATGAACACCACGATGAGCGCCAGGAACAGGAACATCAGCAGTTCCCCCAGCGGGAGCGCCGCGAACAGCGGGAAGCCGGCCACGGACTCGGACCCGCCACGCCGAGCGATAGCGGCGAGGACGCTCGCCTGCCCGGTGTGCTGGACGAACAGCGACGTGCCGCCGAGCAACAGGAACCAGACGATGGTCGCGGCCGAGGTGGCGACGACGGTCGTGAACACGACGGTCCTGACCCTGCGGCCACGCGACAGCGCGGCGACGAACAGGCCGGCGAAAGGTGCCCACGAGAACCACCACGACCAGTTCCAGACGGTCCAGTTGGCGACCCACTCCCCGCCGGTGTAGAGACTCAGCGGGACGAAGTGGACGACGTACCGGCCCAGCGCCCGGGTGCCCCGTTCGAGGACGAACCCGTGGGGGCCGAGAACGGCTATCAGCAGGGCGAACAGGCCGAAGAGGACGACGTTGAGGGCGGCGATCCGCCGGATGCCGCGGTGGATACCGGTGACGCTGGAGAGGACGAATATCAGCGTCAACCCGCCCACGAACAGGAGCGGGCCGGTCGGCCCGATGGCGACGTTCCACTGGAAGGAGATGCCCGCGAGGAACTGCTGGCCGACCAGCGCCACCGAGGTAGCGATACCCCCGATGGTCGCGAAGACAGCCAGCGTATCGACCAGACGGCTCCACAGCGAATCGAGGCCGTCGACGCCCAGAAACGGCGCGAGAACCGTCGAGACCCGCAGCGGGGCACCGCGCGTGAACACGAAGTACGCGACGGGGACGCCGATGACGGCGTAGGCGCTCCAGGCCGAAACCCCCCAGTGGAACAGGACGTACACCAGCGAATCGGCCAGCGCGGCGCTAGACTCCGGGGCCGCCCCGAAGTACGGTGGCGGCGTCTGGTAGTGAAAGAGCGCCTCCGCAGGCCCCCAGAACACGAGGCCGGCCGCGATACCGGCGGTGAAGACGAGACTGAAGTAGGTCGGGTAGGTGTAGGTCGGTTCGGTGTCGGGGCCACCCAGTTTGATGTCACCCCACGGCCCCAACAGGAGGACGGCGCAGTAACACACCGCCAGCAGCATGGCGACGAGGAACAGGGGGCCGCCAGTCCGGAGGATGGTTCCGGAGACGGCGTCGACGGCCGCCGTCGTCCGTGCCGGAAACGCCGTCTGGAACGCGAAGAAGGCGGCGAACACCGTCACCGGCACGCCGAAGGCCAGCGGGTCCTGGTTCGCCAGGAACCCCCGGAGCGTGTGCCGGACCTGTCGTCGCCGGACGGCGAGCAGGTACGACTCGTCGGTGCCGGTGTCCCGCTGGTCGTCGGCGTACGGGAGCACCGCCAGATACCCCAGTCCCGACCCGAAAAACACCAGCGAGACGGCCAGCCATCCCTGCCCGGTCACCACCTCGCCGACGAGATCGCCGAAGAAAAAGCCCGCGAAGACGATGGCCCCGGAGAGCGCTGCCAGCGGGGCCAGGAGCTTCGCGAGCGACGACTCGACGCCCCCCTCAGAGGTTGCCATACGTTACCATACTCGGACGCGTCGTGTTAATTGTATCGAGGGGACAGTGGCACGAAACGGTCCCGGGCGGCTCAGTCCGGTGCATCGTCCCCGGCGACCGGGTCCAGGTCCTCGACGACCGACTCCGTGGCGGCCTCGTCCAGCACGGACCGCCCCAGCAGTTGGCCGCCGATGGTCCGGGGGTTGATGATCTCGTCCGCGCCGACCGACTCGAACTTCTCGACGTGTTTCTCCTCGGTCGCCGCCGCGACGACCCGGACTTCGGGGTTGACCCGCTTGGCCGCGAGCACGGCGAGTACGTCCCGGGCGTCGTCGTCGCTCCCGACGACGACACCCCGGGCAGCGTCGACGCGGGCGTCCGAGAGGACAGTCTCGTCGGTCGGATCCTCGGTGAGAACGTTCAGGTCCTCGTCGAGCGACGCCGCCACGTCTGCGTCGTCCGTGACGACCACGAGGTCCGTCTCGTCGGTCAGTTCGTCCAGGAGCGAGTCCGTCACGTCGCCGTAGCCGAGCACGACGACGTGGTCGTCCAACAGGGTGAGTTCTGATGCTGTCATGATTCCGAACGCGTTCGCCATCCGCGATTCGATGAGCGGGCCGACGAGCGCCCCCACGGCGACGGTGAACGCGCCCGTCCCGAAGAGGATGATCGAGAGCGAGAACAGCTTCGCCTCCGGTGTCGTCGGCGTGAAGTCGCCGTAGCCCACGGTCGCGATGGTGACCATCACGAAGTAGAAGGCGTCGGCCCAACTCATCGGTTCGCCGGTGAACTGGTCACGCAGGCCGTAGGCCCCGACGGTGCCGTACATAACCACCCCGACGATGGAGAGCAGCGAGGCGAGCTGGAGCGGCGAGAGATCGACCGACTGGTCGAACCGGTCGCGGTTCCGGACCAGTAGGGGGACCGCGAGCACGATTGCCGCCAGCAGGGGAACGTCGGTCGTCTGGAGCGTGAGCAGCGGGATCGCCGCCAGCGCGGGGACGAGGACGACCGCGACCCGCCAGGCGATCCGCTTGCGCCGCTGGAGGCCGACCGTGACGATCCCCAGGACGAACGCGAACAGCACGCCCCCGAACTGGACCACCGCCGGTGGGACGGCCAGCACGACCGTCAGCGGGCCGTCGAGCGTCGGCGTCGCCTCGCTCAAGTGTGACAGTCCCGTGAGGAACGAGACGAGCGTGACGACGCCGGTCGCGAGCACCGTCGACTTCCCACCGGAGAACGCCCCCCACTCGACGAACGGGACCCGCTCTGCCGGATAGAACACCTCTTCCAGTGCCGGCTCCTGACCGTCAGGTGGGGTACCCATTACCACGGTATTGTCGAACTCCGCATAAAAAAGCAGGCGGTGAGACACGCCGGGAGACTCAACACGGCGGGGCCACAACCGGTCGACCGATGGAACGACCGTGGGCGTGGATCGGGACGGAGCAGGTCGAACAATCAGTCCCCCGCTGGACGGGTGAGCATCGGTGAACTCGGGGATCCTCTTCGGTCTGGGGACGATGATCGCGTGGGGGTTCTGGATCACCTTCGGCGACGTGGCCTCGAACGCCATCGACCCGAAGACGGCGGCGTTCATCTCCTACGCCACCGCCGCGGTGGTCACCGGGGTCTACGTCCTCGTCTCGGACGCCTCGTTGGCGGTGACGAACCGCGGGGTAGCGTTCGCCGCCGTCGCGGGTGTCGCGGCCGCGATCGGCGTCGTCTCGACGTTCGTCGGCGTCAGCGTCGGGTCGGTCACCGTCGTCTCGACCATCGGCGGGATGTACTTCGTCGCCGCGGCACTCATCGCCACGGTCGCGTTCGGCGAACCGCTCTCGGCGGAGAAACTGGCGGCCATCGGGCTCGCCATCGCCGCGATCGTCGTCGTCAACCAGTGACCGCCGGGGGAGGCACGGCCTCTCCTGTGAGAGTACCGGCCGCCTCGCACAACTGGTCGGACTTCCGAGTGGATGTGTGCTGGCCCGCCGACGCGACCGGGATTTATGTCAGCCGGCGAGGTAGCCGTTCCCGTGAAACGAACCATCAGTACCGACGACGCACCGGCAGCGGTCGGCGCCTACAGTCAGGCGACGACGAACGGTGACCTGCTCATCACGGCCGGACAGCTCCCACTGACGACCGACGGCGAACTGCTCGACGACGAGTCCGTCGCCGAACAGACCAGACAGTGTCTGCGCAACGTCGAGGCGATCCTGGCGGCCGAGGACTGCTCGCTCGACGACGTACTCAAGACGACCGTCTTCCTCGACGACATCGACGACTTCGACGCGTTCAACGAGGCCTACGGCGAGTTCTTCGAGGACGAGCCACCCGCCCGGAGCGCCGTCGGCGCCGGCGCGGTGCCGAAAGGTGCTGCCGTCGAGATCGAGGCCATCGCGACGACGGAGTAGCGGACCGGAAAAAATCACACTTCTATCGCTGTTATCGAACTCGACCCCGAGGATAGCGGTTCGCGGGGAGTCCGCTCAGAACAGCCCGGAGATGTTGCCGTCCTCGTCGATGTCCATGTCCGCGGCGGCGGGCCGCTGGGGGAGGCCCGGCATCGTCAGCGCGTCGGCAGTCAGTGCGACGATGAAGCCGGCACCGGCCGATGGGTACACCTCGCTGATCTCCAGTTCCCACCCCTCCGGCGCGCCCTTCTTGCTGGCGTCGTCGCTGAACGAGTGGAACGTCTTCGACATGCAGACGGGGACGTCACCGAAGCCCAGTTCCTCCATGCGCTCGATGTCGTCGAGCGCGCTGCCGGTGAACTTCACGCCGTCGGCGCCGTAGATCTCGGTGGCGACGGTCTCGATCTTCTCCTCGATGGGAGCCTCCTCGTCGTAGAGGTAGCGGAACTCGTCCTCGTCGCTCTCGTCGACGGCGTCGATGACGTGCTCGCCGAGGTCGACACCGCCCTCGCTGCCCTTCTCGAAGACCTCCGACTCGGCCGCTCTGACGCCGAGGTCCTCCTGGCAGTGGTCCAGCACCGCCTGGACTTCCTCCTCGGTGTCGTCGGGGAAGCGATTGAGGGCGACGACGACCGGCACGCCGAACTTCTGGAGGTTCGAGACGTGGCGATCGAGGTTCTCGAAGCCGCGTTCGAGCGCGTCGATGCCGGACTCGTCGATCTCGTCGAAGTCGACCGGCCACTGGTCGAGCCCGTGGTACTGCAGTGCACGGACCGAGGAGACCAGCACGACTGCGTTGGGCGTCATATCGCCCAGCCGGCAGACGATGTTCATGAACTTCTCGGCACCCAGGTCGGAGCCGAAGCCGGCCTCGGTGACGAGGTAGTCGCCCATGCCGAAGGCGGCCTTGTCCGCGATGAGCGAGTTCGTCCCGTGGGCGATGTTGGCGAAGGGACCGCCGTGGACGAACGCGGGCGTTCCCTCGATCGTCTGGACGACGTTGGGCTTGATGGCGTCCCGAAGGAGCATCGTCGCCGGCCCGGTCGCCTCGATGTCGTCGACCGTGATGGGCTCGCCGTCCTCGCCGTAGGCGACGATGATGCGGGAGACCCGTTCCTTGAGGTCGCCGAGGTCCTCGGCCAGACAGAGCGCGGCCATCAGTTCCGAGGCCGCGGTCAGTTTGAACCCGTCCTCGCGGGGGGTCCCACCGGTCTCGCCACCCAGGCCGACGACGGTCTGGCGGAGCGCGCGGTCGTTCATGTCGAGCGCACGCTGCCAGGCCACGTCGTTGATGTTGATGTCGAGGTCGTTACCCTGGGAGAGGCGGGCGTCGAGCATCGCCGCGATGAGGTTGTGTGCCGCCGTCAGTGCGTGGAGGTCGCCGGTGAAGTGGAGGTTGATGTCCTCCATCGGCAGTACCTGCGAGCGGCCGCCGCCGGCCGCACCGCCCTTTACCCCGAACACCGGCCCCAGCGAGGGTTCGCGGATGGCGATCATCGCCTCCTCGCCGAGGTGGTTGAGCGTCTGCCCGAGGCCGACCGTCGTCACCGTCTTGCCCTCGCCTTTCGGCGTCGGCGTCATCCCGGTCACGAGGACGAGGTTCTGCTCGCGGTCCTCGGCCTGGTCCCGCAGGCGCTCGATGGCGTGGTGTTTGACCTTGGCTGTGTACTCCCCGAAGTACTGGAGGTCGTCGAGGCCGAGCCCCCAGGGCTCGACGAGTTCCCAGATCGGTTCCATGTCTGTCGACTGTGCGATATCGTAGTCGGTCGGGATCGGCTCCTGTGACTCGTCCTCTGATGACATCTCGTCATTGGGTTCCCTGTACCGGCGTATGAAAGTTCGTATAGCTGATAGAAGCCGGATACGATGTGTTCTCTTCGGCGTCGGACGACACCGATACTCCCATCCCGTCGGTTCGCTGTCGTGACGAGTTTCCCGAACCGACTCAGTCGGTGAGGTAGTCGACGACCGCCTCGGGCTCCGCCGAGAGACCGCCGCCCTGTGCGAGCGTCGGCTGACCGCCACCCCCACCGCCGAACTCGTCGGTGATCTCGCCGATCACGTCGTTGGCGTCCGTCTCGCCGTCGGTGCCGACGACCACGAACGTCGCGCCGTCGGTGCCGGTCAGGACGACGACATCGGCCGCCCCGTCGCGTGTTCTGAGGTGATCGGCGACGGCGTTGGAGTCGACGCCCTCGACGGTGCCGACGAGCCACTCCCGCCCGTCGCGCGTGTGCGTCTCGCTCGCGAGCGCCGACAGCCGTGCGTCCAGCAGGTCCCCGCGGAGCCGGGCACACTCTTCCTGGAGCGCCTTCTTCTCGTCGAGCAGCCCCTCGGCCCGCTCGCCGAGTCCCTCGACGCTCGTGTCCAGTGCGTCCGCCCCGCGGCGCGCGCTGCGTGTCTCCGCGACCTGCCGTTCGATCGCCGCCGGGCCGACGGCGTACTCGACCCGGACCAGGTCCGCGCCGGGGTTGGAGACGTCGAGAACCTTGATGGGACCGACCTCGACGGTCGAGGCCACGTGTGTCCCCCCACAGGCCGAGATATCCCAGTCCGCTATCTCGACGATCCGGACGCTCTCGGTCGGCGTCGTATCACCGAGGTTGAAGACGATGTCCTCGTGGTCGCGGGCCGCCTCGACGCCCATCTCGTACCAGTCGACGGCGCGGTCCTCCCAGACCACCTCGTTGACCATCTCCTGGACGGTCAGCGGGTCGACCCTCTCGGCGCTTGCCGCCGTCTCGAAGTCGAGCCGGACCGTCTCCTCGCCGATGTCGAAGCCGCCGTAGCCGTGCCCGTCGAACAGCCGCCGACCGGCACCGTAGACGATGTGGCTGGCGGTGTGTGCCCGCATACTGTAGGTCCGGAAAGACTCGTCGATGGCCCCCGTGACGGTGTCGCCGGCCGCGAAGTCGGGGGCCGACGCGAGGGTATGGACTGTCTCGCCGTCCAGAGACTGGACGTCGGCGACGTCGACGCCGTCGAGGGTTCCCCGGTCGGCGGGTTGGCCGCCGCCCTCGGCGTAGAAGTAGGTGTGTTCGAGCGTGACCGTGCGACCGTCGACCGAGTCGACCGTCGCCTCGAAGGACGTGACGTACGGCTCCCCCGAGGCGCGCGATGCATCGGCAGGCATACACGATATGTTACGGGACGCGGGCTTAAATCGCGCGTTCCGGTCCGAATCCCCGACGGCGATAGGTTAATCAGGCCACCGCCGACGATATGTGCTATGGAGTACCACGAAGCGGCCGACTACCTGCAGTCGCTACAGCGTCGGCGGCCGAAACTCGGGACCGAGACGACGGCGCGGATGCTCGCGCACCTCGGCGACCCACAGCGTGGCCCCGACTTCGTGCAGGTCGCCGGTTCCAACGGCAAAGGCAGCACCGCGTGCATGCTCGAGAGCGTCCTCCGGCACGCGGGCCTCGACGTCGGGCTGTTCACGTCTCCGAGTCTCACCGATTTTCGCGAGCAGATCACCGTCAACGGCCGACCGATCCCGAAATCGAGCGTCGTCGACCTCGTCGAACGAATCGATCCGTGCATCGAGCGATTAGACGCCGACGACGACCTGCCGACCCACTTCGAAGTGTTGACCGCGCTGGCGATCGCCCACTTCGGGGACGAGGACGTCGACGTCGCGGTCCTGGAGGTCGGCATCGGCGGACGCTACGACGCGACCAGCGCCGTCGATCCGGTTGCCAGCGCCGTCACGTCGGTCAGTCTCGAACACACGGACCTGCTGGGCGACACCGTCGCCGAGATCGCCCGCGACAAGGCCCAGGTCGCCCCGGAGTCGAACCCGCTGGTCACGGGGGCCGAGGGCGAGGCGCTGGACGCGATCCGTTCCGTCGCCGACACCGTGACCGTCGGTGCGACCGACGCCGACGTCGTGGCCGTCGAGACGGGGATGCGCTGTGCCGTCGAGAACAACGTCTCGATCACCGGCCCCGACTGGTCCACGGAGACCAACCTCAAACTGTTGGGTCAGCATCAGGCGAGCAACGCGGGGGTGGCCGCGACGCTCGCCCGGCAGGTCGCCGACGTCGACCCCGAGACCGTCGCAGGGGGCCTCCGAAGCGCGACCTGGCCCGGGCGGTTCGAGATCCGGTCGACCGAGCCGATGATCGTCCTCGACGGCTCACACAACCCCGGCGCGATGGCGACCGTGGAGCACCTGCTGGCCCGCTACGACTACGCGGACCTACACGTCGTCTTCGGCGCGATGGCCGACAAGGATCACGACCGGATGGTCGCGGCGCTCCCGCGGGTCGACACCGCCTACGTGAGCCGGCCGGACGTCGACCGTGCGGAATCCATCGAGACGCTCGCGGACGTCTTCGACGGCCAGGCCGACACGGTCCGCCGGATCGACTCCGTCCCGGAGGCCACCGAGCGCGCGATCGCGGCGGCCGGTCCCGACGACTTCGTGCTCGTGACCGGATCGCTGTACGCCGTCGCGGAGGCCCGCGAGCGCTGGACCCGCCTCGTTGTCCCCAAAGAGCGACACGTCCAGTCCGACGACGCCGTCCTCCCCCGTGCGGCGTTCGAGGACGGGGCAGCCGCCGAGATCTCCCAGCGACACCTGGCGACCCACCTCCGGACCACGCAGGCCGACCGGGTCACCGAGGGGCTCCAGTCGCTGGGCGGCGAGAGCGTCAGTACCGACGCCGGACAGCCCGAACACGTCGTCTCGACCGCGCTGTCGGGGACCGTCTCACAGCTCCAGGCGTTCGCAGATGGGGCTCCGAGCGAGGGACACGGCCTCGCCAGCGTCGGGCGGAAGCTCTCTCAGGCGCTCGACGGCCCCCCCGACGACTGGCCGGTCGACGGCTCGGAAACGGCCGTGATGGGCATCCTGAACGTCACACCGGACAGTTTCCACGACGGCGGCGAGTACGACACCGAGCGGGCCGCCGTCGAACGCGCCCGGGAGATGGTCGCAAACGGCGCGGACATCGTCGACGTGGGCGGCGAGAGTACCCGACCCGGGGCGGACCCGGTCCCCGTCGAGGAGGAGATCGCTCGCGTCGTCCCCGTCGTCGAGGCGCTCGCGGACCTGGACGCCCCCATTTCGGTCGACACGCGCAAGGCCGCCGTCGCCGACGCGGCGCTGTCGGCGGGCGCGGACATCGTCAACGACGTCTCCGGGCTCGACGACCCGGAGATGCGCTTCGTCGTCGCCGACCACGACGCCGGCCTGGTCCTGATGCACAGCCTCGCCGCTCCGGTCGACCCCGACCGCTCGGCCGACTACGACGACGTCGTCGAGTCGGTCCTCCGGGAGTTGACCGAGCGGGTCCTGCTCGCCGAGCAGGCCGGTATCGACCGCGAGCGTATCCTCGTCGACCCCGGCTGTGGGTTCGGCAAGGACGCCGCCGAGTCGTTCGAACTGCTGGACCGTCTGCGGGAGTTCCGGGCGCTGGGCTGTCCCGTCATGATCGGCCACTCCCGCAAGTCGATGTTCGCGGACGTCAAGGGAGCGACCGACGACCGCCTCGTCCCGACGCTGACGGCGACGGCGCTGGCAGCCGAACGCGGAGCGGACGTGGTCCGCGTCCACGACGTCGCGGCAAACGCCGCGGTGCTTGACACCGTCTCAGCGACCGCCGGGTCGGGCGGGCCCGCCGACAGCCGCCGAAAACACTGATACCGGTCCAGCACCGACAGCCAGTATGCTGCTCCAGATGCAGGTCGGCTCGGGGATCCTCGAATCGGTCAGTCAGGTGGCAGCCGCCGCTGGCGCCTTCGTCCTCCTGTTGATGCTGGTCGCTCTCGGGAGCTTCGCGTACAAGAGCCTCAGTGGCGACGGGATCCGCTGGCCCGACGAGACGGAGGAGACCGAGCAGGAGGACGGCGTCAGCCGCGGGGGCGACGACGACGAGTGGGAGTTCTACTGAGCGCGCCGACTAGTCGTAGGAGTGTTCGAACTCCCAGTGGTACCGACAGCTCGTGCAGGTCGCCCACTCGGGGATGTCGAAGCTGCCGGGGTGGCGCTGGCCGTGTTCCATGCGCCCGCGACAGACCGGACACGTGAGGTGCAACAGCTCCAGGTCGCCGAACGCCTCGGGATCGAACTCCCCGACACAGCGGGGACAGTCGAGATCGTCCCGGGCGTTGTGCTGGAAGATCTCGGCGTCACACTGGGGACAGCGAACGGTCGCCGGCGGCCGACTCGCCCAGCCGATGTCCCCGTCGTACGTGGTCGTCGCCGTGTCCACGCTCGACAGTCGGAACTTGTTCGGCCCGTCGCCGGTACGGAGCGGCGCGGCGACCCGTTCCGCGATCCAGCGGAGTTTCGAGAAGAGCGTGCGGAGTCGGCCAGTCACGGACAGTTTCAGGCGTTCCATCTGTATAAGCCCTGGGTGCGCTTGTCGGACGCGGACACTCACGGGGCGTAGGCGACAGGTTTTCCCGCCGCCTCTCGGAACGTGGTGCCATGGCAGTCGGGACCGCTGTTCGAGTCGTCGTGACGGCGTCGGGGGGCAACGGTGCAGTCGGGACGTTCGTCCCGGGACAGATGGACCCGAGTATCCTCACCGACGCGTCCGGACTCCTCCAGGGGGTGGTGTCGTTCCTGCTCGTCCTCGCGGCCGGGTGGCTCGTCCTCGTTCGCTCCCCCGGACGGGTCGACGAGGCAGTCGACACACTGTACGACGAACCGGTCCGTGCCGTCCTCTACGGAGCGATGTCGTACGCCGTCGTCCTGCTGTTGGGTCTCTACGGCGTCAACCAGGTCGTCCGGATCGGGATCGGCGGTGGGCGTCTGGTGCAGGCCGGTATCATCGGTATCGGGATCGCGATCCTGGTGCTCAGCGGCTTTGGCTTCCTCGTCCTCGGGACCCTGCTGACCGACATCCAGCGCGAACGCCGCCCGCAGTACGGCCTCCTCGTCGGGGCTACACTCAGTGCGGTCAGCTGGATACTGTTGCCGCTCCCGTGGAGCGCGGTAGTCTGGTTCGGGCTCGCGGCGTTCGGCATCGGCGGTTCGGCACGGGTGTGGCTCCACACCGACCGGACCGTCGAAACCGAACGTCAGCGTTGAGGGGACAGCCGCGGCTGTCGGGCAAAGGAGAGAGCGGGAAAACGAGACGACCGCCGTTCAGTCGCCGCTCGGCGTCTCGTCTCTGTCCGAAACGTCCGTTACCGTCGCGTCGCCGGCCGTCGTGATGTCGACGTCGCTCTCTTCGGTGAGGTCCTGTATCGTCTCGGCGAACTCCTCGGATTCGAGGATCTGGTACTCGTTGCTGAGCCCCAGATACACCGTGTAACACATCAGACACAGGATGACCGCGAACGGCAGTCCGGTCGTGATAGCGGCCGTCTGCAGCGCCGTCAGGCCGCCACCGATGAGCAGGATCGAGGCGACCAGCCCCTCGACCAGTGCCCAGAAGATCCGCTGGACCCTCGGCACGTCGTGTTTCCCGCCGGAGGTCAGGTGGTCGATGACCAGCGACCCGGAGTCAGAGGACGTGACGAAGAAGGTGATGACCAGCAGCGTCGCGAGCAGGCCCGAAACGGCTCCCAGCGGGAACTGTTCGAGCATGGCGAACATCGCGACGGTCTGGCCGAGTTCGTTGTAGGTCGCGAGCGCCGCACCGTTGCCCTGCAAGGAGTTGAACAGCGCGCTCCCGCCGAACACCGACAGCCACAGCGTCGAGAACAGCGCGGGCAGGAACAGCACGCCTAGGACGAACTCACGGACCGAACGGCCCTTCGAGATGCGCGCGATGAACATCCCGACGAACGGCGACCACGCGATCCACCAGCCCCAGTAGAACACCGTCCAGGCCGTCACCGTCCCGTTCTCGGCCGGTCCGAGCGTGCCAGTGAAGAAGCCCAGCGCGAGGATGTTCCCGAAGTACGCGCCCAGCCCCTCGACCCAGGACCCCAGGATGTACACCGTGGGTCCGACGATGAGGAGGAAGCCGAGCAGCGCGAACATCAGGTAGAGGTTGATGGTGCTGAGTCGCTTGACGCCGCCGTCGAGGCCGGCCGCGACCGACATCGTGGCGATCAGGGTGATCCCGGCGATGAGGGCGACCTGTGGCCAGGTCCCCGTCGGAATGCTGACGAGGCCGAGCATGTCACCGCCCACGTACGAGAGGCCGGTGTTGACCTGTGCGACGCCCAGACCGAGCGACGTCGACAGGCCGAACAGCGTCGCGAACACCGTCACGAGATCGATGATGTGTCCGGGCCAGCCGTAGATCCGCTCGCCGAGCAGGGGCCAGAAGATCGACCGGAACGTCAGCGGCAACCCGCGGTTGAACGAGAAGAACGCCAGCCCGAGGCCGACGAGTCCGTACACCGCCCACGGGTGAAAGCCCCAGTGGAAGAACGTCTGTGCCATCGCCGCGGAGGCCGCCGCGCCGGTTCCCGCCTCCGCGCCGAAGAAGCTCGGAACGTTCTGGAAGTAGTACAGCGGCTCGGAGACGCTGAAGAACATGAGGCCGATCCCCATCCCGGCACTGAACAGCATCGCCATCCACGAGAAGTCGCTGAACTCCTTCTCGGCTTCGACGCCACCGATCTTGATCTTCCCGTACTTGCTGAACGCGAAGAACAGCAATACGGCGATGAAGACGTTCACCGCCAGCAAGTAGAACCAGCCGAACGTGTCCCCGATGAAGTTGAACAGCCAGGTGTACGCCGACGAGGCGGTATCCCCGAGCAGGACAGTCACCGCGATGAACAACGCGATGATCACCAGAGCAACCGGGAAGACGATCGGGTGGATGTCGAACCCGAGCGCCTGGATGTTCGTGTCACCGGGTTCGCGGTCCGATTCCGGATGGAACAGCTCTACCTGAAGTCCATCCGACATCTCCCCAGCAGTATCGTCACTTTCTGACATGCGTTACCCCCATCTTCCGTAGCCGTTGTAATCGTCTGTGTCGTGTCATTGTCGTTGTTCGCAGTTCGGTCACGTCACGGTGCTGAGCCGGATCAACGACGAGTGTCGGTGCCATACTGACTCGCACCGCAGTTCGGTTCGTTCGTCTCGCTGTTCCGCGCGACGAGTATCCATGCACCCGTCAGACGGGTTGTCGCACTTGTACCAACCGCGTGTTACACAACCTCATGCGCATTCGCTGTTGAACTCTAATAAAACTTTATTCAAAACCCGTAGAATAGGGGTCGGGCCGCGGTTCTGATCGAAACCCGCCCCAATAGTAACAATTTTATTATATTTTGTGTTTCCGATCCGGGAGCGAACGGGTCGCCCGTCTTTATGCTCGTACCCGTTCAAGTGACTGCATGGGGAACACGATAGCGACCGGGGCAGCCCTCGTGGCGGCACTCCTGATGGGACTCGGAATAGTAGGGATGGTCGTCGGGAACCTCCGTCTCGGCGGCTTCAGTTTTCTCAGTGCGAGTCTCGTCATCTACCTCCGGGAGACGCGCCTGCTCGACGATTGACCGCGAAGCCACCGTAAGGCAGGCTGTCAGTGGCCCCGTGTCCTGCCGGAACGGCGTCGTTTCAGATTTCGTCCGCTTCCATCCGCTGGCTGATGACCGGAACGGTCGCCGAGCGAACCACCTTGTCGGTCGTCCCCCCGATCAGGTTGCCGAGTTTCCCCCGGTAGGCCGACCCGAGGACGATAGCGTCCATCCCCTCCTCCTCGGCGAACTCGACGATCTCCTCGCTCGCCTTCCCGGTCCGGATCGCGCGCTCGAAGGTCACGCCGTGTTCCTCGGCGATGTCGCCCAACTCCGACAGGGCCTGTTCGCCGTACTCGCGGTACTCCTCGCGCATCTCCTCCTCGTCGTCTCTCAGTGACAGTGCGCGCGGCGTCCCCGGGAGGCCGATCACGTAGAGCCCGTGGACTGTCGCACCGAGCACTGCTGCGAGTTCGATACCGTGTTTGGCCCCCTTCTGTGCCTCGTCACTCCCGTCGTACGGAACAAGTATGTGTTCGTACATATCTGACGACTCGTGTTGATTTCCATAACAGCGGTCATATAACTTTCCCCGGGCCAGTGCCTCACCGACTGGCCTGGGCGACGTTGTCGACAGGGTACCCCGCACCGCGGATGGCCTTGATGATGCTACCCGCGTGCTCGGCCCCGCTCGTCTCGACGTTGAACACGAGGTAGGCCTCACCGATCTCCAGGTCCTCGACGGAGCGTTCGTGGCGCACGTCGTGGATGTTCGCTCCTTGTCTGGCGATGATGCCGGAGATCTCCTCCATGACCCCCGGCTGGTCGTCGATACGGACCCGCAACTGGAGGAGCTGCTGGCGCTCCGTCAGTGCGTGGATGAGAACTTCTCGCATCTGTGTCATGTCGAGGTTCCCGCCACAGAGCAGCGGCATCACCGTCTCACCGCTGACGTCCAGGTCGTCGCTCAGGATGGCGGCGACGGATGCGGCCGCGGCCCCCTCGACGACCTGTTTGGCCCGCTCCATCAACAACAGGATGGCGCTGGCGATCTCGGTGTCGGTAACCGTGACCACCTCGTCGACGTTCGCCTTGATGATGCGAAGCGTCGTCTCGGAGATGCCGCCCGTGGCGATGCCGTCAGCGATGGTGTCGACCTCGTCCAGCGTCACCGGCATCCCCTTATCGAGGCTCTCGTGGACGGTCGAAGCGCCCGTCGCCTGGACGCCGACGACGCGGGTCTCCGGCGAGAGGTGTTTGATCGCCGTCGAGACGCCGCTGATGAGGCCGCCCCCGCCGATGGGGACGACGACGGTGTCGGTGTCGGGGTTGTCGTGGTACATCTCGGAGCCAAGCGTCCCCTGCCCGGCGATGATGTCGGTGTCGTCGTAGGCGTGGACGAACTCGGCGTCGGTCTCCTCGACGGCCGACTGGGCGCGGGTCATCGCCTCCTGGAAGTCCTTCCCGACGAGTTCTACCGTCGCACCGTAGTGGCGGGTGGCGTCGACTTTCGCCTGTGGCGCGGTCGTCGGCATGAAGATCGTCGACTCCGCGTCACACTTGGTCGCGGCGAGGGCGACTCCCTGGGCGTGGTTGCCCGCGCTCGCGGCGACGAACTCGTCGACGCCGCGGGCGACGGCCTGGGAGATCTTGTTGTACGCCCCTCTGGTCTTGAACGACCCTGTCCACTGGAGGTGTTCCATCTTGAGGTACACCTCGCCGCCGACGAGGTCGTCGAGCGACGAACTCCGCTCGACCGGCGTCTCCTTGACGACAGTGTCATCGTCCAGCCGCTCGCGGGCACGCTCGATGTCGGCGTACGTGACGGGGAGTTCCGCCGAGTCGATGTCTGACATGGCTTACCGGATGATCTTCTCCCGGCCCGGATCGAACAGGGGTTCGTCGCGAACGGTAGCGTCGTAGGTCTCGCCCTCGCAGTGGACCTGCACCGTGGTGCCGGCCTCGGCGTACTCGCTCGGGACGTACGTGTAGGCGATGGACTCGCCGAGGGTGTAGCCGTAGTCCCCCGCCTGGACGTACCCGAGCGTCTCGCCGTCTTTCGTGACCGGCCGCCCGCTCAACATGATGTCCGTCGAGTCGTCGAGCGTCAGCGGCGTGATGCGGTTGTCGATGCCGTCCTCGCGTGCCGCCTGGAGCGCCTCCTTCCCGACGAAGTCGGTGTCCATGTCGACGGCGAAGGGTAGGCCCGCCTCGAACGGGTTGGCGTCCGTGTCGATGTCGGTGCCCCACAGCCGGTACCCCTTCTCCAGCCGCATCGAACTGAGCGCGCCCCCGCCCATCGGCCGCACGCCCAGATCCTGGCCGGCCTCCCAGAGCGTCTCCCAGAGGCGCTGGCCGTACTCGGTCGGTGCCCACAGCTCCCAGCCGAGTTCGCCGACGTAGGAGACCCGCAACGCGACGACCGGCACCTCGCCGACGTAGATCTGCTTGGCCCGGAAGTACGGGAAGCCGCTGTTTGTCACGTCGGCGTCGGTACAGCGCTGGAGGAGCAGCCGGGCGTTCGGTCCCCACAGGCCGATGGTCGAGCGCGCGCCCTCTTCGACGTGGACACCCACCGTCTCCGGGGCGTGCTCTTCGAGCCACCCGCCGTGGATGCCCGGCGAGCTCCCGCCTCCGGTAGTGACCAAGTACTCCTCGTCGTCCAAGCGGACGACCGTCACGTCCGCGAGGATGCCCCCACCCTCGTTCAACAACAGCGAGTAGCGGACCTGTCCGATGTCGATGTCGATGTCGTTGCTACAGACCGACTGGAGGAACTCGCCGCTGCCCTCGCCCTCGACCACAATGGAGCTGAACGTGGTCATGTCGAACATCGACACCTTCTCGCGGGTGTGGAGGTGTTCGGCCGCCTCGATGGGCGAGCGGTTGATCGCCTGCCAGCCGTCCTGTTCGGGGATCTGGTCTTCGTAGCGGTCGACGAGGTCCGCGTTGGACTCGTAGTACTGGGGGGTCTCCCAGCCGCCGCTCTGGTAGAACTCCGCACCCAGGTCCTCCTGTTGGCTGTAGAACGGACTTCGCCGCAGCCCACGGTGGTCGTCGGGTTGCCACCGGGGCTCGACGATGCTGTAGACCTGTTCGTACCGTTTTGCCCCCCGGTCGACGAAGTACTCTTTCTCGCCCGCGTGGGGTTCGAACCGCCGGACGTGGATGCCGCCGGTGTCGACCGGCCCGGACGGGAGCCGCGGGACGCCGTTCTCCATCCACTCGGCGAGGATCTTGCCGTAGCCCCCCGAGTGCGTCCACCAGATCGCCAGCCCGCTCCAGAGCCCGTCGACGGCGGCGGTCGGGCCGACGGCGGGCATCCCGTCGGGCGTGAACACGAAGATGCCGTTCTCGGTGGCTTCGTATTCGACGTCCTGCGTTGCCGGCAGGAGTTCGTCGAAGGCCTGCTTGGCGGACTTGTCCCGGCCACGGTGGGTCGGCTTCTCCCAGTGCTCCTTCGTGAATCCCCTGACAGAGGCCTGGTGTTCGTCGGTGTTTTTCCCCATCGCCTCGGGGTCGACCGAGAGCGTCTCGTGGTTGTACGACCCCATCCCCAGGGCGTCGCCGTGGTTCCGGAAGTACAGCGAGTGGTCCTGGTCGCGCCCGACTGGCTGGGTCGGTCCCTCGCTCATGTACTCCGCGATGGAGCGGTCGCCGGGCACGTCCAGCCCGGTGGTGTTGTCGCCGACCGAACTCTCCTCGTCGGCCAGTTCGTCCAGCGGTTCGGTGACGACGTACTGGTGTTCGACGGGCGCGATCGGGAGGTCGAGGCCGGCCAACTGCCCGGTCTGGTACCCCCAGTTGTTCGTCGCCATCACACAGCGGTCACACTCGATGCGGCCGCGGTCGGTCACGACGGCCTGGACGGCGCCGTCCTCGACCTCGATGTCTTCGACCTCGGTGTTCCCGACGAAGTCGGCCGCCGACTCCTCCATGTACCACTGGAGGGCCCCGATCCCGTCGACGCGCCCGTCGGTCGGGGAGTAGTACCCGCCCAGGATCTCGTCCTCATCGACCATCGGGAGGTGGTCGGTCACCTCTTCGGGGTCGAGCAGTTGTGGCTCCGGCAGTCCGTACGAGGTCGCCCACTCCTTCCGGCGGCGCAGGAAGTCCATCCGGTCCTCGCTACGGGCGAGTTCGATCCCGCCGACCTCGTCGTAGACACCCGCCTCAGAGAGCAATCGGCTGGTGTAGTGGGCCGCCTTCGTCTGTATCTTCGACGGCGACGTTTGAAACATGATACCTGGCGCATGAACGGACGAACCGCCGGTGACCGGGAGCGGTCCCTGATCGACGACGGTGACGTCCGCCGCGCCGAGTTCCGACAGGTGGTAGGCGACGCTACAGCCGACAGCCCCGGCACCGATAATAACGGTATCCGCCCGTGATGGGGGAGTCTCTGTGCTCATATATCTCGTTTGAGACTGCTTCTGACACAAGTATAAAAACACCGATGGCGGGGATATCGAAATCGGGAATTTGGGATATAGAGGGATTCTATGGCCCACAGATACCAGAATAGGATTTCGGGCCGAGACAGTTTGCAACACGGGCCACGACGAACCACAGTATTATACGCAGCTAACATTTTCTGGGAGCGGACTGGATGGACAGGTGTTACGAAACAACGTGGCTGCCGCTGTGACTGGTGGGGCGACGCAAATAGCTCCCAGCAAGTGATCGTGACCGAAAGTACAGGTATCGATCCGTCAGACCGGCCGGACGTGATCCGACCGGGGTTCCCAGAGCGAACCGTCCATACGCAAGTCGTACACTTCGGCCAGCGTGTCCCCGACGGTCCAGCCCTGTTTACTCATCGCGGCGGCGAGAATCCCAAGCGGGACACCGTTCTCGAAGTCGTCGTCGAGCGCCCGCAGGACAGTTTCGATACCGCCCGAGTCCGAAACCGTCGTGACTGCCGGATGGTCCGCAAAGACCCATTCGAGATCCGTGTCCAGCAGTCCCTGCTGGCGTCGATAGAACGCGATCACCTCGTTCGCCGTCGACGCCTCGACACGGGCACCCGTCTCGGTGGATCGAGCGACGAACGGCACGTCCGCTCGCTGGTCTGTCCGGGACACCGGAGTCACGCGTCGTAGCCCTCCTGTGCGAGTCGGTGCAGTTTGTGGACGGTGTGTTCGTTCGGTCCCAGTTGTGCCTGGGCAAGCGCGCCGGACTGTAGCCCTTCGTACTGGCGTTCGACGAGTTCGAAGTCCTCTTCCTGCAGCTGGCGGCTCGTCTGGACGAACTCTCGCTCCGCGTCAGTCATCTCCGCGGAACTGAAGTAGTAGTCGGCAATCAACTGGAACCGGCCCTCGTCGATCGGGTCGATGATGTACGTCCCGTACCCGTCGGCCGTGCCGTACATGTTCACCGTGAAGTTCGGCCAGAAGTAGTAGAACTTCGCCTCTTTTTCCTCGTGGATGCGGAGTTCGTCGTCGACGTCCTCGTCGTGGGTGTAGTGGAGAATCCAGTGGTAGTCGTTGACTTCGAGGTTGGACTCGTCGAGTTCGATGTCGGTTATCCAGTCCTGGTGGTTCGCGTGACAGTGATCGCACTCCGAGTAGTTGCCGGCGAACGTCTTCCAGTTGCAGTCGACTTCCGACACGTACCGCGCCGCGTGTTCGTACTCTTCTAAGGGCATGGCTTCCAGCTCCGTTTTCAGCGTCCCTGCCTGCTCGGCCAGCGCCATCGGGTCGTCGGCGAAGTTGAGGAAGACGAACGGTCCGATCCGGTCGGTCCGGACCTCGTTGAGTCCGTTCTCGCTGGCGTCCAAACCACAGACTTCCTCGTCATCCAGGTCAGGGTTGAGCCCGGCCTCCTCGAAGCTCTTCGGCGTGCTTTCGAGGTCGCCGTCCAGGTCGTACGACCACATGTGATACGGGCAGCGGATACGACCCATGTTGCCGGGGTTGGTCATGGGCGTATCCTCGACCATCTTCGACCCGCGGTGTGCACAGACGTTGAAGAACGCGCGTATCTCGTCGTCGTGGTCACGGACGACGATCACTTGCTTGTCGCCGATGGTCCGCGTGAAGTACGCTCCGGTCTCCGGAATCGCGTTCGCGTGTCCGGCGTACACCCAGTATCGACCGAATATCTTCTCCTTTTCGAGTTCATGGATCTGTGGTTCTGTAAAGTATTTTGCGGGCAATGCGTTCGTTTCGTCAGTTATATCTGGACTAACAGCAGTAACACCGTCGTCAGACGCGTTCCATCTAGTCATACGTGTGGTTTTCTTCTCGTGGACTCTATCACCATTGGCCACCGATACTACACCCATTTAAAAGACGACGGGGGAAACCGAGGACTCGACAGGTCGTTCGATCGGCGGCAAGAAACGGTGGTCGGGGGTCCGGCTTAGGAGACCAGCGGTTCCTCGCGGACGGTCGCGGTGTAGCGGTCGCCCTCGTAGAGGATGTCGACCTCGGTACCGGGGTCGGTGTACTCCGGCGGGAGATAACTATAAGCGACACAGGCCCCGACGGTGTAGCCGTACTCGGCGCTGTGGACGTAGCCGATGGACTCCTCGCCGTCGAGGACCGGACGGTTGTCGAGGATGGTCGCGTCCTCGTCGTTCAGCGTGAGACAGGCCACTTCCTTGCGTCGGGCACCGCCGTCCGCCGCCGCCTCGGCGGTCTCCTGGAGCGCCTCCTTCCCGATGAAGTCGGTGTCCATATCGACGGCCCAGCCGAGGCCCGCTTCGTGTGGCGTGTGCTCGGTGTGGAGGTCCTTCCCCCACAGCCGGAACCCTTTCTCGATGCGCAGGGCGTTGAGCGCGCCGTTGCCGTAGGGGCGCAGACCGTACTCCTCGCCGGCCTCCAGCAGGTATTCCCAGAGGCGTTCCCCGTACTCCGAGGGGGTGTACAGCTCCCAGCCGAGTTCGCCGGCATACGAGACCCGCAGCGCCGTCACGGGGACGTTCTTGACGAAGAACTGCTGGCTCGTGAAGAACGGGAAGGCCTCGTCCGAGAGGTCGACGTCGGTGACCTTCGAGAGGACCTTCCGGGCGTTCGGGCCGGTACAGACCATCGCCGCCAGGCTGGAAGTGACGTCGTTGACGACGACGCCGTCGGGGGCCTGCTCGCGGACCCACGCGACGTGGTTGTTCCCCACCTCGCGGCCGGTCGTCAACAGGAGGTAGCGGTCCTCGTCGGTCCGGGTGACGGTGATGTCGGCCCGGACGCCGCCGCCCTCGTTACACATCAGCGTGTACTTCACGTCACCGACGCCGATGTCCATGTCGTTCGTACAGAGGTACTGGACGAACTCGCCGGCGTCGCTGCCGACGACCTCCATCTTGTTGAACGAGGTCATGTCGTGGAGGCCGACGTTCTCCCGGACGTTCAGCGCCTCGGCGCCCTCGATGGGCGAGTAGTAGACGCCCTCCCAGCCGTTCCGGTCGGGGATCTGGTCCTCGTAGCGGTCGACGAGGTCCGCGTTGGACTCGAACCACTGGGGTTCCTCCCAGCCGGCCTCGGCCCACAGTTCCGCGTCGTACTCCTTGTGGGTGTGATACATCGGCGTCCGCCGGATGTCGCGCTGTTTGTCCGTCCACACCCACTTGGGGTGCATGATGTTGTAGACGATGCGGTACTCCTCGCCGCCGATGTCGCGGGCGAAGTCCCAGCTTCCCTCGTGGTCGTCGAACCGGTTGACGTCACAGTGTGCCAGGTCGATGGGGCCGTCGTCGAGCCGCGGGACACCCGTCTCCATCCACTCGGCCAGCGCTTTCATCGCGCCGCCGGCGTGGGTGACCCAGATTGCCGCCGCGGTCCAGAGCCCGTCGTACTCCTGGACAGGCCCCATCACGGGCAGCCCGTTGGGGGACTCGGCGAACATCCCGTTGTACTTGTGTTCGAGTTCTTTCCCGGCCGTCGCCGGCAGGAGTTCGTCGCTGGCCTGGCGCGGGGCCTTGTGGGGCCGATCCGGATGGGTCGCGTTGTCCATGTGGAAGTCGGTGAACTCGTGGACAGAGCCCTGTTCGCCGTCCGGGTCGTTGCCGCCCAGGTCCCGTGGGTCCGGGACGATTGGCTCGTGGTTGTACGAGCCGATGCCGTAGGCGTCCCCGTGGGTCCGGTAGTACATCGCGTTGTCCTGGTCCCGGAGGATGGGGCGGTCCGGGTCGGCCAGGAGCCGTTTGGTCTTCTCGCCGGAGACGTTCTCGTAGTTCTCGAACAGCGGGTGGTCGGTGACGTCGATCGCGTTGTCCGCCAGTTCCTCCAGCGACTCGGTCATCGTGTACTGGTGTTCGACCGGCGTCACTGGGAGGTGGACGCCGAGTTTCTCGCCCAGTTGCCGCGCCCAGATGTTCGTCGCGACGACCACCTCGTCACACTCGATACTCCCGTTCTCGGTGACGACGCGCTGGACAGCGCCGCCCTCGACGTCGACGTCCTCGGTTCGGGTGTGGGGGACGAACTTCGCGCCCCGGTCCATCGCCTCCCTCGCGAGCGCGTCACAGGCGACGACGCCGGAGACCTGGCCGTCGGTCGGGGAGTAGTACCCGCCCAGGATCTCCTCCTCGTCGACCAGCGGGAGGTGGTCCGTCACCTCCGAGGGCGAGAGGATCTGTGGATCGGGGATCCCCCAGGCCTTGGCGTGTTCGACACGGCGCTGGAGGAACGCCATCCGTTCCTCGCTGCGTGCCACCTCGATACCGCCGGTCTCGCTGTAGGCCTGCTTGCCGTCTGCGCCCTCCAAGTCCGAGTAGAGCTTCCGGCTGTAGTTCGCGAACTGGCTGAGCGTCTTCGGCTCGGCCGTCTGGAACATGATCCCCGGCGCGTGCGTCGAGGAGCCACCCGTGGTGGGCATCGGCCCCTGGTCGACGACGACGACGTCCTCTCTCCCCATCTCGGTCAGTTGATACGCGAGGTTACACCCCACGATACCGGCGCCGACGATGACGGTGTCGGCCTGCTCCGGTAAGTTCTCGGTCGGTTGCATAAATCTAGTCTGAGGATGACGGTGGGGTCGGCAAATAGTTTCCGCTGGCCGGGGCGGGCTTTTCAAAAAGTAGGTGTACTGACCAGTAGTGGTTCGTAGTTCACAACGCCATCGTTGTGAAGGAGTGGGGTCCCGATCGCTGCCGGGTCCCGGGCGACGCCGGAGGGCCACGACAGCGGTGTCGGTTGACTGAAACCTGGGTTCTAAGATGGTACCCGGCGAAGCGGGGGATTGCATGGTCCAGTCTATTGCACTTGAGACGGCGACAGATGTTATCGAAGCAGCCGAACAGAAAGCCGAGGAGATCGACAACCCGATGGTCGTCACCGTCGCCAACAGCGAGGGGAACCTCGTCGCCCAGCACCGCATGGACGGGGCGTGGCTCGCGTCGGTGAGCATCTCGCGGAACAAGGCCTACACCGCCGCGGCGCTCGAGACACCGACCCACGAACTCGCCGAGCCGTCGGAACCGGGGAACTCGCTGTACGGACTCCAGTCGACCGACGAGGGCCGCATCGTCATCTTCGGCGGCGGCTACCCCCTGAAGCGGGACGGCGAGATCGTCGGGACGATCGGCGTCTCCGGCGGCGCGGTCTCCCAGGATCGCGAGGTCGCCGAGGCAGGCGTCGAGCGCTGGGACGAACTCCAGGCCTAGCGCTCGGGAAGTTCCCGGTCGGCGACGGTCTCCAGCAGGGCGACAAGCGACGCCGTGGCCGATTCGAGCAACTGTTCGCCCAGGTCGGCGCTCCCGTCGCGGGGGTCGCCGACGACGCCGTTCTCGGTGAACTCGTCGGAGTCGAACGCGAGGTTGACACGCCCCTGCCAGTCGCCCCAGCGGTCGGCCCCGCCCGAGGCGGCCTCCGCGAAGCGGTCCTCGTGGACCGTCTCGGGGTTCGCGTGCTGTAACAGTGCGGTCTCCATCGGTCCGCCGTGGCCCATGTCGACCTCCTGTTCGCCCACCTCGTCGAACCACGTGAACGGGACGGCGTAGGCGTCGTCGTGGCGCACGATCCGGCCGGCCACCTCCCGGAGGGCGGCGATGTTCCCGCCGTGGCCGTTGACCAGGACGACCCGGTCCCACCCGTGAGCGGCGAGGCTGTCGACGACGTCCCGGACGTACGCCCGGAACGTGGACTCGCTGGTCCAGAGCGTCCCGGTGAACGCCCGGTGTTCTTCGGCGACGCCGACCGGGATAGCCGGTGCGACGACGACGTCGCCGTCGTAGCGGTCGGCGGCCGCGTCGGCGACCGCCTCGGCGTTGAGCGTGTCCGTCCCCAGCGGGGCGTGCGGGCCGTGTTGCTCGGTGCTACCGACCGGGACCAGCGCCAGCTCCGTCTCGGTGTCGGCTAGATCGGTCCACGTCTCCGTCTCGATGTGCATATCCGGCCCCTCGGGGCCGGTGGAAATAAACTCCCGCCACGCTCGCCTTTTTTGTCCCCACAGTACCCTGACAGGGTATGGAACACCAACCCGTCACGCACACGCAGACCGACCGTCGCCTCGGCCGACTGCCCTCGGGCGCGGACCTGACCGTGACGGTCCACCGGTACACGGGCGGCCCGGGACCGACCGTCTACCTCCAGGCCGCACAGCACGGCATCGAACTGAACGGGCCGGCGGTCCTGCGCCGCCTCGACGAGCGACTCGACGGCGCCGAGATCGCCGGGACGGTGATCGCCGTCCCGGTGGCGAACCCGCCGGCGTTCGACCACCGCTCGTACACCACCCCGTCGGCCTACGACGTGGTGAACCCGAACCTGAACCGCGTCTGGCCCGGGGACGGCGAGGGAAGCCTCCAAGAGCGCCTGGCCGCCCGCCTGTGGGGCCTCGCCGGCAACGCCGACGCGGCCGTGGATCTCCACACCGGAACCGCCGACATGCTCGAACACGTGCGCTATCGCGCCGACGACGAGGCGGCCAGGGACCTGGCGACCGCCTTCGGGACCGAGTTCGTGCTGGCCGACACCGACAGTGAGGCGTCGGCCGAGGGCACTTTCCGGGAGGCCGCCGCGAACGCCGGGATTCCGGCCGTGACGGCCGAACTCGGCAACAGCCGCCAGGTCTCTCACGACGCCATCCGGACGGGTGTGGGCGGACTCGTGAACGTCCTCCGGTCGCTCTCGGTGCTCCCGGACACGCCGGCGTCGGCGCCCGACCGGACGACCCTCCGGGACGACGGCGAGACGGTCCGCGCACAGGCCTCGGGGCTGTTCGAACTCCGTCCCGGCGTCGACGTGGGCGACTACGTCCCCCCGGGTGCCGAACTGGGGACCGTCTACTGTCCGGCCACCTTCGAGTCACTCCAGACCGTCACCACCGACGACGGCGGAGTCCCGTACTCGCTCGCCCGGGAAGCGGTCGTCGCCGCCGGGGAACGCGTCGCCGCCATCGCGACCCGTGCTGAGTCGGACCGTCGGTGAGAGTGTCCCGATTATTTTGGGGGTATTTTAATGGGTTTGCTATTCCGCACATAGCGTTATCCACCATAACGTGTCATAGATAAACAATACCATGGGATTACAGAATTCGTTCGATATCCTTTCCGACATCATCGACGAGTACGAGTCACGCGGCCGTGAGATCCGGAACGTCGAGGCGACGGCCGACGACGGCTCGGGTGACGGACTGTCGGTCACGCTGGATGTCCCCGTGTCGCTGTGTCCCGCCGGGGCCGAGGGCGACTCGACACTCACCGCGGAGACGGCCACGCTGACCGACAACGGTGGGCTCCAGGTGGAGTTCGACAGGTCGACACCAGGCACGCTGCCCGACGACCTCCCGGGGGTCGCGGCCACCGAAGGTGCCGTCCGGGTTGCCGACGACGGCCTCCTGCTTACCGTCGAACTGACCATCGATCCCGACGACACCGACCCGACGACAGCGGACGAACCGCGTCGGACCGGGGAGCCGACGAGTGACCGAACCGACGATAGCGCCGCCGATTCGGTGGATAACGAGGACCACGGGGACGACGATCCGACAGTGACCGGCCCGCAGGCGGTCCGGGACGACTCCGTTCCACCCTACGAGGACACGGAGTACCTCCGAGCGCTGTACGACGCCTACGACACCTTCACCGAGATGAGCCGCGAGATAGAGATGGAGATCTCGGCGGAGACGGTCCGCCGGTACATGATCGAGGCCGGCGTCCACAAACCCGACACGTACGACACCGGGTCGGACGACGCGCGCGGGAGCACGGCGGATACGAGCGCCCACGACGCGAGCGCGGCCGACACGGAGACCGACCCGACGGCGGCGATGCCCGACGAGCAACTCGTCACCGACGGCATCGGGATGCCCGAGGGCGTCACGCTGGAGGGCGTCGTCGAGGCCGTCGTGGACGCCTCGGCGGTCTACGAGGTCCAACGTTCGCTGGGACTAGAGCGCCAGCAGACCCGTGACCTCCTGCGGGAACTCAATCTCATCGGCCTCGTCCTCCACCGCATCTCCGACGGCGACCAGCAGGAAACGTCCTACGAGCAGGCCGTGGCTCGCATCAGACAGTGTGCCCCGAGCGATCACTCTTAAATGGGTTCCCTGGCACACCCCTACTACAAAGTACTCAGCCCACTTTTCATAGCTAAACAATGTCCTTAGGAACCAGCCGTACGACGGACCGCCGTGGGGTCGAGACACTCCTCACGAACGCACGCTTCGAGTTGATGCCGTTCGAGAGCTTCGACGAGGAGATAACCCATCTCCCCGCGGACGCGACGATCGCGATCACGACGTCGCCCCAGTTGGGCATCGACACGACCGTCGAGAAGACCGAAGAGGCGGTCGCGCTGGGCTTCGACGTCGTCCCCCACGTCGCGGCCCGCTACGTCGAGGACCGGGAGCACCTCGAAGAGATCGCCCGGCGGCTGACCGAGGCCGGCGTCACCGACATCTTCGTCCCCGGCGGCGACCGCGAGGAGCCCGCCGGCGAGTTCGAATCGGCCCACGATCTGCTCGCGGCGCTGTCCGAGACACCCTACTCCTTCGAGGAAGTGGGGATCACCGGCTACCCGGAGGGCCACGACTTCCTCGACGAGGCCACGTTGGCCGAGGCGATGGAGAAGAAGGCCCCCTACGCGACGTACATCGTCACGCAGCTGTGTTACGATCCCGACGCCGTCATCGAGTGGATCGAAGCGGTCCGCGAGCGGGGCGTCGACCTCCCTGTCGAGGTCGGCATCCCCGGTGTCATGAAGTACCAGCGGCTGATGAAGATCTCACAGAAGGTCGGCGTGGGCGACTCGATCAAGTTCCTCCGGAAGACCACCGGCGTCCTCGGGTTCGTCCGACAACTCGTCGGCTCGCGAGGGACCTACGAGCCCGATTCACTCATCGACGGCCTCGCACCGTACGTCGACGACGAGGAGTACGGCATCCGGGGCGTCCACATCTACACGTTCAACCAGACGCCCGACACCGAGGAGTGGCGGCTGGGCAGACTCGACCAGTAGTCTCACGGGGAATCGCCTATGGCCGCTCGGTGAGTGGTGGCCCACATGGACTACGGCACCCGTTCGCTCGACCAGTTCCTCGACGACATCGCGTCGACAGCGGTGACGCCGGCCGGCGGGACGGCCGCGGCAGTCGTCGGCGCGACCGGCGCGGCCCTCTGTGAGATGGTCTGTCTCCACACGCTCGAACGGGGGGAGTGTCGCGCCGACGCCGCGGCCGAACTGCGCGACGCCCGTGCGGACTTACAGGAACTCCGGACCCGCCTCATGACACTGGGGGAGACGGACGCATCGGCCGTCGACGACCTGCTCGCCACACTGCCCGCGGACGACGCCACGGCCGAGCTGAAGCGGGCGACCGGCGTCCCGCTGACCATCGCCGAGGCGTGTCTGGCCGTCGTCGAGATCGGCGCGGTGGTTACGGCTCACGGGAACGAGAACGCCCGGCCCGACGCGGTGACCGGCCGCCTGCTCGCGCACGCGGCGATGCGGGCGACGGCGTTCACCGCACGGGGGAACCTGACGCGGATCGACGACCAGTCGTTCGTCGCGGACGTGACCGCCCGCCTCGACGAGATCGAACGGTCAGCGGCCGACCAGTCGTGGCCCGAAGGGGTGAGCGAAGCAAACGCGTGACCACAGATCGATCGCGAGTCTGCGAGGACGGTCGACGATCGAATAGGTCCGAGACACCTCGATAATGCGGGTATTTATCACTGTATTCACGCTCTTGGAACGTCTGCCGAGTTTTTCTGCCGGCTTCTGCCCGTGAACCGGGTAGGTGCGTGTATTTCTCCTCTATAGATCGTTATATACTGCCACGCGACTATGCAACCACCCACAGACGTGAACAGTGGGAGGAACATATTCGGATGGTCGACGTATCGGGACGACGATCGGCGTGCCATCGCGCAGACGGGACCGGAGCGTTCGATACCGGGTCGGGGCGACTGAGTCCCTGGCCCCTGTGTCTCGGATATACTCACCCGTCCGAGTCCGATGGCTGGACCGCTACGGGCGGGACAAGCTCCCGCAGTTCTGGACGTGGCCCCGGCGTCAGTCCAACTCGACTGGCTGTCCCGTCCGCGCGCTCTCGTAGAGCGCGTCGATGACGCGCATGATGGCGACGCTCTCGGTGCGGTCGACCCGCGGGGTCGCGCCGCTGTCGACGCAGTCGGCGAACTGTTCGATCTCACGGCGGTAGTGGTCGACCGGGTCGAACCGCTCGGTGACCTCGCGCCCGTCGACGGCGTAGGTCAGTTCGGTCGGGTTGTCGACGCCGACGTCGAACGTCGGTTCGGCCCGGAGCCAGCCGTCCGTCGTCTCGACGCGGTAGTACTGGGTCAGCGGCGTCTCGAAGCCCGACTGGAGCCGTGCGCTCGCCCCGTCGCCGTACGACATGACCGCGGCCATCTCCGTCTCGACGCCGCAGTCGCGCCGGTCGGTCGTCGTCGCGTACACCCGGTCGGGATCGCCGAGGAACAGCCGGGCGGCGCTGACGGCGTAACAGCCCACGTCCATCACGCTTCCACCGGCCAGGTCGGGATCGAGTCTGATGTCCTCGGCGCCGTCGGGCATCCGGAAGGTGAACGTCGACGTGACGTTCCTGACCGGGCCGAGTTCGTCGTCGACAACCTCGACGGCACGTTCGGTCAGCGGGTGGTAGCGGTACATGAACGCCTCCATCAACGTGACGCCGCGCTCCTCGCAGTAGTCGAAGACGGCCGCGGTCTCCTCGGCGCTCGCGGTGAGCGGCTTCTCACAGACGACGTGGAGACCGGCGTCGGCGGCCGCCCGGACCCACTCGGCGTGGAGACCGTTCGGGAGCGGGATGTAGACGGCGTCGAGCGTGTCGTCGTCGAGCAACTGCTCGTAGCCGCCGTAGCTCGTCGGGATATCCAGCCGGTCGGCCACCGCGGCCGCCCGGTCGCCGTCCCGCGAGGCGATCGCCGCGACCTCGTGTGGGCTCGCCTGGATGCCGGGGATGACCGAGTCGATACCGATAGCTGCCGTGCCGAGGACGCCAAAGCGCATACCCACAGGGCGGCCGAGAAGGGCATAAATGTTGCCGTCGCAGGGGTCGTCGGCGTCGACTGTCTACGAGTAGGTCACGTTGAGTTCGATGACGTTGGCGACCTCCAACACCTTCTGTGCTAGCTCCTCGCGGAACCGGTCGCCCTGGAGTCGGTTCGTCGGGCCGGAGGCGCTGATCGCGCCGATGACCTCGTCACCGTCGTCCCTGACCGGCGCGGCGACACAGCGCAGGCCGTCGATCCGCTCCTCGTCGTCGAAGGCGACGCCACGGTCGCGGATCTCCGCGAGCGCCTCGTCGAGTTCTTCTCGGCTGCTGATCGACTGCTCGGTCGGCGCGTCGAGCCCGTGACGGTCGACGATCTCGTCGACCTCTTCGGGGGAGAGAAAGGCGAGGATGGCCTTTCCGAGCGCGGTCGTGTGCAGCGGGACGCGAGTCCCGACGTGTGCTTTCACTCGGACCGCCTGGTCGCCGTACGTACGGTAGAGATACGATCCCCGGCCGTGTTCCTCGACGAGCAGGTTGGCGAGCTCTCCGGTCTCCTCGGCGAGGCGGTCGACCTCGGGCTTCGCGATCTCGAAGAGCTGCTGGACGTGTCGGGCGTACGCCCCGAGTTCGAGAAACCGGAGTCCGACCCGGTACTCGGTGTCCTCCCTGACGACGTACTCCTCCTGTTCGAGCGTACTGAGGTAGTTGTGCACGGTGCTTTTCGGAATGTCGAGATGTCGCGCCAACTCGGTCACGCCCGCCCCGTCGAGCGCCTTCAGCGCGTTGAGGATCTCGAACGTCGTCGTGACCGACTGGAGTGGGTTCTTTGCTGGTTTGGACATGCAGGAACTATCGTGATAAACCTACAAAACGGTTGGTGTCAGTCGAGGGTGACGATCTCGCCCGTGTCGGCGGCCTCGTGGATCGCCCGGATGATGCGCATGTCTTCGAGCCCGTGGCGCCCGTCGGCGACGATCTCCCCGCCGGTGAGGACGCGGTCTGCGAAGTAGTCGAACTCCTCGCGCATCTCCCGCTGTGAGTCGAAGGCCGTCTGTTCGACGGTGCCCGAGACCTCGCCCCGCGAGAGGTGGAGCCGGCACTCGCCGTGGAACGCCGGGTGCATGTCGATCTGCCCCGCCGTGCCGGTGATTTTGAGCTGGGTGTCCTCCTGGGCCCGCTGGCTGGAGGTGGTCACCATCGTCACGCCGTCTTCCAGCGTGAGCAGCGCGCCGGAGCGCTCGTCGGGGACGGCCGAGAACGCCTCGTGGTGGCTGCTCATTCGGGCCTGGACCGTGACCGGGTCCCGACCCAGCAGGAACCGGGCGGTGTTCAGCGAGTAGATACCCAGGTCCATGACGGACGTCCCGTAGCCCGAGAGCTCCGGGTCGACGCGCCACTGGTCGTGGTCGGGGATCATCTCCAGCAGCGGCTGGCTGTTGTTCCCGTAGACCGACACGGGCTCGCCGATGAACCCGTCCTCGATGAGCGCTCGCGCCTGCCGGACGGCCGGGTCGGTGTGCATCCGGTAGGCGATCATCAGGTCGACGCCGGCCTGCTCGCAGGTCTCGACGAGCCGTTCCGCGCGCTCGACGGTCGACTCCATGGGTTTCTCACAGAGCACTGCCTTGCCGAGGTCGGCCGCGGTCTCGACGTACTCCAGGTGGTAGGCGTTGGGCGTCCCGACGTAGACCGCGTCGTACGCGTCGGCCGCCTCGCCGTCGTGGAAGCCGTCGTAGCTGATGCCGTGTTCGACGCCGTTGTCGGCGGCCAGGCGTTGGGCTTTCTCCACCGAGGAACTGACCAGCGTCGTCACCTCGGCGAGTTCCGAGTTCGCGATGGCCGGAAGTGCCACGTCGATCGTCCACCAGCCCAGGCCGAGTAGCGCGAACCGGACGGTTCCCTCGGTGGTCGTCTGCCAGTCGCGGGCGTCGTAGTTGTCGAACCACTCTTTCATTGCGACGGGCTACCGACCGGGCGGTGTAAAACCTTCTGAAAGGTGTAAGCGATCGTGTATGTCAGCCGTGGAGTTCGCTGACATCGAACACCGGCTTGCAGGTCTCGCCCGCGAGGAACGCCTCGAACGCCTCGTCGGCCGCCGTCAGCGAGAACCGGTCGTCGACGAACGTCTCGCAGTCGACCGCACCGCTGTCGATCAGGCGGAGCGACCGCTCGAAGTCGTCGTACATCGAGGCGTACGAGCATTGGAGGTCGATCTCCGAGCGGACCAGCGGGGAGTACTCCATCGTCGTCTCGCCGGTCTGTCCGACGAGGACGATCTGGCCCCCTTTCCGGACCTCCTCGACGGCCGACGGCAGCCCCGACGGGTGACCCGTCGTGTCGAAGACGACGTCGTAGCCGACCCCGTCGGTGAGTTCCGTTCGCCGGGCGGCCGCGTCCTCCTCGGCGATGTTGATCGTCTCGAACCCCAGCTCCCGGGCCAGCGGGAGCCGGTACTCCGCGTCCTGGCCGACGCCGGAGACGACGACCGTCCCGCCCTGTGCGCGCGCGATCTGGGCGGTCAGGAGGCCGATCGGGCCGGGACCCTCGACGAGGACGCGGTCACCGGCGGTCACCCGGGAGTTCTCGATGACGGCCCGAGCGCCGATGCTCGTCGGTTCGACGACGGCGGCGTGCTGTTGGGGGACCGACTCCGGGACGGGGTGGAGCGCCCGTTCCGGGACGGCGACGAACTGCTCGTAGGCCCCGTCGTGGTCGACGCCGGTGATGACCGCGTCCTGGCAGACGTTCGATTCGCCGATCTCGCACTGATAGCAGTCCCCACAGCCCCGGATCGGTCGCTCGACGACGCGGTCGCCGACGGCGAACTTCGAGACCGCGTCGCCGGTTTCGACGATCCGGCCGGCGTACTCGTGACCGATGACCGTCGGCAGATCCATCCGCTCGAAGGCCGACTCGAACTCGTAGATCCCGGCGTCGCTGCCACAGAGGCCGGCGTAGTCGACCTCGACGAGTGCTTCGTCGGGCGCTGGTTCCGGACGGTCCCGGTCGACGAGTTCCATCGCGCCGTGGCTACGGCGCACTTTCGCTAACCCTCTCATACCCCGAACAACTTGGTCGCCCCTAATAATTCTATGGTTGGCGACCCGTCCGGGAGGCTCCACAAAGACCAAATACGGCCGCGACGACACCGCCTGTATGCCTTCCTACGAGCACACGCCAGTCTCGCTTGCGGGCAAACGCGCCGTCGTCGTCGGCGGCACGAGCGGGATCGGACAGGCCATCGCCCTCGGGTTCGCGAGCGAGGGTGCCGACGTCATCGCTACCAGCCGGAGCACGGACGCCGTCGCGGAGACGGCCGACGCGATCGAGGCCCGCGGCGTCGACACCGCCCGTCAGACCTGTGACGTGACCGAGCGGGAGACCCTCGACGACCTCCGGGAGACCGCCGTGTCGGAGTTGGGCGGGATCGACGTCGTCGTCGCCTCACAGGGCGCGATCTCCCGCGAATCGGTACTCGGGATCGGCGACGACGACTGGGACTTCGTCACCGACGTGGCTCTCGACGGGGTCCGGCGGGTGACCCAGGCGCTGGTCCCGGGCATGGACGGCGACGGCGCGGTCGTCAACATCTCGTCGCTGGCGGCCCGCCTCGCGATGGCCGACCTCCCGGCCTACGCCGCGGCCAAGGGCGGTGTGGAATCGTTCACACGCGCGTCGGCGAAAGAACTCGCCCCAGAGATACGGGTCAACGCCATCGCCCCCGGGTTCGTCATCACGCCGCAGAACGAGGACACCTACGCCGAGGGGACCGAAAAGCGAGTGGAGATCGACGAGCGAACCCCGCTGGGCCGGGTCGCGGAGCGCGAGGAGATCGTCGGCGCGGCCGTCTTCCTGGCCAGCGACGCCGCCTCGTTCGTCACGGGCGAGGTCCTCACCGTCGACGGCGGCTTCGCGGACAGCGCGTTCTGACCCGGCCGGAGAAGTCGTTCGGTGGAACGTAGCGATCCTTACAACATCGGTTCCTGCTCGGCGAACGCCATGTCACGGGTGTAGAGCGCCTCGCCGCTCTCGGCGTCGAAGACGTGGATCGCCTCGACGGGCACGTGAGCCGTCACCGTCGCGCCGCTCTCGATTCGCTGTCGGCCGTCCGTCGTCGCGACGAGGTCCTCGGTCCCCTCGGTCTCGCCGGGGAACGCGAGGTGGACGACGTTCTGGTTGCCCATCGGCTCGACGACCGTCGCCGTCATCTCGAACTCGTGAGCGCTATCGCCGTCGGCACCGTCGAGTTCGATGTCCTCTGGACGGATGCCCAACACGAGGTCTGTCGCTCCCCCGACGGCGTCGGCGACTGTCTCGGGGAACGGGTACTGGAGCCGGTCGGCGACGAAGGTGCTGTTCTCGTGGCGACCCGACAGGAAGTTCATCGAGGGCTCGCCGATGAACTGCGCCACGAAGAGGTTCGTCGGCTCGTGGTACAGCTCCAGTGGCCGGCCGACCTGCTGGAGGCGGCCGTCGTTCATCACGGCGATGCGGTCGGACATCGTCATCGCCTCGGTCTGGTCGTGGGTGACGTAGACCGTCGTGACGCCGAGTTGCTCCTGGAGTTGCTGGAGTTCGGTACGCATCTCGGCCCGGAGCTTCGCGTCGAGGTTCGAGAGTGGCTCGTCCATCAGGAACACCTCGGGATCCCGGACGATCGCCCGTCCAAGCGCCACCCGCTGTTGCTGGCCGCCCGAGAGCTCGCCGGGGTGGCGGTCCAGCAGGTCCTCGATGCCCATCATCGACGCGACCTCGGTGACCCGCTCGTCGATCTCGGCGTCCGAGAGGTCGGTCGCCTCCTCCAGCCCGAAGGACATGTTCCCCCGGGCAGTCTTGTGTGGATACAGCGCGTAGGACTGGAACACCATGGCGATGTCGCGGTCCTGTGTCCGCACGCCGTTCTGGACCGCGTCGTCGAGACGGATCTCGCCGTCCGTGACCGTCTCCAGCCCGGCGATCATCCGGAGCGTCGTGGATTTCCCACAGCCGGAGGGGCCGACCAGCACCAGGAACTCGCCGTCGGGGATCTCGACGGAGATATCCTCGACCGCGACGATCTCCTCGTCGCCGTCCTCGAACACCTTGGTCACGTCGTCAAGTACGAGTCGGGCCATCAGACGTTCGTCACCTCCGTGGCCTCGACCTCTCGGCGCGTGTGCAACGCCTCGCCGCTCTCGGCGTCGAAGACGTGGACGTCGTCGGGATCGAGGGTGGCGACGACCGACTGGCCGGCCTCGAAGATGTCGGTCCCGCCGGTCAGAGCGTGTAAGAGCTCCTCGGCCGCCGTATCTTCGGGGTGGTTCAGGTGGACGACGTTCTGGTCGCCGTGTGGCTCCACGACCGTCACCTCCATAGGGAACTCGTGGTCGCGGGGCGGGCCGGCGTGTCTGTCGGCCGGTTCGAGCCCGATGTCCTCCGGCCGGACGCCCAACACGACGTTCTCGACGCCGTCGACGGCTTCTCGGATGCCGCTGTCGAAGGGGTACTCGACGAACCGGCCGAGGAACGTCCCGCGCTCGACGCGCCCGTGGATGAAGTTCATCGATGGCTCGCCGATGAAGCCGGCGACGAAACGGTTCGCGGGCGCGTGGTACAGCTCCAGGGGCCGGCCGACCTGCTGGAGTTGCCCGTCGTTCATCACGGCGATGCGGTCTGACATCGTCATCGCCTCGGTCTGGTTGTGGGTGACGTAGACGGTGGTGACCCCGAACTGCTCCTGGAGTTGCTGGAGTTCGGTGCGCATCTCGGCCCGGAGTTTCGCGTCCAGGTTCGAGAGCGGTTCGTCCATCAGGAACACCTCGGGGTCCCGGACGATCGCCCGTCCCAGCGCCACCCGCTGTTGTTGGCCGCCCGAGAGTTCCTCGGGTTTGCGGTCGAGCAACTCCTCGATGCTGAGCATCGCGGCGATCTCCTCGACGCGTTCCTCGCGCTCGGCGGCGGTGTACCCCGCCTCCTCTTCGAGGCCAAAGCGCATGTTCTCCCGGACGGTCATGTGTGGATACAGCGCGTAGTCCTGGAACACCATGGCGATGTCACGGTTCTGTGGCACCCGGTAGTTCATGTGATCCTCGGCGATGTAGACGTCGCCGGACGTGGGCGTCTCCAGCCCCGCCAGACAGCGAAGCGTGGTCGACTTCCCACAGCCGGAGGGACCGACCAGCACGAGGAACTCGCCGTCCTCGATCGCGATCGAGAGGTCCTCGACCGCCGTCGTGTCGCCGAACTCCTTGGTCAGCCGGTCGATCGTGATCGCTCCCATCTCAGGCACCTCCCTCGGTCTGGAGCCCTTTGGCGAACTGTTCGGCGAAGGCGACGTAGATCAACAACGTCGGGATGGCCGCGAGGAACGACGCGGACATCCTGATGCCGAAGTCGACACCGGAGGTGGACGCTCCCACGGCCGGAAGGATGAGCGTCACGACAGCCTCGGGGGTGTCCGACCCCGTGATGAGCGTGAACGCGAAGAGGAACTCGTTGTAGATCTGCGTGAACTGGTAGATGAACACGACGCCGAACATCGGCTTCGAGATGGGGAGCAACACCCGGCGGTAGATCTTCGAGAGGGAGGCCCCGTCGATCTTCGCGGCCTCGACGAGCGAACCCGGGAGGCTCTGGTAGTACGACCGGAACAGGATGGTACAGATCGGAATCCCGTAGGCGATGTGGGTGATCATCAGCGGGACGAGGTTCGAGTGGTAGGGTTCGAGAACCGGGAGCGCACCGAACGCCGGGGCGAGCATGGACGCGAGCGGGAAGATGTTGTTCCAGAAGCGGGCCAGCGGGACCAGCACGGCCTGATAGGGCAGGAAGATGCCGACGAGGAACAGCATCAGGACCGCGGTCTGACCGCGCCAGCGGACCATCGTCAGCCCGTAGGCAGCCATGCTCCCGAACAGGACGCTCCCGATGGTCGCCGGGATGGCCATGAACAGCGAGTTGAAGAAGGCACCCGAGAGTTCGTTGAGCGCGAACTGGAGGTTGCCCAGCGTGAACCCGGAGGCGCTCGGCGGGACGAGCGGGATCGTCCGCGCGACCGCCTCGTTGGTCTTGAACGCGGTCATGAGACCGGTCTGTAGCGGCGAGAGGAAGAAGCCGATGAAGAGGATGACCAGCACGTACTGGCCGATGCGTTTCAGGCTCACGTCCTCGACGAGCGATGCGACGTCGAACGTCGAATCAGGTGTTGATTGTGACATGTCAGAGACTCCCCTGTCTGTACTGGTAGTAGAGGTACGGCGCGATGACCCCGAGCGCGAGAATCAGGAGGTACGTCGCGATACTCGCGGCGTAGGCCCACTTCCCGAACTTGAACGCCTCCCGGACCATCAGCGTCGCCAGGATGTCCGTCCCGTTGGGTGGCCGGTAGCGCCCGGTCAGCGAGTACAGGAAAGTAAAGGCCTTGAGGGCGAACACCATCAACACGACGGCCGCGCTGACCGAGGCCTCCTTCATCTGTGGGACGATGATGCGGAGGTAGGTCTTGATCGTGCTCGCGCCGTCGACGCGGGCGGCTTCGAACTGATCGTCCGGGAGGGAGCGCAGGCCGGCGAGGTAGACGACCATCGTGTAGCCGCTGAACTGCCAGATGAGCGCGAAGATGACCGACCCCAACGCGATGCCGGGGTTCCCGATCCACTGGACGGGCTGGAACCCCAGCGTCGTCACGATGATGTTCAACAGCCCGTTGTTGGTGTTGAACATCCAGAGCCACATCTGTGCCGTGATGACGAACGAGAGGCTCATCGGCAGCAGATAGATCGTCTGGACCGTGTTGTTGTAGCGGATCCCCTGGTCGAGCAGGATAGCGAGGAACAGCCCGAGGAACAGACAGATGGTGGTAAACACCACGAGCAGGACGAGGTTGTTCTGTGCCGCCGTGAGGAAGGCCTCGCTCCCCAGCACCTGTCCGTACATATCTAGGTCGAGGTTGCTGTAGTCCGGCGGCGTCAACCCCCGGGCGTCGGTCAGCGAGATGGCGATGTTGAACCCCATCCCGCCGTAGACGGCGATACCCATGATGACGAGCGGGATCCCCCAGAACGGCGACGACCGGACGAAGTCGCTGTTGAGGAAGTATCTGAGCTTCGTCTCCCAGCCGACTTCCTCCGACGACTGTGTGGTCGTCTCTTTGGTTTCGTGCGTACCCATAGCTGTAGTGGTTTCTCTCCTACGTAATAAAACGTGTAGGTACCGGCTCGGCTATCCGGAGACGGCGTCCAGCAGCGCGTCGGCCGCGGCTTCGACGTCGTACGGTCCCATCATGTTGTTGCTCAGCGCCGTCCGGCACGCACCGAGTTGCTCGGGCGGCACCGCCAGCCCGTGGGCGATGGTCGGCGGGTAGCGGTCCGAACTCGTCAGGTGTTCGTAGTTCATGGCGATGAAATCGCCCAGTTCGCCCGGATCGATGTCGGTCCGCAGCGGGACCGAACCCTTGAGATTGTTGAACGCGATCTGAGCCTGCTTGGTTCCGACGAACTTCTGCCAGGCGACGGTCTCGTCTCTCGTCGGGTTGTTCGCCGGAGCGACGATGGAGTCGATGTGGTAGGTGTAGGTGCCCTCGGTGCCCGGGAAGGGGACCCAGTCCCACTGCTCCTGGTAGTTGAACGAGTCGTCGACGCGGAACTGGCCCGCGAGCCAGTTACCCTGGTGCATACAGGCGACCTCGCCGTTGATCATCTTCCCGCCCATATCGGTGAAACTGGACGTGGAGGCGTCGTCGGTGATGTAGTTCTGCTGGATGTCCCGGACGATTTCCAGGGCCTCGATCATCGCCGCGCGGTCGCCGTTGCCCTCGATGAAGTCCATGTAGGCGTCGATGCCGGCCTGTCCCATGAGTACCTGCGCCCACAGCTGGAGGACCGTCCACGGCGCGACCATGGCCTGCCCCATCGGCACGATGTCGGTCTCCGATTGGAGCGTATCGAGCGCACTCATCAACGCCTCGATACTGTCGAGGCTGTCGGGGTCGATGCCGGCCTCTTCGAACGCCGAGATGTTGTAGAAGAGGTTGTTCATCCGGTGGGAGCCAAGCGGGACGGCGGGCATCTTCCCGTTGAACGTGTTGAGTTCGATCGCCCGCTGTTGCATCACGTCCTTGTACCCCTCGGCGTCCCAGACGTCCGCTTCGAGGTCCATGAGGTTCCCGCGGTACCGTTCGAGGTTCTGTCCCGGCCAGTTGGCGAAGGAACTCATCGGGTTGCCGTTGACCAGCCGCCGGAGGATCGTCGCGTTCAGGTTGACGTTCGCGCTCGCCCCGACCGCCTGGAAGTTCGTCGACATCTCGGGGAACTCCTCCTGGAATACCTCGATGAGGGCGTTGACCGCCGCCTCGCCGTCACCGCCGGCCCAGCCGTGGAGGACTTCGAGTTCACCGTCCCACTGTCCGCCCCCAGAACCGCTGGAGCTGTCGGTATCGCCCGAGCCACCCGAGCCACTCGATCCGTCCGAGCCACCGGAGCCACCGTCACCCGAACCACCGTCACCCGAACAGCCGGCCACGCTGGCCGCGGCACCGACGCCGAGTGCTGTGAGGTACTGTCGCCGCTTCATAACCGAGTCTAAACTGTCATGTTCGACCATACAGTATCGAGGTGTGAGCACTATCTGTTAAATTTATCGGTGGTCGAAGGTACGAGGAACCGGAAAGACGCGGTCAGGCCTCGTCGAACAGTTCCTGACCCGCTGCGAGGTGGGTCTCGACGGCATCGAGATCCAGCGTCAGTCCCAACCCGGGTTTCTCGGGGATCGCCATGTAGCCGTCCTCGATGAGGTCGTCTTCCTCGACGAGGTCCTCCCACCAGCCGAGTTCGTAGGAGTGGTACTCGACGGCCAGCGAGTTCGGGATGGCCGCCCCGACGTGTGCGGACGCCATCGTCCCGATGGGCGAGGAGACGTTGTGCATCGCCACCGGGATGTAGAACATGTCGGCGAGCGTGGCGATCTTCATGGTCTCACGCATCCCGCCGACCTTCGGAACGTCCGGGGCGACGATGTCGACGGCCTGCTCGGTGAGCAGGCGGCGCTGGCCGTGTGTCCGGTAGACGTTCTCGCCGACCGCGATCGGCGTGCCGGTCGATTGTGTCACCTCGCGCTGGACGTCGTGATTCTCCGGCGGAACGGGGTCTTCGAGCCACCAGACGTCGTACTGTTCGAGTTCCCGGGCGAGGCGTTTCGCGCTCCCGCTGGCGAACGCCCAGTGACAGTCGAAGGCGGCGTCGGCCTCGTCGCCGACCCGTTCGGTGACGCGTCTGACGATCTCGGCCTTGTGCTCGATCTCGGGCTGGCGGAGGTGACGGTTCGCCCGGTCCTTCTCGTGGCCGGAGGGCACGTCCAGATCGAATTTCAACGCGTCGTAGCCGAGTTCCTCGACCACGCGCTCGGCCTCGTCGGCACAGGCTTCGGGGTCGGCCTCGTCCTCGGTGTGACAGTCACAGTAGGTCCGGACCCGGTCGCGGTACTTCCCGCCCAGTAGCTGGTAGGCGGGTACGTCGAGGATCTTGCCGGCCGCGTCGTGGAGCGCCAGTTCGATCCCGGAGATGGCCGCGATGTCCTTCCCGCCGATGGACCCCTCGCCGGACATCTTCTGGACCATGTGCTCGTAGAGCCGATCGATATCCAGCGGGTTCTCGCCGACGATGAACGGCCGGAGACGGTCGATGATCTCCGGGAGCGCACCGCCCCAGTAGGCTTCGCCGTTACCGACGACGCCGGCGTCGGTGTAGAGTCGGACCAGCGTCCACGGGTAGTTCCCGTCGACGATGACCGTCTGTACGTCGGTGATCTCGACGTCGCGACCAGCGCCGCGGGATTCGGTGAGTCCCATCGTCTCGGCCGAGAGGTCGCGCATGGTATACTCCGCGTTAGGGTCTCGCAGGTCTCCGTAGTTCATGCGTCACTGACGAATTCGCATCGACCTTGAAAATACTTTCGAGAGTGCCCCCCGGACCCAGCCAGTGGCGACGTGCTCGGTGCGGGGAGACGCGACTGGTGGTCGGGCGTCGCGCCCGCCACTGCGGTTCAAACCGTCGTGACAGTGTTTTGAAGCCGTCCGATACCCTCGATCTCGATCTCGACGCGATCCCCGTCCTGGAGCGTGAACCCGTCTTCGGGGACGAGCGACGTGCCGGTGAGCAACACGGCCACTTCGGGGACGGCGTTGTGGTCCCGGAAGTACGAGACGAGTTCTTCGCAACTACGGACCATCTCCTGGGTCCCCGTCTCGCCGCTGTAGATACGGTCGCCGTCGCGGGAGATCGCCATCGTGAGGGTGAGCGCGTGCGGATCGTCGATGTCGGTCGCCACGCACGGTCCCAGCGAACAACACCGGTCGTAGACCTTCGCCTGCGGGAGATACAGCGGGTTTTCGCCCTCGATAGAGCGACTACTCATGTCGTTGCCGACGGTGTAGCCGACGATATCACCCTCGTAGAGAACGATGCCGAGTTCGGGCTCCGGGACGTCCCACTTCGAGTCGCCCCTGATCCCGACGTCCTCGTCCGGTCCGACCGTCCGGTTGGGGGTGGACTTGAAGAAGATCTCCGGTCTGTCGGCGTCGTAGACGTCGACGTACATGTCCGGCATGGAGCTCTCCTCCCGCCGGGCCTCCTCGCTGATCCGGTACGTCACGCCCGCCGCCCACACCTCGTCGACGTCGATCGGTATCCGGCGCCGTTGCTCGACGTGGGCCGGGGACAGTTCCGTCGCGGCATCGAGGTGCCGGGACGCGATGGCGTCCGGGGATTCGTCCGCGATACTCGCCGCCCGTAGCAGGGCCCGAAACGAGGACAACCGTGGTTTCGCCGTTGTCAGATCGTAGACGCCATCGTCGCTGGAGACGGCCAGTCGGCTCCCCGCTCCGTCGCGTAGCTGGTGATACCTCATGCCAGAAGTCTATCCGGCCTCGATAATAAAATGTGGTGCTGGCGGCTGTAACGCCCGATCTCCGACTGGCCCGTACGTATTGGACTATCTCGCCGTTCTGTTCCAAATGGTCAAACAGAGGGAATAACGGGTGTACCCGCGTTAGTTCGAAAAAGTCGTGAAAGCTGTTAACATGGGTCTCCAATCGTGAGCGGGACCGTACCGACACTCTCAGGAATCTGTCGTTAAGGTTGAATTTCTGACTGTCATCTCCCGTAATCACACACCGTTGTTCCACAGTGGTGAACAGAGTTGCGAGCATAGCATCGGGGGAGTGGACCTTCGTGAACAGATGGTCGACGATATCGGGCGGCCGAACGGTCATCACGCGACGTGTGCGGACCCGAGCGTGATACGGGACGGTCTCGATCGAGAGCCCCGGGGCTTCGGGGACGGGGTCCAGTCGAGAACGGTCGCCGATAGTGGGCCGACTCAGCCGCGGACGACACTCAGTAGTTGAGATAGACGGTCTTGCTGAGGGTGTAGAAATCGAGTCCCGCGTCGCCCTGCTCGCGGTAGGTCTCGCTGGAAGAGGCTTTCATCCCGCCGAAGGGGACGTGGAGTTCGAGCCCGGTCGTCTTCTCGTTTGTCTTCACGACGCCGGCTTCGGCCTCGTCGACGAACCGGTGGGCTTTCCGCAGGTCGTCGGTGACGATACTCGCCGACAGCCCCTGTTCGACGCCGTTGGCGACGTCCAACGCCGACTCGAAGCCGTCGACCGGGATGACGGAAAGCACCGGGCCGAACACTTCCTCCTGTGCGATCCGCATGTCCGGGTCTACGTCGGCGAACACCGTGGGCTCCACGAAGTAGCCGTCCTCGTATGGCTCCCCCGTCGGGCGTCCCCCGCCGGTGACCAGACGGGCACCCTCCGACTGTGCGATGTCGATGTACTCCAGGGTCCCGTCGAGTTCGGACTGGGTGACCTGGGGTCCCATGTCCGGGTCGGTCATGCCGGCCCCGATATCGAGCGCGTCGGCATACTCGGCGATACCCGCGACGAAGTCCTCGTAGACGGACTCGTGGACGACGGCACGCGAGCAGGCGGTACAGGCCTGGCCCGTCACACCGAACGCCCCGCTCCCCACGATGTCGACGGCCTCGTCGATATCCGCGTCGGCCGCCACCACCGTGGGGTTCTTCCCACCCATCTCCAGTTGGACGCGCTTCTGGTCTTCGGCGGCCGCCTGATAGACCGTGTCGCCGACCGATTCCGAACCGGTGAACGAGACGGCGTCGACGCGCTCGTCGGTGGTGAGTACCGAACCGACGACGCTTCCGGATCCCGTGACGAAATTGAGGACGCCGTCCGGGAGCCCCGCGTCGTCGAGCGCCTCGACGAGTTTCGCACCCGTGACTCCCGCCACGGTCGCCGGTTTGAGAACGACCGTGTTACCCGCCGCCAGCGCCGGCGCGACCTTCCAGGCCGGGATCGCGATGGGGTAGTTCCAGGGGGTGATCGCCGCGACGACACCGACGGGTTCCTGCCGGACCGACAGCGTCGCGTCCCGAGCACTGCTTTCCTTGCCCTCACCGCCGATATCGCTGGCTTTGCCGGCGTAGTAGTGGAAGATGTCGATGGCACGCTGGACCTCGCCACCGGCCTCGGACCGCGTTTTCCCCTCCTCGCGGACGAGCGTCTCGACGATCGACGCTTTCCTGTCGGCGAGGATCGTCCCCGTCTCCCGGAGGATCGCGCCCCGTTCCGGCCCCGGTGTGGCACCCCACTCCTCGGCCGCTTCGTCCGCGGCGGCGATCGCACGTCGGGTATCCGCCGCCGTCGAGGACTGCACCGTGCCGACGACTTCACTCGGGTCAGCAGGGTTGCGACTCTGAGCGGTCTCCCCGCTCTCGGATTCGATCCACTCTCCGCTAACGTAATTGTGCGTTTCCGCCATCGCCTAGGATCGGGTGATCGAGATATAGAATAGTTACGGTCGAGACAGTTCTCGCCGAGGCCGCCGTCTCACTGCGGGGATCGGTTGCTACCGATGGCGGGACACCTCTCCGGTCCCGGCGGGCGTCGTCACCCGAGTGGTTCGACATCTGTCGTATAAATATATATGTATTGTCGAACTTTATCGGTATACGATGCGGTGTCCCGACTGCAACACCAGCATGAGCGTCCAGACAGAGTACTACATACCGGCCGTCGTCTGTGAACACTGCGGCTACCACGCGCCGAAAGGAGCGGACTGATCCCGAGTCGTGGCCGACTGCGGTATCGGGGATCGACTACCGAACGAGACGAGATCGTCGCGTATTGGCTATCGTGACGAGAGTTCGCAGACACTACCAGATTCTCCCATAGTATCTCTTTTTACCCCTTTTGTTACTGAATATCCGGAATATGGTTCGATATATCTCAAATATATTCATGATACAGCTAGAAGCGTATTGATATCAGGATTTTCGACCGAGAAGAGGGGGAGAATTCTGACATACCGAGGAATCGAGAACTGTCGATCGCCCTGAGAGCTTTCGCCCGGATAAATACCACAGCGGGCGGGAGTACATCGGCCCACCTGCCCGGCCGTCATTACTTACGGACCGAGACCTAACGACGGGTAGATATGGGTTGGGTCGGAGAACTGACGGACGGGCGGTTCACCGGCCCCGGAGTCGCGGTGTTCGTCTCCGGGGTGGCGAGTATGGGGCTGGAGATCCTCGCCGGCCGGATCGTCGCCCCGCAGTTCGGCAGCAGCATCTACACCTGGGGGAGTATCATCGGCGTCTTCCTCGCGGCGTTGAGCCTGGGTTATCACTACGGCGGCAAGCGGGCCGCCGAGCGCGCCAGTCGACCGCGACTCGCCCGACTACTCCTCTGGACGGCCGCCTACGTCGCGCTGGTGATCTTCGCGAGCGACCTCCTGCTCTCGCTGGGCGGGTCGTTCCCGCTGCCCAGTCGGTTCGCCTCGCTTCCGGCGATCACCCTACTGTTCGGGCCGCCGACGTATCTGCTCGGGTTCATCAGTCCGTACGCGGCACAGCTCTCGGAGACCGAAGGGGTCGGCGAGGCGTCCGGCCAGGTGTACGCCGTCGGCACGATCGGCAGTATCATCGGCGCGTTCGGGACGACGTTCCTACTGATCCCGTCGTTTAGCATCGAAGTCATCGGGTTCGTCTTCGGTGCCCTGCTGGTCGCGACCGCCGCGGGACTCGTGCTCACCTCGACCCCACGCGAGCCGGTGTACTCGACCGTCGCCGTCGGCGTCCTCCTCCTCGCCGCGGTCTCCAGTGGTGCGATCGGCGTCTCGACGGGCGGCCAGGTCGTCTACCAGACCCAGACGCCGTACCAGGAGCTAGAGGTGACCGAACTCGGCGGGACGCGGACGCTGTACCTCGACGGCCAGCGCCACAGCGCGATGGACGTCGACGACCCCGACAGACACGTCTTCAGGTACACGCGGTACTTCCACCTGCCGTATCTCGTGGCCGAGGACCCCGACGACATCGATCGGGTGCTGTTCGTCGGCGGCGGGGGGTTCAGCGGTCCCAAGCGGTTCGTCTCGGAGTACGACGCGACCGTCGACGTCGTCGAGATCGATCCGACCGTCGTCCGCGTCGCCAAGGAGTACTTCGCCGTCGAGGAATCGGAGCAATTGAACATCCACACCGACGACGGCCGGCGGTTCCTCCGCCAGACGAACCACACCTACGACCTCATCGTCCTCGACGCCTACAAGAAGGACAAGGTCCCCTTCCAGTTGACGACAGTGGAGTTCATGCAACTGACCCGGGACCGCCTCTCCGAGGACGGCATCCTCGTCTCGAACCTCATCTCCGCACCCAGCGGGCCCGCCTCGCAGTTCTACCGCTCGGAGTATCGAACCGTGAACGAGGTCTACCCCCAGGTCTACAGTTTCTCGACGGCCTCGGGGTCGACCGTCGTGCAGAACATCGAACTCGTCGCGACGAAAGACACCGAGCGACTCTCCGAAGCCGACCTCCGACAGCGTAACGCCGAGCGCGACATCGGTATCGATCTCACGGACGAGGTCGGCAGCTATCAGGACCCACCCCCCACCGAAGACGTGCCGATCCTCCGGGACGACCGCGCTCCGATCGACAGCCTGCTCGATCCGATGGTCGGTCAGGAGTACGTCGTCGAGCAGGTGCCGGAAAACCGGAGTTCGGGATGATCGTCCTCGGCCGAGACTGCCGCGATGTCGACCGTCGTCTCACGCTCGTGCGTGTAGCCGGACCCGACGGCACACCGTCGATTTCCAGGACAGAACCCGGGCGGGCACTCAGGTCGTCTCGGCCACGGAGCGGGCGACGCGGCGGAGCGTGGCGTTGTCGACCTGGCCTGTCACGTGATACCGGTCACCGTCTGCGTTCCAGGTGATGCTCGTCCGGTCGTCGGTCCGGGTCTGTCTGGCTTCGTAGGGGCCGATCTGGACGGTCGTCCCGTTCGAAACAGTGCGTGGCTCGTCGACGATAGAGACAGTGATCTGGCCGTCACCGCGTGGCTGTTCGTACTGGAGCACAGCGAACTCCGGCTCGGTCGTCCGATGGGACGCCGACGCGAACTCGAACCCGGATGGGACCGTGGGATCGGGAATCGACAACTCGGTGGCGTTGGCCAACGCGGCCCGGGAGTCGTAGCTGCTGGAGCGTACCCGCTCGGCGTCGTCCGGAACCTCGTCGGCCTGGAGTTCGAACGTCTCCGGTTCGATCGTCGGATTGAACGACACGTTCCGGTACGTGATGGTGGATTCGTAGGTATTTCCGTTGTACGTCGAGACAGTCTGCCGTTTGATCGGGAACACGTACTCCCGGTCGAGCCAGAGCGTCTGTGATTCGAGCGCCATCGCGTCGGACGCGGGCGTCACCTCGAGTCGGTAGGTAGTCCGCCCGTCGACCGTCTCGGTCCCGGCGTACGTGACCGTGACGTTCCCCTGTCCGTAGGCTGTCGAGCTGTTCTGCTCGCCGTCCGTCCGCGGGACGGCCGGTAGCGGCGAGATCCCGGGCGTCACGGTCGGCTTCCCGACGGCCCGGCCGCTCCGGGCTGCGCCGAGGAGTTCGGGGTAGTCGGGCTTCACTGAGTCGTTGTCCGATGCGATCGACGCCCGATGGAGCCGCTCGGCTGCCGGGTCGTAGAACACCAGCGTCGATCCGTTGGCGATGACGAATCCGCCTTCGGCCACCAGCGGCGGGTTCGCGTCGGCGGACGCGTTCACCGACAGCACACGGTCGTGATACGCGTACGGGTCGAGGCGTTGCTGTTTCCGCGAAACGGTCGTTGTCGTTGCGTTGTCCCGCTCCTGGACGGTCGTCACCGTCGCGTTGATGGTCTCCAACTCCGCGTAACGGTCCGCCGCCTCGCGCTCGGTCGGGAGTTGCTCGGCTGTCCCGGACAGGCTACCGCTCCCGATCGCACTACAACCGCTCGCGAGGAGGACGACGACGACGAGCGAGAGCCGCGCGAGCCGCCGGAGCCGTACCGAACCGGTATTCGGGCGTGTGCGCATCGGTCGTTTGTGTTGGAAGGTTGTCTGGACTGGATATAAATGCAGGGTCCGTCTCGAACCCGTCGGGACTCGACATGGGAGGGTCACAGCGTCAGCGGACCGATGGGGGCGTCCGCGGGAAACAGCGTGGGACAGGGAGAGGGGTGGGGTGGGAGTACCGGCCACGTGCCCCGCGGACCGAGCCACGGACGGTGGTACAGTGTCGGGGGATGAGTGACCACCGCAGTTGGGTAGACGGACGACTACATCATATACGTCGGGAGTGAGTTTCTGGCCCAGAAACTGGCTTGGATAAAGCGACTGTAGCCGCCTTCGAGCCACCAGCAAACACACCCGAATGTGGAATCGACGCTCCACCGTGGTCCTGCGCGACTCGTCAGTGCAACCGGGACCACCGTTCTGGACGCCTACGAGGTCAGCACTGCGAAAAATCACGACCTGTACGGTTCGTTCGGCCGTGCCCTCGCGCGGGAATACGACGCCGATTACCTGATCACGACCGACAGCGGTTTCGACGACACAGGTAGCTCTCCGTAGTGTTTCACGGCGCGAGACGCTGTTCCGACCGTTATCCGGGTTCCACTAGTAGACTGCGTCGATGACAGACCAGCCACATGTCGAGGCTCCTGGACTCGGGGCGATCCCGCCGCTGACGATCTGTTGCCTGGCGCTGTCACTGTTCGGGCTCCCGCTGCTTGCACTGCTGACGGAGACGGGTGGGCTCTCGGTTTCCCCGCTGGCACAGATTGCGCTCCAGTGGCTAGTCGTCGCGCTCGTGGTCGGCGTCGCGGTCGGCTACAACGGCCGCTCGTTCGCCGAGATCGGCTGTCGACGGCCGGGCTGGCTCGACGTTGGCTACCTGCTGGGAACGGCAGTGGTCGCGCTCGTCGTCTTCGTCGCGACCGATCCACTGGTCGCTGCACTCGGCTTGCCAGTCGAGTCTGGTGCCGGCGCGATGTCCGCTGGCGTCGGGATCGGACTGGCGCTCGCGAGCGCGGTGACGACGGGTATCGTCGAGGAAGTGCTCTTCCGGGGGTACCCCATCGAGCGCCTGCTGGCGTATACGGGAAGCCCTCTCGTCGCCGGCGGCATCACGTGGGGCGCGTTCACCGTCGGCCACGCCGTGGTCTGGCCGCTCGGGAACCTCCTCCAGATCGCAGCCGTCTCGGCGGTGCTCACCGTGGTGTATCTGCGACGCCGGACGCTCGTCCCGGTCACCGGTGCGCACGTCCTCGTCTGGGTGCTCGCGGCACTCGGGCAGGTCTACGGATAGCGTGGTCCACGGGACGAAGCGGTTCGAGGGCTGTTGCAGCAGTCATCGCCACCCAAATCCACCGCTGAGACACACGATACCTCGACACGCTCTAAGTGTCTAGACTCTGAATTTACCCTCTGCTGCGCCGTTCGCCTTCACGATGGTCGAACGACCTGCCGATGTTCACGGCAAATCGGATCGACTGCCGACGCGACGCGAGGTACTCGGGATGCTCGGGACCGTGACCGGCCTCGGTCTCGCGGGGTGCAGTGGCGGTGGCGACGGTGTACAGACCGAATCCTCGACACCCGAGCCAACGCCCACGGAGACGACCGAAGCATCCACGGAAACGACTGAGGTGTCCACCGAAACGCCCACGGAAACGACTGAAGCGCCCAGTCGCGAGCAGACAACCACCAGTGGCTCCGGTAGCGAGTACACCAAAGAGAAGATCGGCGAGGTCGAGGAGAACACGACTGGCGGACTCGAAATCGCCGGCTGGACCTCGACGGTCAACAGCGGGGACAGCACGTTCTCCGTGGAGATGATCCTCAGGAACACGGGGGACCAGGCGACCGAACCCGCCGAGTACACCTACAGGATCACCCCCTACGACGACGACGGCTCGGAACTGGCGGTGACCGCGAGGTCGCTCAGGAGCGAGACATTGACGCTCGAACCCGGGGAAACCTCGTCGGTCACGGCGTCAATACAGGTCGACGACCCACGGGCCGTCGCAAGCTACGGAATCGTCCTCACCTGCGAGATGCTGGACACGGGGGTGTATTGCAATTGAAACGCCTCACTGCTACTAGAAGTCAGGGCTCATAAGGCACGATCACCAAACCGATAAGTCCCTATACTAAATATTCTCGTGGTCTAATGGTTTTTCTTGGATATAAAAAGTGAATATCGTCTTGAATTTCCGCAAGGTAGGATTCAACCTCGTCAGATTCATCCGTATTATAGAAAAAGTGGATCGAGCCGTGCAGTGGGGTCCGCTTACTACGGTGTGCGATAGTCGAGGGGACTCGGCGAAGTGTCGGTCGGGGAATTAGGGTGTCTGGACGGGTCGCGTCCAGTGGTCGACGTCGGTGACGGTATCCTGGCCGACGAGCTGCCACTCTCGGGTCCGCCAGACCTCCTCGAGACGCTGCCACCGATCACCGGTGTTGGACTGGGGGACGAACCGGATACGGCGTCGCGTCCCGGATTGGTCGGTAAACTCAACGATTTCCTCACAGCGAGTGGGTCGGGTCATTGGTTGCGTGGGTGTCGCAGTGCTCTGTGGCGTGGTACAACTGCTCGGAACGGATCGAGTCGTGGTCTCAGTTCTCTCAGTAGGCATTCTTTCACCGGGCGCTGTGTCTCACACGCCCTTCACCCAACCCGGGGGGTACAAACAAATCCAAGAACAGGCCCACCGCTACTGTCGGTGCAACACCACTATCGAATGTCACACGCGACAGACTTGGGGGGGCAGACTGATGCCGCGATCAGGAGAGTCCGAGGCTCTTTGACAGCAAAGGGAGACGAAATCACTCGGCCGACAGCGCTCACCCCTCGGGATTTCTACAGCCACAGCGTGGGGAGTGCTTCGGCATCGTTCGAAAAGCGGAGATTTCTGTGATGGGCGTTGTGTAGCGTTAACGGTCAGTTGATTCAGCTCGCTGGTACGTATTGAGCCGACCGCTCCGGTCGACGGTGATCTGTCCCTCCTCTTCGAGCTTCCGGAGTTTGTTGTAGATCTGGTGATCGGGGAACTCCAGCTCTTCTCGGAGATCTTCGATCGTTTTCGGGGCCTCCAGCGAGACGAGCAACGCGTTCTCGAGACAGTACGAGGCGAGCCGGTCCGTGATTGGCGTAACAATATTGTGCCGCTCGTCGAGGACATCGAGCGTATCGAGCACAGCAAACGAGAAGAATTGGCCAGTGCGATCTTCCTGGGTTGTGATCTCTTGGAAGATGCTCTCCCAGTCGAGGTCGGCTTGTCTGGCGATCAGTGCGACATCTTCGAGATCGCCTTCGCGTTCCGTGATCGATTTGAACACGAAGATGTCGGTCAGTGGGAGCAGATGTACGTGAAGATTGCCGTACTCGAATGATTGGTCGCACCGCTCGATCATCGCCGGCGTCAGCTGGAGCTGGCCGGCGACCGCCTCCACGAAAATATCCCAGCGCGGAAACCCGTCCTTCTCCAGCACAATACTGGGATCGAGCTGGTTGTATGCCGCTTCCAAATCACGACGCTCCTCGTATCCCAGGTCCTGGAGCGATTCGGCGATTGCAAAGAACGTCTGTCCGTCCGCAACGACGATGTCGACATCTTTCGTCGAATCTTTCAACCCACGCAGAATGAGGTTGCCGCCCCCGAGAAGATACACGTCGACAGGCGTCTCCAGATGGTCGCCAAGCTCTTCGAGCCCCCGTCGAAGGCTATCTTCCGGATGGTGACCGCGCGGATAGATCCCATAGTCGTTCGCGAGATCGATGAATTCCTCCCACGGGAGAAAGAGCTCATTGTGGTGGACCTCCCGCTGATCGAGGTATGCAAAGAGATCTGCCCATTTCTCGACGCACTCCCACCTGTTTGCGAGCCGCCACAGGTCACTGGCGTCGAGGGTCGCGCGGTGCGTCAGATAGAACACGCCAGCCATCGCCATCTGTTTCTTGGTCTCAACGACGGTCACCGCATGAATCAGCACCGCTTCGAGTCCCAGGGACCGATCACCGTGATAGACGTAGGTCTTCGCTGGGTGATAGTCAACACCGTAGCGAGTGAACGCCGAGAACGCAGTCGGCGTCCCATCAACGGTGTCCTTGCTCGTCGCGACGAGTCGGTCGCCGTTCGCGCGGTATTCGGTTTCGAACGGTGTCGTTCGGACTCTCGCTTCGAGGAACGACCGAAGCGTGTCATCGGTGATAGCATACCCGTCGTCCGTGTGTGCGATCGCGCCGGTCTCCTGAATCTCGTTCAAATGCTTGTAGAGCGTGGACTTGGCGAAGCCCTGTATTTGTAACTCCGAAATCGTCTTCGGATCACCGAGCAGCGCACCCAAAATGTCCTCTTTCGTCCCTGTTAGCACGTTCTCGAGTGCGTAGCGGTCGAGGAGCTCGGCAAGCAGTGATGCTTCGTATGTGGTTGCCAATTGGACGCCGTCGGTTCGGTCCACAAAATGGGCGTTTTCGAGGTCGCCAACGATCTCCGACGTCCAGCTCTGACTGTTATCGATTGCATCGGCTAATTCGCCAACCGAGTAGGACCGATCCCGCAAACAGTCGATGACCCGTAGCTCCGCTCCCCTCATATATTCCAATTTCACCGATGTATTGATACTTATATCGGTAAAAGTGGAATACAGACTCTGGAGACTCAGTGTGGGTCATCAAATGGTGAGGCGTTTGTACAAACGTATTTCGGAGAGACAGTTCGATCTACGAGTCGAACTACTCGAGAGGTGACCTGAACAGGCGCCGATACTCATCAAGCCACTCGATCTCGTGGTACGTTACGTCATTCTGAATGTCGTATTCAAGCGGGAGTGGATCCGAACGGTGGGTCGTGAACGTGAGGTTGATTTCGACACAGGGGCCGTGCTCTGAGACGCACTCGAAGCCATCGTCAAAGGGGTATACAACACTAAACCAGCGAATCTGGAAACCAAAGTGGTCACACACATCTCTGACGACTGCAGCATCGCAATAGGGCGTGTGTACCCACAGTTCCCCGCCAGCGTACGCCTGATCTTTGACACACCAGACTGCATCAAGGGAGCGCAGAAACTCGGCAGCGCGATTGTAGTGCGCTTCAGTAAGGCGATCCCACCAGTGGTACACCTCGACATCGTCAACGAGGAGCTGGAGGCAATCGCCACACACATCATACGCCCGCTCACCAAGGGAGACTTCGTGGAGTTTGTCGTACTGGATGGTGTCACATGCATCGCACGGCGGGGAAGCACCACTGCTCTGGCATCCGGAGAATGATCGCTGTTCGGCGTGGTTGGAACACCCGCTGTTTGCACTCCCTGGCTTCTGCGATTCGTTTGAGTCGGTATTCTCGGTCATTGGTATCTAACCGGGAACCGTCAGTCACGCCGTGTGACTGGGCTCCCGGCTAGAACCGGACCAACGGTCGGCCTCTCATCTATCGTCACAGAGAGCAGGTTGTTCTAAATAGTTTCTGTGGGTCCAACCGAGAACACCGGCCAGCGTCCGGCTATCGACGACAACCGATGCTAGGGCAATGAACGTCGTGTGCAACCGGATCGTCAACGGCCCACGCCACCGTGCGCGGGGCTTGTCAGTGAGAACGTGGTCGGTGTCGGCAGTGCCGTAGTAGCGCCGCTTGTGGAGATCGATGGCGGGATCGACACGGTCTGGCAGGAGTCCCCGTTTTCGGAGAATCGTAACTAGTCAATCGCAGACGCTATCGAACTGAGCGTCGATAGCGTCCGCTGAGAGGTTGCGAAGATGCTAGAGGAACGATTTCGCTGGGTGGTTGCGAGCCGTCGACGTGACGTCGACCGGCTCGCTCTGACCGAGTTGGTACGTTTTCCCGCCGGTGTTAACAAACTCTTGTTCGAACGCGAGTTGAGAGAGGAGATCAAGGAACCCCTCTCTTGTGTAGCTGCCACACGGTTTGATGCCGAAATCGAGTTCCGAGTACAACACTGCTGAGAATGGGGGTTATCGTAGCGTTCGTAGCTCTTGAGATACGCGGTGAAATGGTTTGAAAGAATGGATTCCAGACGTGGAATATCCGATCGTGTCGGCAAAGCGTGGTTCACAAAACATTCATCCTGATCCCAAGTATTCCCCCCGAATATCTGTAAATCGAAGCTGCAGCCACTGGTCACTCGGTGGGGACAACATCGACATCGGCTAGTTGCCTGACCGGCCCCTTGTCAAAGTCGTTGCTGTTGTGGGTGACAAAGGTCGCCCCTTGCTCGTGGGTCGCCGCCAGGTTCAGCAGGTTGGCGGCGTCGAGAGAAACACCGTGAGACTGTAGCTTTTCACCGAGATACGCCGCTTCGAGTGCTGTATCATCGGTAACGTTGAGAATCCGGTCGAAGTTCGACTGGAGAGTGTTTTGTGTCTCGATCATTTGACTTCTCGACGACTGGGCCTTGTACGATTCCCATGGGACAATCGCGAGAATCGTCCACTCTTCGCCACGGTATTGACCTGAACGGCCCATTGGTGACTGGTAGCATGACAGCAGGTCCCGATACTTTTTCGTCATTCTTCCCAGAAGCCAACGTACGGGATCATAGACGACGGTTCGATCTCATGGTGAGAACTCGTGAAAGTGTATCCGAAGATACCGCGATACGATCATCCGAGTGTTCCAGAGTCGTTCTTTGAGAGCGAAGGCCTCACGCTTGTCGAGAAGTTCGACGGGAGTAGCTTCCGGTTCACGCTGTACGACGAGCGGTTTTCGGACCGCTATCCGGAGCAAGTCGAATCCGCGGCGGCCGGCGACGGCAGCCTCGTCTTCGGCACTCGCAAAGCCATCAGAGGCAGTCACCGAGACGACCTCGAAGACATCGACGGTGCCCTCCACCGCGCGGTTCGCTGTCTACGCGAGAGTGTCGATACCGCGGCACTCCGAAGCCTGCATGCGGAATCCGACTCACCACTGGTCGTCTACGCCGAAAACCTCGTCTACTCGACGCTGGACTACGGCTACACCGAGCATGACCTGCCAGCACTCATCGGATTCGACATCCTGCCGTATGCTGAGATCGAGACGATGACGCCGCCTGGAAACCCCTACGATGAGACGTTCGAGGGCTTTCTCCCGACGGAGGCGGCCTGGGACTGTTTCGAACGGATCCGTGTCGAGACCGCCCCGACTGATCTCTCGTTCGTCCCGGCGACGATTCTCGAGACGCACAGTGGTGGATTCGACCCGGCAGCCTACACGTTCCCGTCCTCGTCGCTGACACCTGCCGTCACGGTGGAGGGAGTGGTCGCGAGGAGCGACGAGCACGCTCGGCGAGTCAAACTCGTCCGTGAGGCGTTCGAGGAGTTGAACCGCGAACAGTTCGGTCGGCAGCCCGAGGACGCCGAATCGGGGGCGGAGTACGTGGTCGCGTGCTACTGCACGCCGGCGCGAATCCGCAAACAGATTCGGACGATGGTCCTCGAAGACGGTCGCGAATTCGGCCTCCATCTGAACGACGACCTGTATCCTCGCGTCGTCGAGGACATGTGGGCCGAGAACTGGCCGGAACTGATGGGTCTCGACGTCTCGTTCACGCCCGCCGACGTGTATCCCCTCGTCGCCGAACGCTGTATCACCGAACTCCGCAAGATGAAGACAAACGCTGAACTAAACGAGACCGATCCGACGACTGTGTGGGAGCATCTTTCGTAAAAATGTGTCGGCAAAAATCGCCTACTACGAGATGTATCGCCTTCGAAGTTGGCTCACGTACTGTTGGTCCCATCCTTTCGTCTCGCTGTAGTAGGTGAGTACGGCATCGACGTACTCGGGCGCGAGAACATCCGCAGTAGCGAACGTACAGAGTATATGGGGTGTCGTGAACAGGATGTTCCGATCGTTGAGCGCGAGGTTGACAAAGAGGTAGTTCGTCGAGTTGAACTCGTCGGTGACGAACAGATCCGCGTCGAGGTCGTTGGCCAGCCAAATGCCCTCTGATTCACCCTGGTCGAGACCGTATTCGAGTGGGCCATCGATCTGGCCTTCGACGTCGTGAGTCGTCAAGTGACGTGATGCCTGTAAAACGAGGTCGGCCGCAGCAGACAGCAGATCACCACTCCCAGTCGCATCGGTGATCTCACCCAGGACACTCGCTGGGACGTGTACGTCGTACGTGACGAGCAGGACCTTCAGCGGGTCTGCACCCGATGGAGCGTTCGACCGATCATCGACGACGGGCGTCGCAAGATTCAATAAGACGTTCGCGTCGACGACACAGACAGCGTGTCCTCCCATCATTACATGAGCGACTCGCCGTCGTCGTTCGACTCCTCATCAGGTGCCCACTCCGAAACAGGGCCGTCGTAGAACGTCTCGTCGCTCGGGAGATCGTCCGCTAACGTCGGCTCTGGCGGTTCGCGGTCGATCGACTCCTTGAGCAGTTTCATCCGCATGGCCTCCTCGCGACCCAGGATCGATTCGACCGTCTCGAAGTCTACACGGTCATCGTAGTAGGCGTCACCGAGTCGGCGGCAGAACTCCTTGTCGTCGGTAATCTCCTCGAGTTCGTCTTCAAGCGCCTCGATGAGGAGACGCGTCCGGGAGATGTCAAGGACGTCAACGACCCGGTCTGCCCGCTCGACGAGCGTGGCTGGAGCGTTGAAATCAACGCGTGTTTTCTCTTCCGCCATGCTATGTATGTGTAGACTTTACACATACATAAGTTCACCGCCGTTTCCCAGACCCATCAGAACGCCCTCACCGATATTGTCGAGAAGGCGTCTCGGCTGTCCGTCGAATACGCTCAACAATTCGAGAAGCCGGTTCTGGTGATGAAAGACCTGTCGTACATCCGCGAGTCGCTTGACTGCGGCAAATTCATGAACCGGCGACTCCGCACATGGCAGTAGTTGAGACTGGCTGTCTCAATGCATACGGTCCTGCCACCGATTTGCCCAAAGGGTCTCCCGATCAGTCGAGTCCGAGGCTCAATTTGAGCGCCTCGTCGATCTTTCCCATTGTCGAGTCGTCGAGACTGCCAGCCACCGAATGGATACGCTTCTCGACAGACACGACTCGAATTTGATCGAGCCGCACCGAAGAATCTTTCTCGAACGGTGAGTCCGACGCTTCCAGGAGTACCTCGAAGGGATAGCCTCTGTACGTTCCCGTCGCCGGTGCCACGATAGTGGTGTTTGAGTTCTTGTTTCCGACATCGTTCTGGACTACCACCGCGGGCCGTATTTTCCGCATTTCGTGCCCCTCGGCAGGATCGAGCCGAACGATAACGACATCACCACGTCGAATCTCGGTATCCTCGCTCATTCATCAAGTCCCGACCACGCCTCGTCCGAAGCCCCTCCCCACTCGTCGGCAAGCTCACTGGCGCTTTCCGACGCCTCACGATACGCGGCAGCTAGTTCCTCCTCGTCAGGAGTCTCGGACTCAACCTCGACGACAGCCACTGTGACGCGCTTGTTCGCGTACTCAGTGCCGAGATACACCCGTCCCCGGTCATCGGTCTCGTTCGTCTGGAGTTTGTCGGCGTCAACTTTCATCTCATAACCCACTATTGCCCACGCCCATATTACTCTTGCCCACCATTACCCATTTTCCACAGGCGCCCATATCACTGACTGATGGCACCAACGGAGTCGTCCTGCCGAGCTATTTTTCCCGCTGTCGCCCAGACACCCCACAACGAGTGGCCGGCCTATGACTCGACACAATTGTACGATCGCAGTTCGCTTGCCGCACTCAGAGAGGATATTCACACCGTCGCAAGGGAATGGCTCGATCACGACGCTCACGAGTCGGTCGACCAGTTCGTCTGCCACTACCCGCTAGAGTACGTCGAGTTCGACCCCCACGACCGCTACACTGACTCAATGCAAGATGGAATAGTGGTAGTTTGCTGGGCGAGCCGAATCTGAATCCCCCCGTTAGTGGATGAGTCGCGCTGTCGCATAACCGGGATCGCTCTAACCTCGCTCAGAGGGCGCTATAGGAGCGTCAACCACCGCAACGTTAGCAGATTCTCCCGCTAGAGAAAGGAAAATCGGACTGTATCGAACCTAGACTGTCGTGGAATCGGGTTGCCTGGACGGTAATTGCAGAGACTGGGGCTGCTGGCCAGGTACCAGGGGGATACACAGAAAGACGATCGGCTATCGGGGGAACTACCATGACACTAGACTATTCCAAGGATAGCAAAACCCAAAGACGATGCCAAGGTTGGAGACGCTGTTTGCAACACATGTCTGGAAATCATCATACGAACGGAACGTGCTGTAGCCAGGACGATCTACCGAGACAGATGTATCGGGGCTGCGACGCTCTCTACGGAGGGATCCGGCCTCGACAGGGGTGTCGATCAGTAAGCACCGCGCAGCGCTACGCATACGTTCTAGTCACAGTCCAGATCCACTCGTTCCTCATTGGCGGGGATTCCATCCAAGGTTGGCTCACGCAGAGTATCTGCAGGGAGATTGCCACAATAGACTGACTCCGGGAGCCGTCCAAGGAAGCGACACCACGTGGCCCAACAACGGCACTCACGAGAATCCAGCTATGCGCGGTCGACCATGTCACGCACTTGCTCCAGGGTATACATCGCCGTACAGCCCGGTGTATCCAGACGGAACTCACTGGCTGGCGTGCTCTGGGCGTACGTCTTCTCGATACGGGGGGAACCGTCCAGGGGATCGTTGAGCGCATCGAGGACGCGGTGAGCTTCGGAGTGCGACATAGTCACCCAGATCGCGTCGTCGGGATCACAGGCAGCCATCTTGTCGAAGTCTTCGGGGACAGCACGCCGAAGGTCGTGGTTGACGCGCTCTGCTTCGAGGGTGACGACGATGCGACCGTCCTCGTCGAGACCGACGGCATCGATCCGGTGGCGGTCGTACTCGCTGGCAGCGTCTTTCAATTCACCGGAGTCGGTCCCCATGGCACTGGCAGCGGGGACGGCCGTCGTATCGCGTTCGTCGAGTTCGAAGTAAGGGACGACGGTCACGACCGGTGACTCCGGATCGTCCACATACGTCGTCTCCAGATAGCGGCGGCCGACTTCGACGGCGACGACGTGCTGGCTGGTCTCCTCAAGGTCGCCCTTGCCGTGGCCGTAATCGACGCCCTTGCGGTAGTGCTCGCCGATGGTGCCGCGACCCTCGGGCGTGACGGTGTAGAGTCGGTGGGGGCGGTCCGTGTCGTGTGAGAGCAGCCCTGCGTCCAAGAGGTCCTGTATCGCCTCGCTCTCGACGTCGAGGTACTCCTGCAGGCGGAGCATGCTGTCGTGGACGATGTCGTACTCGATGTCGTCGTAGCGGAGTTGCTGAGCGTTGTAGACCGCCTGGAGGAACAGGAGCTGTCTATCGGCGAATTCGGCGTCGGCACGCTCCTCGGCAGTAAGCTTCAGATTAACCTCACAGATGGGGATATCGTCACGGTCGACAGCCTCCAAGCTGGAACAACATTCGATTGCCCGCCGCATCCCCGAGTTGTCTGGGTCGTAGCGACTCTCACACTCTCGACAGGCCAGTCCGTGGATATCGTCGTCGTAGCTGACGGTCGGCGGCAGCCGGTTCGTATACGGTAGGGCGCTGTCGACGCGGTCGGGTGTCTCCTCGGCTTGCCCTTCCTCGTCAACTGAACTGGGTTCGATGAGGCCGAGTGCCGCCGTGGTTTCGAGCCGGCGCTGCCCTTGCTGGACGGCAGTACCGAATCCAGGTCGTCCTGGCGTCCGCGGCGCTGCAGGATGGCCTCGTGGTGGCGTGAGCGAGCGAACTAGAAAGGGGTGAGGTTCGTCGGTATCGAACGCTGCTGGGAGGGAGACGAGCCACTCGCCACGCCGGAGTGCACGCAAACGTGTCGCGACCGCGGCGGGGTCCATCTCGTCGGTGGAGAGCCGCTTCGCGAGGTGGTTGTCGACGGCGACGTTCCCCGAGACGATCGTCGAGACGTTGTTCAGGACCTCCAGGTAGGCCCGCTGGCTCCGTTCGCGGAGCTGTGCCGGGAACTGCATGGCAAGGGTGACGCCACAGCCGAAGCTGCGAGCCTGCGAGAGCAACTCCGAGAGTAGTGACGAGTCGGCGACGCTCGCTGCCTCTTCGATGTAGAGGTTGACCAGTGGCAGGGACTCCTCTTCAGAGGGTTCAGCCTGGGGCACTTCGGCCGAGGTATCTGGAATCATCTCTGCATTGGTCTGCGCTCGCCGTTTCAGCGCGGACCAGAGGTTCGAGAGGACGAGCAACGTCAGGGCTCGCTGGGACTCGCTGCGGAGGCCGCCCAGATCGAAGATGACGACGACGTCCTCATCCAGATAGTCCACGAGGTCGAACTGCGGCTCCTCGGTCGCTTCGCCGTCCGCTGTCGTCTCAGGAACGTGATTGAAGATCCGGGCAAGACGCGGGTTTACGGGGATCTTCTCGACGCGGTTTGCCACGCCCTGCATTATCTCGTCGAACGTGCGGGCACGGTTCGCGACGACGCCGGCGAGCATCCGTTCGAGGTCGCCATCCGAGACCGGCGGCGCGCTGGATCGGTCGTGCATCTCCTGGATCGCGCCATGCAGGTCGCGATGACTGAAGGCGTCCGAACCGCTGACCGGGTCGAACATGGCCTTGACCATGTAGCGGATGATGTCCGGCGAGCGGACTGCCTGCTCGAAGCGCTCACGGCCCATCAGCTGACTGAGTATCTCGACGTAGTGGTCGACTCGGTCCTCGACAGCCGCCGTCCGGTCGATACCTCGATCGAGTTCGTCGCGGATATCGAAAAACGAGAAGGCGGGAAGAAGCTCTGCACAGTCGAAGTACAGCACGTTCTCCAGCGTCCCGAAGCGCTCGTAGTGGATGCGCAGATACTCCAGGGGCATGCCGTCGCCTTTCCCGTCGATGAGGATGTCCGCGCCGTCGGTCCCGACGTGGTTTTCGAGGAGCGCGCTCTCCAGGGCGGTCGACTTTCCTGATCCGGTCTTGCCGAACCAGGCGACGTGGAGCGACTGGAGAGCGGGCGGCAACGAGATCGGCCGTGGTGTCGGGTTGCCGTCACTTGTCAGTGGCTGGCCGATGGGTAGTCCGGGGGAGTGGTACCGGCGAAGCGTCGTCGCCGGTGGGAGCGAGAGGGGCTGGCGTTCGACGGGCGTCGAGTCGACGAGGCGTCGCCCAGACGCGGTCAGGGCTGCCCCGTCGAGCAGGCAGAAGTTTCCGACCTCGCGGGCGTCGGCGACGAGGCACGGATGATTCCGTCTGGCTATCCCGAGACGGCTGGTGAGGCCTGTTTCATCGCGGAAAGAGGCGTCGCGGACGGCAACTTCCAGTCGATTCCGTGCGCTCCCGGTTCGGAGCTGTCCCCTGATCTCGTAGGTGGTATGCGAGACCCCCGTGAACGCCGTCGTGAGGTCATTAGCGATATCCGTCGACGTCTGGTGACTCGCCTGGGACGAGACCTCCCCAACGAGTGCCCGGGCGTTCACGTCGAAGGAGTAGCGTGGCTCTCGCTCGTCGAGTTCGGCGAGACGGTGCTCGTCCGGCCTGGGGAGTTCCAGGCCCTCCTCGTCGTCCGGTGGACCAAAGAGCGTGTTCACGATCTTTCCGCCCAGCGTGTCCGTCCGGGTTTCAAGGGCCAGGCGGCGTTCCTCGCGCTGGAGTGACCAGTCAGGCCGAGCACGGACGAGGACCTGAACGACGATCGGCGCAGTGCTGGTGGCGATCGTCTCGACGATGCCTGCGAGGGGGATACGGGCTGTCTCGGCGTCGTAGTGCGCTTCGAATGGAGTGAGCGTGGTCTGCCAGTCTTTCGGGTGGGCAGGACAGCGACGGACGTACTCGACGCCAACAGGCGGCTGCGTCTCTCCCTGTGCGGATGCAGTCCGAATCGGTTCGAGGAGGATCTCGCGTCGCAGCTGGACTCGTTCGAACCGGTAGCTGTCGGGAAAGAGCCCACGGAGGAGGCGTTCGAGTGGGTCGATCGTATCCGGTCGGTCCGTCCGAACGTAGTAGGTCAGCCGCTGGTCGGTCCCGACGAGCAGCCACTCGATCGTCGGGGTCGATGTCGTCTCGAAGAGCGATGTGAACCACGTCGTGTCGGACTGTGTGTCGAGACGGTGCAAGCGCCGGAGCTGTGTCTCGACCACCGATGGATCGAGCGGATCGAGTGCTGGCTGAATCCGGAGATACGTATCGGTGTCCTCGGCTGTGACCGGGAGGTCGGGTGCTGTCGGGGTGGCGGCGTCTCCCATCGATGAACGACTACACCACGTCAGGTGATGGCATAAATACTGCTGTGGATGGGGAGTTAGGTGGAGTGCTGGTGGCACCGGTGCGGGCGGAACATGTACCCGACAATAATACTTTGAAGTATCATACTTTGAAGTACGATTATCCAAAGTACTATAATTGCAGATCGGCTATGAGAACTATGACAGTCTTCGTTAACCGAACTGAAGAGCTCTCTCGGCTTCACGCGCTCTACGAGTCAGACGAAGCCGAGCTCGCGGTCGTATACGGTCGACGACGACTCGGCAAGACAGCCCTCATCAAACAGTCTCTCACTGAGTACGACGACGCCGTCGTCTATCAGGCAAAACAAAAAACGAGTGCCCTCCAGCTTGCGCAGTTCATCGATGTGGCTTCGGAGTCGTATCCCGGTGTGACTCGGATACGGGAAGACTGGGAAGAAGTGCTCGGGTATCTCGCCGAGCAGGACGCGCTTGTCGTCCTCGACGAGTTCCCGTATCTCGTCGAACAGGACGAAAGTCTCCCGTCCGTGCTTCAGGCGATGTTCGATTACGAACTCGACGAGTCTGCTGCGACGTTCGTCCTCGTCGGCTCGTCGATCAGTATGATGGAGGAGGCCGCACTGCTGGGCAACAGCCCGCTATACGGTCGGTCGTCGCTGAAACTCGATATCAGACAGCTCCCCTTCGACGCTGCCATGGCGTTCTTCGACGACGCGTACACCGCTGACGAGCAGGTCCTCACCTGGGGTGTGTTCGGTGGTGTCCCGTACTATCTCGAGGAAGTGTCACCCGAGGCAACGCTGGGGGAAAATATCCAGCGGACGATACTCTCACGTCACGGCACGCTGCACAACGAACCGGATTACGTCCTTCGAATGGAGTTGACGACGCCGACGCGGTACTTTTCGATCCTGGAAGCCATCGCCGGCGGAAGTACAAGTCGTAACGAAATCGCGGGGACGACGGGAATCGAGTATAACCAGCTCTCGAAATATCTCGATCGACTATCTCGCCTCCGGCTCGTCGACCAGCACGTCCCCATTACCGAGCAAAAAGAGCGGAGCAAGCGCAGTCGATACCGTATCCGGGATTCGTTCGTTCGGTTCTGGTTCCGCTTCGTCTACGGGACCGACGAACGATACGACGAACTCGGGGCAGAAGCCTATGAGACGCTCATCGAGCCCGAATTACCGGATTTCGTGAGTCGATCGTTCGAAGCGTTGTGTTGTTCGGCACTTCGAACCCTGTATCCCGAGTACACCATCACGCAGACTGGACAGTGGTGGTACGGCGAGCACGAAATCGACGTTGTCGGCTTCACCCACGAACGGACACTGATCGCCGGGGAATGCAAGTTCCAACAGTCACCGCTCGGATACGATGCGCTCTCGAAGCTCGAAGATCACGTCGAGGAGCTCCGCTGGACGCCATCGGACGGAGGAGACCGAACAGAGCGGTATGCACTCTTCTCTCGAAGCGGGTTCAACCCATCCGTCGAAGAGGCGGCCACAGACCGCGACGACCTTCGGCTCTTCTCCGTTGGGGATGTCGTCACCGCGCTGAGCGAGTGAACCATATATATTGGATAAAGAAGATATATGTGTGTGGCGGCCGGTAGTTCACCTATGACGGACAACGCGAGCCACGACGGCCCACCGCCGTTTGACACTCCGTTCGAAGGCGAAGATACGAAACAGCGGATATACGGTGCAGTGTTGCATGCTCGCGACTCGATGACGGCAGCCGAGATCGCCGAGCGGGCAGACTGTTCGGAGGAGGCAGCCCGGACACACCTCTCCTTCTACACTGATCTCGGCATCGTCATCCAGCACGACGGTCGGCCGGTCAGATACGAGCGCAATGATGACTACTTCGAGTGGCGGCGAGTGAACGAGTTAGCAAAGAGCCACACTGTTGAGGAGTTACAGACCAGAGTGTCGGAACTGACTGAGAAGATCGAGACATACCGTACGACCTACGGCGTTGACTCGCCCGCCGAAGTCGATGTCCTCGAATTCGACGCGGAGCAAGTCAACGAGGTATACGTTGATTTGGGTGACTGGGCCACCGCTATCGAGGAGCGTCGGCTCCACGAACGCGCCCGGAGGAAAGCAGCCAGTGCGGCCGCTTCCTCGCTGGGCTGACGATGGTGCCCGCAGGCGATGGTGCGAGTCCCGCGCCAATTGACCGGTCGGTGGTGGAGCGGATACGGTCTCGCTTCCGTGGCCATCGATTGTTCGAATCAGTAGCGGTTATCGAGGAGGGGAAGCTCTGTCTCCGTGCTGAATTCGCCAGTGAGTACTATCCAGGGGAGACAGCTGCCTGGGTGGAGATTCGCTGGTACCGCAACGATGATTTCAATTTCCAGTATCAAGAAGAGCGCGAGGACGGCGTCTGGAAGTGTCGGTGGGATCGCCATCCAAGCAGCCACAACTCACGCGATCACTTTCACCCCTCGCCAAACGCCAGCCGCTCCGACGCAACGGATGCACAGTGGCCGGTAGACCATCGCGACATGTGCCGACTCGTCCTTGGCCGGGTAGAGGAACGCATCGAATCGTTGTGGGAACGACAGTAGGTCGACGCAGCCGTCCTCGCCATCGTTCGGTGTGGAGACTCATCGCTATGTGCAAGATCATATTATCGACTGCATAACTCTCGTTTACCTGGAAGGTGGTGTTTAGGTGAGCTGATCGACGCTCAAACAGCCAGAAAGCCCCGGCTGGCTCCGGTCGAGGGCCTCGCTGCGGTCCTCACTACGTTGCGGTCCTTGCATCGGCCGTCTTCCCGGAGCCAGCCGCCCCTTTCATCCCCACCCATAGCCAGTTGTATGACCGGCAGTGAGCGTGGCTTCCTGTCCGTGCAGAATGGAATCCTCGTGGGTAGGCACTAGAAACAGAGAGTCCCAAAACAGACGTCACGGTCCGCCCCGCTCGCCCAGCCGACGCCCGGGTCACAGCGAACGCGTTCGCTGTGCTCCTCGCTCGCCCTTTCGGGACGCCAGTATCACGTGCGCTTTCGGTCCTCGCCCGGCCTCGCACCGGCTCGACCGGGCCTCAGACGCGAAAGCGGCGTGAAACTGGCCGCTCGGCCGGGCTGGCCGGGCGCGCGGTGCTGGTAGGGTAGTTCTCGACGGCGCGCGCTGGCCGCGCCCTCCGGGCGCATGAAGGCGCGGCCAGCACGCGAGAGCCTGTCGCGAGATGGAGAGCCACGGCTGGAGAGTCGTGGAAAGCAGTGAAGACGCTGAGTGGGCGCCTTCGAGGATTGCAATGAGTACTGAGAACTCGATTCGATATGAAGTTTCGCACGACGAACAAACGGCGGATGGGGAAGAGATCACCAGAGCGGAGCGGGTGGAACTCCGACCCTCAGTGATCCAGGAGCGACAGGCGACGGTGGACACGAACCACTTCGAAGCGTGTGGACGGGGACTGACCCTGGAGACGGAGGAACGACTGGCAGCACGCGAGGCGGAGATCGAGCGGACGCGACGCCGGTGGGACCACAGGCAGGACTCGGACAGAGAGGTTCGGACGCGAGAGCGTGTCGCGGCTGGACAGCAGGCACGACGGCGGGCGTTCGGCAAGCGTGCAGCGAGCGTGGACCCGTGGGTGGACCCAGAGAGGGTGGACCCCCGAGCAGAGATGGCACAAGCGGAGTTAGCAGCAGTGAACGAACAGGCAGCGAGAATCAGCAAACGAATCAGGACGGGAACGACCCCGGCGGCGCTCTCGAAGCGACTGGCTCGGCGGCTGGCAGACGGCGCGGATCTCGTGGATGCATCGGTAGCAGTCACCGAAGCTGAGTGGCTCGCACCGGGAACCATCGTTCCGATCGGGAAACTGGGCGACGTGAACCAACAGGAAGTGTGCATCGAGGGGCGAATCACGACGCTCTGGAAGCCGAGCACGCGAGCGATCGCTCAGGTGGGACTGATCGAAGACGAGTCCGGGACGACGAAGTTCACGGTCTGGCGGGCCTCGAAGCAGCCGCGGGTTCGAGACGGCGAGCGCGTCAGATTCCGGGCGGTCGCCATGAGTTGGTACGAAGGACGCCTCTCGGTGGCGCTGACGGGCTGGAGTCGCATCGAGTTCCCGGAGCGAGAGAACTCGGGGAGATAGGTACAGCGGTCTCTCTTTTTTATTCGCCAGTCCCTCCCCAGCCGTCGTCCTCGCTGCGCTCGGACGCCCCTCGCACGTGGTCACGGCCTACTGGCCGTTCCACACGCGCGCCACGAAGACATCAGGTCAGCTTCGTCATCTTTCTCAGTCGTCACCGTCTTTCGTCTCCTCCAGATCGTCTCGCCACGATCCCCATACCTCACGGTATTTGCCGAGTTCGCGGTACTCGGTTTTCCGCTTGAACGCATCGATAGCATAGAGAACCTCGTTTTCCTTATCCCAATCTATCAGAATTCGGAAGTCACCGACGCGGAGCTTGTACCCAGGATGGTTCTTCAGCCGGTCGAGAAAATAGTCCGGAAAGTCGCCGATCTCCTCCAGTTTGGTGATGATTCGATCGGTATCCGTCGGTTCGAACTGCTCCAGCGTTTCGACCACCGTCTCCGTCAGGACGACCTCGTGAGCCACTGGTCGGTCCTCACTCCTCGTCGAGACCGAGGCGGTCGCGAGCTTCATCCGTCGACATCGTCCGCCCCGCTGCAACGTCCGCGTAGCCCTTCGAGACGCCTTCCTGCGCGCCGGGCGTCAATATCGGTTCCGTGGTATCGCGCAACACCTCACGAACGAACTCCGAGCGGTTCGTGTAGTTCAGCTCGTCGGCCAGTTCGTCCAGTTCCTCTAACAGTCGCTTTGGGACCTTGACATTCAACTTGACCATATCGCCGTCGTCGCCTGCGTCCGTCCCCATGTGCTGTGGTACGCCAGTGGTACTCAAAGACCTGTCGCCGCATTCCATGCTTCCCATTCGAAAACCGCAGGATTTCCCCCACCGAAGGTCGAAGTCACGGAAACCGCAAGACTCGCAGGCTCATGCTCACGTTCGACAACAGGGATCCGAGCTGTGTTCGGTACCAATGTATATGTCAATTCCCACCGTAGTGGGAAATACAGGATGAGTTCAGAACACGACAAGCGTCGAATCGACAGGAAAGGCAGGATCACGATCCCCAAATCGATTCGAGACCGGCTCAACATCGATCCCGGCGAACAGGTCGATATCGACATCGAAGACGAGGCAGTGGTGATCCGTCCGCAGATTTCGCGTGAGGAGTTCATACAGACGATGCAGGGCTGCATCGACGACGAAACCAGGCGTGAATCGGCGGGAACACTCACTCCCGAAGATATCAAATCTGACTGGACATCTGATCTGCCCAACTCGTCCTGAGCGATGCACTGCCTCGACGCAAATATTTGGATCTACTATCTGGACGCAGAACTGGCCGAACACGAGATGGTTCGTGATCCCATTAGCTCTCTCCTCGCCGACGAACCACTGTTTATGACCACTGTCCTACAGATGGAGGTCGTTCACTACCTCCGGAAACAACTTGCCGAGAGCCAGACAGCGATCGACCGGTTTCTCAATATCGAGGATACCAAGGTGACAGACCTGACAGAGAAGGATGTCGCCGTTGCTGCGGACCTTCTCGACACTCACTCAGACACAGGAATCGGTGGTCGTGATGCGACAGTCGTCGCAGCGATGGATCGACACGGAATCTGTAAACTATGGACCCACGATACAGGTCTCAAACGACTTGGCGATCAGGTCGACTGGCTCACCGTCTCAGATCCGGTCGAGTGAATACCTCCGCGGTGTGCCGACGACGGCTGACGTTCGTCCCAGTCGTTGGTGCGCACGTCCTCGTCTGGACGCTCGCAGCACTCGGACAGGTCTATGGGTGAGGCTCACTTCGCGGAATAACTGGTAAAGAAGCCCGAGAGGAATCCCGTGATCGCGACAGCCAGTGCCATGTCACTCAGGTCGTAGGGGCCGTCGTCTTCGTCGGCCATCGCGACGGTGATGGCGACGCTGATGACCAGTGAGACGATGCCGTTGACGAGGTCGGTCGTGAGTCCCATACGCGTAGTTGGACTTCAGTACACAAATACGGTCATACTGAGGCGGCGAGTGGCTCATGGCCGTGGCGCTCCTATGGAGAGTGTGCTCTCGGACAGTGACCGATCCAAGCTCGATTCGGGCCCGGACGACGTCTTCTACGACAGCCCGCGGTTCGTGACTCACGCCGACGGTGCCTTCCTGGCTCGCCTCACCGACGTGTACGCATCGGTCCTCTCGCCCGGCGACCACGTCTTCGACGCGATGGGAAGCTGGGTGTCTCACCTCCCGGATATCCAGTTCGAACGCGTCGTCGGCCACGGACTCAACGAGGCCGAACTCGCCGCGAACGACGCACTCGACGAATGGTTCGTCCAGGATCTCAATACGGACCAGACGCTCCCCCTGACCGACGAGGCCTTCGATGCTGTCCTCTGTGCGCTGTCGGTCCAGTACCTCCAGTATCCCGCTGCCGTGTTCGCGGAGTTCGCCCGAGTCCTCACACCAGGCGGCGTCCTGGTAGTGAGTTTCACCAACCGGCTGTTCCCGACGAAAGCGATCCGGGCCTGGCGGGCTGCCAGCATGGACGAGCGTCGGTCACTGGTCGAATCCTACTGCGAGGCGGGCGGGTTGCCGGTCGTAGATGTCGTCAGCGAGACCCCAGGAAGCGACCCACTCATTGCCGTCATCGCGCGGAAGGAGAAAGATGGTGGTCGAGGCCGGTGATCCGCAAGCGGGCGTCGCGACAGGTCAGGAGATCATCACTACTAATGGCAGCCGTAGAGAACGCCCGAGACGATGCGTTGGTTCCCGCTTGCTCGCAAGGAGTGTCGCACGATCCTCACCTCCAAGGGGTCGTGGGCGCTGGTCGTCCTGATCGCTCTCTGGGGCTATCGCCCCTCGTACGTCGGTTGGGACGGGCTCGGCCCCGGCCTGACGATCGCGTTCGTCCAGTACGTCGCGCTGGCGATCCCACCACTTGGGATCTTACTGTTGAGTTTCCAGTCGATCGTCGGTGAGCGAACCACCGGCAGCCTCAAGTTCGTCCTCGGGTTGCCACTGACGCGGACGGACGTCCTCACCGGAAAGGTCGTCGGGCGGGCCGCCGGGATCGGCGGTGTCGTCCTGCTCGGTATCGGCGTACTGACCGCCGTCGGACTGTTCAGGTTCGGGCTGTTCGACGTCCTCACCTACGTCAGCGTCGTCCTCGTGACGCTGCTGTACGTCGCCGTCCTCGTCTCGGTAGCCGTGGCGCTCTCGGCTGTGAGCACCACTGCCGTCCGGGCGACGGGCGCGCTGATCGGCGGGTTCTTCCTCCCGTTTGTCCTGTTCTGGAGTCTGCTCGCTAACTCCCTCTACGGACAACTGACCGGACAGCCGGTCAATCCATATAATCCCCCCGCGAGTGGGCCACTGTTCTTGCTCCATCGGCTGTCGCCCACTGGCGCTTACAACGTCGTCAGCAACTGGCTGCTGGGTGTTGGCAACTCTGCGGCACCGTATTCCAGTGTCCTGACCAAGCGCGCGCCGGGATCGAATATCAACGCCCTCGTCGTCGAGACGGCGTTCGACCCAGGAGCGGTCCCGTTCTATCTCCAGGAGTGGGTCGCCCTCCTCGTGCTGGTTGCCTGGCTTCTCGGACCGCTCGGCCTGGCTCGCTACGCGTTCGAACGGGGTGATCTGGTGTGACCGCACCCGCGATCGAGTGTGCCGGCCTGACGAAGCGCTACGGCTCGACAGTCGCACTCGACAGCCTTGACCTCACCGTCGAGTCCGGGACCGTCTATGGCTTTCTCGGCCCGAACGGCGCAGGGAAGTCGACGACGATCAACCTCCTGATGAACTACCTCCGTCCGTCGGCCGGCGAAGCGACCGTCCTCGGCTACGATCCGTGGGACGAGGTCGTTTCGCTCCACCAGCGCGTCGGCATCCTCCCCGACCGCTTCGAGACGTACGATGGTCTCTCGGCACGCCGGCACGTCGCGCTCGTGACCGACACCAAGGGCGTCGAGACGGCACCAGAAACGTTGCTGGAGCGGGTCGGACTCGGCGATGTCGTCGACGACGCCGCCGGCAGCTTCTCACAGGGCATGGAGCAGCGACTCGCCCTCGCGATGGCGCTCGTCGGCGACCCGGAGCTGTTGATCCTCGACGAACCATTCACCGGGCTCGACCCCCACGGCGTCGAGATGGTCCGAGAGGTCGTCCACGCAAAGGCCGACCGCGGCGCGACGGTCTTTTTCTCCAGTCACGTGCTCGGCCAGGTCGAACTGGTCTGTGACCGACTCGGCATCCTCCATCAGGGTCACCTCGTCACCGAGGGGACACCCGAGGCGCTCAGGGCCGACGCCGGCCTCGAGGGCGACGCGACGGTCGAAGATATCTTCCTCGAACTGACTGACGACGCGATCGGGGCAAGGGGGGCAGAGTCGTGAACCGCAGAGCGTTCCTGGGGCTTGCGAGCGCGTCGGTGCTGGGGACGGCCGGCTGTCTGGGACGGACCGAATACAAGATAGAGTCGACATCGGTCGTCTCGATCGACGGCCCACTCGCTCTCGATATCGAGCGCACCGACCCGTCGGTCACCGTCGACAGCCCAGGCGAACTGGCGCTGACGATCGACAACGACGGCGACCGTGCCATACAGATCCGGAACACGGGGATCTGGCCCCTGGGACTGCTCGCGCTCTCGCCACAGGGGAGCGACTCGATGGCGCGCTCGTTGCTCCTCACCGACGCCTACGCTGAGACCGATCGCGTCGAAGTCACCCGCAATGGCACGGAGAGCAACAACGAGCCACTCGTCGACTCGCTCGACCCCGAGACGTCCCTGACAGTCACGTATCGCCTCGACGGCGACCGGGTGCGCCGGACCGGTATCCACGACCTGCGGGGGTACTTCGAGCCACCGCTCCTCTCGTTTCGAGTCCAGGGGGGTGCTGACTGGCGGACCGTCACGGACGCGGCAACAGTGACGATCGCCGAACTCTCAATGCTGCCGTAGCACCTGAGTGCCCTTATTGGATACGAACGCGCGAGAGTCGCCCGCTAGGGGGTTTTCGAATGAAGTCTCTGTAGAAGACTGCAGGTTCGTCCGATGAGATACGGGGGTAGATGCAGCACCGAGTCACGAAAGCGGATTTCGTCGAAACGACTATTGGTAAGACGAACGTGTTACCATGGTGTGTCTGAAACAACTACAGAAGGAAACGGTGAGGACGATATCGTGACGGTGAATTTCAAAGCCACTGAATCGTTCCTCGAACAGATCGACGACACCTGGCAAGGCCGTGGCTTCAACAGTCGAAGCGAATTCATTCGCTATACGCTCCGAGATGCCATCGAGTTTCCGACGTTCGACCGCGACGAACTTATCGCTCTCCTCGAAGCCGAAGGGGACATCCGCGAGGGGAAGACAATGAGCGCCGACGAGGCCCGCGAGCGGTTCGGGACGGACGATGAGTGACGAGGAGTGGACATGGGAACTCTCTTCGAAAGCACAGGCCGACCTTGACGCACTCTCAGCCGCAGAGCAAGACCGTATCCTCGACAAACTCGACGAAATCGTTACTTCCCCGTGGCGGGATCCGCCAGACTACGGCGAACCACTGGAAAACAGCCCCTACAAGAAGATCCGTATCGGCGAATTCCGGCTCTCTGTGATCTTTCGACAGAGCGACCAACAGCTCGTCGTCGCTCGAACCAAGCGACGCGGAGGGGCCTACACCGCTGATGACGATTAGTCTCTCTCCACGTGAGCAAAACGTACTGTGTATTCAGCAATACCCGCTCAATGCCTAGCAGCGCTACCGTGACCGATACAGCCAAATGCTTTATTTATCGACGCTGTCTTCCAGCTCTGCGAGTTCTGCGTCAAGTTCCTCGTCGGTGCGATCCTCACCGATTTTTGTTTCGGGTTCTTCGGGTTGGGCATCCGTATCGCGGTGGTGACCGAACATCCGGTGTGCTTGATTCAGATTTGCGACATACCGTCGGATGTCGTCTCGTTCACCGAGGGCATGGTAGTACCCGTCGTCAGTTTTTCCGATGTAGTCCTCATCATAGAGACGTTTGAGCGTGGTTGTAGCGGTCCCTCGGGGAATATCAAGCGCTTCTTTGATTTCTTGTGGCGAGTACCCCCACTCGGGGTTTTGATACAGGTACACCACGATGTCTGACTTCGTCGTGCCTGGTCGAAGGTCTATCTCTGCGTCGTAATCTTCGAGGAGGACTGGCATGTTGTAATCAAATGTAATCAATTGTGTCATAAAGCTGTTCCGGTGGGTCCGCATACCCACGGAAGCGACTGACTCGTTGCTATGCATCCCACAGCCCCCGGTAACGCACCGCCCGTATTTTTTGGCCCCTGACGGGTGCGGGGCCTGCACGAACAACACGGCCTTGCGTGAGTCCAATGAGTACCAGAAACGTCTACGAACGCGGCTTCGACGAAGGGACCGGGCAAACGATTACGGGGACAACCTGTCCAGAGTGTCCCGGCGAGCTAGAAACAGATGGCGGAGAGACAAGTTGTCAGGCATGTGGCCTCATCGTCGATAGCTATTATCTCGATCACGGTGCAACGGCGTGGACAGACTCGGAGGCTGACCGCTCGGGAAAGCGGACTGGGCCCCCGTCAACGGCAACGCGCCACGACAGAGGTATCTCCTCGGAGATCGGGCGGGCAGTTGATAGCCGTGGTACCCACCTGTCCGACAAGAAACGACGACAGCTCTCTCGGCTCCGGCGACAGCACAGCCGCGGGCGATGGGGATCGAAAGCCGAACGGAACCTCACTCACGGCTTGGTCGATATCGCCCGGCTGACTGCCGCACTTGATCTGCCCCGCTCACTCAGAGAACAGGCCAGTACGCTGTTCCGGCGTGCGCAGGGGGAAGACCTCCTCCGTGGGCGCTCGATCGAAGGAATGGCCGCCGGCTGTGTGTATGCCTGCTGTCGCCTCGCAGGTATCACCCGCTCGCTAGCGGAGCTAACCGAATGCGCGCACGTCTCCGAGCGCCGGGTGCTGAACTGCTATCGCACACTCAACGAGACACTCGGGTTGCCGATTCCACCCCGCTCTCCGAGTGAGTTCATTGGTCCCATCGCAGCCGATATCAAGCTACCCCAGGCAGTCGTCTCCCGAGCAACGGAGGTCGCTGTGCGTGCCCACGAAACGGGGGTGAGCGCGGGGAAACATCCCGCGGGATTCGCCGCAGCCTGTCTCCTCTCGGCGGCGACTGAGCATGGTGTGGCCGTCCAGCAAGCCGAGATTGCGGCTGCTGCGGGCGTCTGTGCGGTTACTGTGCGTAACAACCGTGAGTCAGTGCGCGAGCTGGCAGCGTCGATATAGGAGCCAAGAGGGCCACAGTCCCGTCCAGATACCCATTCGAGTGCGGGAGCTCCGCTGTAGGTGTGTGGGTTGGTCGAACCGGTTTCCGGACGTGAGGCGTGTTACGGCCGGATCGGAACCACTCCAGAACGCCAGCTCTGCTGATGCCGGATATCCCTCGGGCAGTATATCGAACGATACGGGTTTCATCACGGTCGGTCAGACAGGGGGTCGTACTGACTGCCTGCTACCCGAAGGGTTTACTAGTATGAATACGATATGAATACGTATGAGTGAGGCCGAACGTCGGAAGGTCGGGAAACGCGGCCAAGTGACGATCCCCAAGGAGCTCCGAGAACGGTTCGGAATCTCGGGCGGAGACGACATCGTGATCCACGAAGAGGCCGGAAAGATCGTTATCGAGCGACCGGTCACCCGTGAAGAGTTGGCTGAGGGATATCGTCAGCGTGCTCAACGGAGCCGAGAGCTCGCTGACGAACTTGCGGGGGTCTCGACGGAGGCTGACGACCACCTGGGCGATGCCCCAGAGTGGTAGCGGATGGCCACGTCTGTCCGTCGTGGAGACGTCGTTATCGTCGAACTCGACCCGACCCAGGGGTCCGAACAACGGGGAACACGTCCGTGTCTCGTCGTACAGAACGACGTCGGGAATGCAAACGCGCCAACAACGATCGTCGTTCCGTTTACCACCTCGTTCGGCGAGCAACGCTACCCGTTCGAAGTGCTCGTCCCAGCGGAGGAGTGTGCGCTCCAGGAAGACTCAGTTGCACTCTGTAGCCAGATTCGAACCATCTCTATCGAGCACCGAATCACCGAGAATCTCGGCTCGATTCCACAAGAGCGGCTGGACGAGGTCGATACCGCACTCGAGTACAGTCTCGGCCTCACCGAAATTTGACGACACAGAACATGACCCTGTTCCGAACCGATGTCCGTGAGTCGCTTGGTGAAGAATCTCCCAAATCTGACAAACGACCATCGCCAAACCCATGACGCTAGCCCCCAGACAACGACGGTCGGCGGAAATCTTTTGTGGCGAATCGGCACCATTCCACCTATGACCACCCACGGCGAGCGTTCCGGGGTTCTTGATGATCTCGCTGCGTCGCTCTGTCCGGACCCCGATATCGAGTACGTGATCGCCTTCGGTTCGCAGGTCTCGGGAGAGCCGACAGCAGCGTCCGATCTAGACCTCGCCGTCAAGTTCGTCGACGCTCTCTCCGATCAAGAGCGGTTCGAGAAGTGGTGTTTCCTCTCTGGAGATCTCCAACGTGAGGACGCCCCATTCGTCGATGTCGCCGACATTGAGACACTCCCGCTAGCGGTCGCCCATGACGCGGTCAACGGAGAGTTTGTTTGTGGTGATAAGAAAGCGTTCGAGCAATTCAGAGCCGAAATCGAGGCTGGGTTCAGCGAACACCGGAAGACGATTCACCGTCAGCAGCGAGAGACCATTGACCGTATCGCGGCGGACGGCCTGCGTGGCTGACGAACGGGTCGTATCGGTCACACTCGAACAAATCGAGCAGTACCACGGCGAGTCGAGTGAGAAACAAACGCCAGCACAGTTACTGAGAGAACCAGGGTGCCTCGGGTTCCCGAGGCTCGTCGGGAACCGTCTCTGGGTCGAGTCCCAAATCACGCAAATCGGCGTCCGTGACCGGCTCGCCGATCTCTCCAGTATGTAGTGCGACGGCCTCGTCTAAGTTTTCCAGCGCCTCAGACCGTGTGTCACCGTGACTTGCCACACCAACTCCCTCGTCGATAGCGGACCACCGGCCATCGTCCTCTTGTACCAGGCGAATTTCACGTTGCGGGGAGTCTGAATCGCCAGGGTCGGCCTGAGCCATACACTATCGTACACGAGAGCGCAGTAAAGCACTTCGGGGTGTCACCTGCTCTTTGGCTCAGTTTATTACGCGCCCACACAGGTGCGGGCGCTCTTTTCACAGCGTCCGAAACCCAATGCATCCACTCGAAGAACTACAGTTCAGCACGACCGTCGCAAAGCGCGCCCAGTACGAAGCACTCGCACTCTCGATTTTCGGGACGAATATACTAGTTCGAAACGAGAGCCATGCGACCCCCTCCGACCACGAATACCTCGTGACAGTCGAGGAGGGGGTGCCAGTGTCATGTACCTGTCCTGCCGACGCTCGATTCGGCGATGCCTGCAAACACCGCGTTGCCGTCGCCATCCAGCGACCACTGCTGGACGTGTTGCGATGCCAGCAGGCCGGAGAACCACCAGGCGCGGATAGAGGTCGGTCACGCACTGAATTTCTGGAGAGTACAACCGAACAACGGGCTGTCGAACGGATGTTCGAAAACGCCATTCGATGCTGGAACAGCCACTCGTTAACTGTGCGCATCGAGTGTGGTCGAATCGACCGCCAGAAAGATATAACCCACGAGAGTGTCTACCGAAGCATATGAATATCGCCCGGGATGACGATGTACTCGGTGGCGAGCCACGAATCGACGGTACGCGTATCGGCGTTCGTCACGTCGCTGCACGGGTGATTGATAGAGGACAATCTCCCGCTCATGTCGCGGATCAACTGGATGTTGCTCTTGCAGACGTGTACGAGTCCCTCTCCTACTACTACGCCCACATCGACGAGATACGCGAACTCGAAGCGGAGAACGAAGCAGCGTTCGAAAGAGTGCAGGAGTTATCACTCAAACCCAAAGAGACCGTGAAGTGATGGGGGCTCAAATCCTCCTTGACGAGCATGTCGGTCGAGTCTTCGAACGACTGCTCCGAGAGCGCAGTCACGACGTCGAACAGGCGAAAGATCGGTTCGGAGAACACACAAATGACGATGAACTGGTGATGCGGTGTGGTGAGTCTGGGACCGTCCTTGTGACCAACAATGCAAAGGATTTCGAACCATTGCACCACGAGTACGACCACGCAGGAATCTTTCTCTACCATGAGCAGACTCTTCCAGACACCGACCCGGAAGGACTTGCTCGAACCGTCGACGAGGTACTCACTCAGTATGGGATTGATGGAGTCGAAAACCAACTCGTGGATCTCGGTGAGTGGTACGAATGGCTCCACGAGTGACATTCGATCGTCGTTGCGTCACTCATCTATACTGATCGCCTAGCCACGCATTCTGATCGAAGAAGTAAACGACCACGGGTCGGGTGACCCGTGGCTTTTGTAATTCCCTCAGCCTATGCCGATAGCACTCCACGCGACGCGATGTCGCGGGATGAGGATGGGCGGTTTACAGAACGCCCCGACCCAGACAGGCTCACCTTCCGAACAAACGGTTGGGTTTTGCGAGTCCGGTAATTAACCGATTCAACGTCTACGCCAGCGTGTTTCGCCCACGCTCGCCACGCCACGTTCACGCTCGCGTTCCGGTCAGCATGGTCTTGCTGAACTTCACACGAATCATTCGTACAGCGGAACCGCCGACTCTGACGGTATCCCCGATGACCACAACACGAACAGGCCTTCGAGTTGTACGGCGACTCGACCCTCTCACACGGAATCTGGTTCCATGTCGCTTTATATCGAACCTGTTGCTCGAATTTGTGGAACGGCAGTTTGTGCAGACGGCGATTCATGTACGTGCCGTACTTGATGGCGTCTCGAATCCCACTCAAGTCCTCGAACACGAGAACTGGATTCGAGAACTGTTGGGCGAACTCCACCACAACTCGGGACATTCGGTGAAGAATCCACTCGGTGTAGCGTTCTTCTTTCTCCCCGAGTTGGTGGTGGATGGAGTGTTGGCCGTGTTCTTGACAGCGTTTCGTGATGGTGTGGTAGCGTTGGCGTTCGGCTTTCACAGAGCCGTAGTCAAGCACGAGTGTTCCAAGCGTGTCCATCGTCTCACGGTTAAGCGCAGTGAGGGCGATGTTTCGCTCGTTGATGTCCACGCCGACGAGCGTGTCACCGTCTTCCGGTTCAGGCACTTCGACTTCTGTTTTGACCGTGACGTGTAGGTAGTACACGCCATCTCGGTACAGAAGTTCAGCCTGCCCCAACGACCACTCATCTTCAGTCAAGGCCGACTCGATGAGGTTGAGGTCTTCCGGTCGTCCTCGAAGGTGTCCTTTCACCTTCCTGTACGGCTTCGGACTCACACGGAATCGGATACGGTCAGTCTCGTCGTTGTAGGTGAGTCGGTAGCCTTCGGTGTGCGCCATGACGAGCGGGTATGTTCCCTGCTTGTCCGTGGCCGGTGGCGACGGTTTCCCGACGTTGGTGTCGTCTTGGTCGTGCCACCAGTTGAGGAGTTCTTTGTAGGAGTCCCACGCTTGCAGAGCCTTGGCGACGACCGCACACTTGTTGTTCCGCAAGAAGTCGTCGCGGTCAACCTCGCGTTGAATCTCGGTCTTGGTGTACCCGTCTTGTTTGAGACGAAGCGTGTCATTGGCGATGTCTCGTGCGGTGTAACGGGCATCTTTGAGCCACGACCGCTCACCAGACTCTATGCAGAGTCGAGTACGTGCGGTCTTCGTGACTTCTTCGATACCCATACCTTGACTATCGAATCAAATGATAATAAACGTAGGGATTCGGATGGGTGAATACAGGAGTCATGCACATTCGATTAGTTTGTGTAAGTATCATTTCGTGTGGTGCCCGAAGTATCGACACGGGATGTTGGAGTTAGTTCGGGACGAACTTGCGGAGTTGTTCCGGGGGACTGCCGAGCGGATCGGTCACGAGATTGTGTCGATGGAGATCGCCACCGACCACGTTCACTTGTTCGTGGAGGCCGACCCGAAATGGGGTCCTGCCGAGATTGCTAAGCAATTCAAAGGCTATTCGGGCCGAATGATTCTGAAACGCCACCCTGAACTCAAACAGCGGTACTTCTGGGGAAGTGGCCTGTGGAAGGATGGCTACTACGTCCGGACGACTGGTGCTGTTTCCGAGGACGTGGTTCGTCGGTACATCGAGGAGACGGAACATTAGGCGAGCGTACGCGATTCACCCACGGGTCAGGTGACCCGTGGAACTCTCGCTGTTACCTGTAAACAGCCTCGGGCGCGGTGGCCCGAGGCTTTTGTTGGTTCCCTCAGCCGTGCGCTAGCACTCCCTGCTCGGCAAGCGAGCGGGATGAGGTTGGGCGGCTTACACGCCCCGACCCGGACAGACGCACCAACCGAACCTGTGGCTGGGTTTTGTGAGTCCGGTAATTCGTCGTATTACCGTCGAGTTTCGCCGTCTCGCGCCACGCGATGTTCACCGACGCGTTCCGGTCGGCGTGGTCTTGCGCCACATCACACTCGTCGTTCGTACAGCGGAACCGCCGCCCCTGCTGAGACCCACGCTCACCACAGCACGAACACATCTTCGAGTTATGATAGGCGTCCACCGTGTCCGTCGGAATCTCTCGCCACGTCGCCTTGTACGAGACGAACTTCTCGAACTTGTGGAACGGCAGTTTGTGCAATCGGCGGTTCATATACGTCCCGTACTTGATTTCGTCACGGATGCCGCCCATATCCTCGAACACGATAACCGGGTTCGTGAACTGCTCCGCGAACTCCACGGCAGCACGAGAGAGACGGTGCAGCATCCATTCGGTGAATCGCTCTTCCTTGTCACCGAGTTTCTGGTGGATGCTCGTCTTGCCGTATTCCTGACAGCGAGTGGTGATTGTGTGGTAGCGTTGGCGTTCTTGCTTCACTCGTCCGTAGTCGAGGACGAGCGTGCCTTTAGTCCGCATCGTCTCGCGGTCGAGGGCGGTGAGCGCGACGTTGCGCTCGTTGATGTCTACACCGACTACCGTATCGGCAGTATCGGGTTCGGGCACGTCGAACTCGCGTGTGACCGTGACGTGTAGGTAGTACACGCCATCGCGGTACAGGAGTTCAGCCTGCCCCACATCCACCTCATCCGACGTGATGGCATCTCGAAGTTCGTCCATCGCGTCCGGGTCGCCGCGCAGGTGTCCGTTCACCTTCTTGTAGGGTTTCGGGCTGATACGGAACTGGACGCGATTCGTGTCGTCCTCCACGGTGAGGCGGTAGCCCTCCGTGTGTGCCATTACGAGCGGGTACGCACCGGATTTGTCCGTACTCGGCGGCGTCGGCTTCCCGCCGTCAGGGTCGTCTTGGTTCTCCCACCAGTCTTTGAGCGATTGGTAGGAGTCCCACGTTTGGAGGGCTTTGCCGACGACCGCACACTTGTTGTTCCGCAAGAAGTCGTCGCGGTCAACCTCTCGCTGTATCTCGGTGCGATTGTACCCTTGCTGTTTGAGGTGGATGGTGTCGTTGAATATCTCGCGTGACGCGAGGCGGGCGTCGTGAAGCCACGACCGCTCACCAGACGCTACGTGGAGGCGCGTCTGAATGGTTTTCGTGGCTTCTTCGCCCATGCTTTGATGGTTGTTCCAATTGGTCATAAATGTAGGGTGTAGGAATGGAGGGGTACCGCAGTCATGCACATTCGGTTAGTTCCTGCAAGTATCATTTCGTGTGGTGTCCGAAGTACCGACACCCGGTTCTCGATGTAGTGGAGGACGATGTGCGAGAGTTGTTTGCGGAGACTGCCGACCACTTCGGGCATGAGATTCTGGCGCTGGAGATAGCGGACGACCACGTACACCTGTTTGTTCAGTCCGACCCGAATCACAGTCCTGCCGACATCGCTCGACAGTTCAAGTCGTACTCGGGCAAGCACTTGCTGGAGCGGTATCCTGAGATTCGGGAGTCGTATTTCTGGGGTGGTGGTTTCTGGAAGGTCGGGTACTACGTGGGGACGACGGGCGCAGTGTCGGAGGAAGTGGTTGAACGGTATATCGAAGAGACGGAACACTAGGCCGAGTGTCGGGCTTCACCCCCGACCCCGGTGGGTCGGGGAACTCGCCCTCGAAGATTTTAGAGGAGCAAATCCTGATAGAGTGTTTTACTAAGCGCCCACACTGGTGCGGGCGCTCTGTTCAGAGCGTCCGGAACCCATGCATCCACTCGAAGAACTACAGTTCAGTACGACCGTCGCAAAGCGCGCCCAGTACGAAGCACTCGCACTCTCGATTTTCGGGACGAATATACTAGTTCGAAACGAGAGCCATGCGACCCCCTCCGATCACGAATACCTCGTGACAGTCGAGGACGGCCTGCCAATGTCGTGTTCCTGTCCTGCCGACACTAGCTTCGATGGGGCCTGCAAGCACCGCGTTGCTGTCGCCATCCAGCGACCACTGCTGGACGTGTTGCGCTGCCAGCAGGCTGGAGAACCACCAGGCGCGGATGGAGGTCAGTCACAGACGCAACGGGACGAGGAACGAGCACCAAAGGCGGGTCTGCCGTGAGCAGATCCGGAGTGACCGATCCGCACCTGCGACAACGGGGACCAAACCCTCTTGATACATCCAGTACAAAAGATACATATGCCGATCAGCACCGATCGATTCGAAGAGATCGACGACGAGGGCGACGGGCCGACACCGGGGACAAACGCAGCGGAGATACTCACATTTCTCGACTCGCATGCCGATCAGGCGTTCACCCAGAGCGAAATTGCCGAAGCCACCAACGTCACCGGCGGCTCGGTCGGACCGACGCTCGTTCGGTTACGGGAAGCCGGGCGGGTCGACCACAAGGGCAAATATTGGCGCGTGAGCGATCACGTCCAGAGTGTAGACGAAGCTACGGCTCACGCGAGTGAAACTGCCGCGAGCTACGAAACCGAGCCGATGGCCTACAAAACGTGGCAGGAACACGCGTCTGATCCCCGCGACGACCGTGAGTGAAACATTCAAGAAGGGTGATGTGGTCTGGGCTCCAGATCCGTTCAGGGAGGGGCAGAATCCACGACTCTGGCTCGTCCTGAGTGCTGAGGGACTGCCGTATCAAGGTGAAGAGTATATTTGTGCTGTGCTCACTACGAGCGACCTTCCAGCCAACGACAGGGTCGGCGAGAACTGGGAAACTGGCCGGAATCCCGACAAGGAATCGTACTGCTCGCCGTGGGTCATTGATCGGATATTTTTGCTTCTGACTCCTGCAGGCACTGCTCGCAGCAAACAGATCGTCAATACCTTGCAAAACAGCCGCAGTTGGTTGCCTGTACCGGCAAAGACTGAAGTCCACTGCAATGGTAGTCTGCTTTATGTCTGAGCAGATGAACACCGTCATCTCAGGTGACGAGTCAGATATTCACGACGAGCCCCACATTCGAGGCCGGCGAATCACCGTGAGCCACATCCACGCACTGGTCGAAGAGCGTGGCCTCAATGCACAGACGGTTGCGGACCGGTTTGACCTTCCCATCTCAGACGTCTACCACGCACTGGCGTACTATCACGACCACCCCGAAGAGATGCGGGCAGTCAAAGAACGCCGTCAAGAGGTTCACGAAGCCGCAGAATCTGACCCAAGGACCATCACCGGGCCAGATGATCTGCCGGAAGCGTAAGTATGCAAGTCTCGTTTCTTCTCGATGAGAACATCGCGGCTCCGCTGGCTGACAAACTCGACAAAGCAGGCCACGATGTAGAGCGTGTCGTTGACGTGAGCGAGTTAGGCGAAGGCGTTGACGATACCGCGATTCGACTGTACGCAGTTGAGAACAATCAGATTATCGTCACCAGCGACGACGACTTCGTCCAGATGCCAGCCGACTCACACAGTGGGGTGTTCTACGTCCCAAACCAGTCGCTTCCCTCACACGAACTCTACCATATCATCCAGCGCGTTATCGAAGCGATTCCCAATCGAGAGGCAATGGATACAGTAACGTACGTTACGGCTGACTGGTTATGATATCGAAAAGTCCGAAGGGCACACGTTCGATTACCGGTGGGATCGACACCCGTCGGAGCACAATACACGAGACCATGTCCACCCAGATCCGGATGCACCAACGCCCGGCGACAACGAGTCACATCCAGCGGACTGGCGTGAGGTGCTGTCGATGGCCGTCAGTGAAAGAGAGGGTCGGCAGCGCGCGTTCTGGATCAAATAGCTGTGGCTGATTGAGTGCGAACAAAGGACACCACTCCCGAACCGGTAAGTCATTATCCAAGTAATCATTATTCAGAGTATGACCTTTCACGACCGGACGGAAGAGTTGGATGCGCTGGTGTCTGCGTTCGAGTCGACTGGGTCGGACGTGTTCGTCGTCTATGGGCGGCGGCGGGTCGGTAAGACGGAGTTGCTGAAGGAGTTTTGTGCTGACCGGCCACACATTTACTTCCTGGCGGCACAGGAGGCCGAGAATCGACAGCGCGAGAAATTCATCGATCAAGTCGCTGCGTATTTCGATGAACGCGTACCGCGAATCGATGGATGGGACGAGGCGTTCGAGTACCTCGGGGAGAAACTCCGCTCCGAAGAAGTCGTGGTTGTGATCGACGAGTTCCCGTATCTCGTCGAGGAGAATGACTCGGTTCCGTCCTACGTACAGGGGTTTGTTGACGAGCACCTCCAGCAGACCGAATCGATGTTGGTTCTCTGCGGATCGAGTGTCAGTACGATGGAGTCGGAAGTGCTTGGTCACGAGAGTCCGTTATATGGGCGTCGTACCGCACAACTCGACGTACAACCGTTCTCGTTTCAGGACGCCCGTGAAGTTATCACGTATGGGATAGCGGATGCAATTCGATCCTATTCGATCACCGGCGGGACGCCGATGTATCTCACGTTGTTCGACTACCAACAATCGCTTACGGAGAACATCAGAGATCAGGTGCTGTCGCCGTCGGCAGTGTTGTACAACGAGCCGGAGTTCTTGCTTCGGACGGAACTCCGGAATCCGGCTCGGTACATGAGCATTCTCGAAGCCGTTGCACTGGGGCACACGACACCGAACGAGATCGCTGGAGCGACTGGAATCGATGTCGGCCCGTTGTCGAAGTATCTGCAAACGCTTCGACGGCTCCGGCTGATCGACCGGGAAGTCCCAGTGACTGCCACAGACAAGAAGTCGAAACGGTCGCGGTACCGCGTCGCGGACGAGTTCCTCCGGTTCTGGTTCCGGTACGTCGAGCCGAATCGCTCCAGTATCGAGGAAGCGCCGGGTGTCGTCTACGACGGGACGATTGCCCCTGATCTGCCGACTCATGTTGCAACGACGTTCGAGGATATCTGCCAAGAAGCAATCTGGGAAGGTATTCGACGCGGT